>NZ_AJHH01000251.1 GCF_000256565.1 Herbaspirillum lusitanum P6-12 | reverse complement strand
AAGCGCCTGGCGCGCGTAGTGCGCCGTGGTGCCGGACATGCCGGCGGATTGCCCAAGGAGAATCCTGGTGGCGGAAACGCCGGTGTCGGCATGTGCGGGGGAGAACAAACACGTTGACAACAAGATCGGAAGAATTCGAAACAACCATCGAAGCTGCCCCGACATGCGATCTCCCCTTCACGGTGTTATACCGCTTCCGCTCCTGTCTCACCGGTGCGGATGCGAATGACCTGTTCGACTTCCTGTACGAAAATCTTGCCGTCGCCGATCTTGCCCGTGCGCGCCGCCTTGATGATGGCGTCGACCACCGGTTCCACCACGCTGTTGTCGACCACCACTTCGATCTTCACCTTGGGCAGAAAATCGACGACGTATTCGGCGCCGCGATACAGTTCGGTATGGCCCTTCTGACGGCCGAAACCCTTGACTTCGGTGACCGTCAGTCCGGTGACGCCGACTTCGGCCAGCGACTCGCGAACTTCGTCCAACTTGAACGGTTTGATGATAGCAGTGACTTGCTTCATGGCTATTCCCTCCTTATAAAATGTCGCAGAAAATCGAATTAAATCAATGAAAGTTTTTACTAAACACTCTTATTTATGCGCAAAGAGCAACGTAATGTTATTCGTGGAATCTTGACGTAATCGGATATCGCCAGTCGCGGCCGAACGCTCTGTGGGTGACCCGGATACCGACCGGCGCCTGGCGCCGCTTGTATTCGTTGATCTTGATCAGGCGCGTGATGCGCTCGATATCGCCCTTCTGGTAGCCGGCTCGCTCGATCTCGCCGATGCTGAGATTCTCTTCCATGTACATCTGCATGATGGCGTCGAGCACTTCATACGGCGGCAGCGAATCCTGGTCCTTTTGGTCGGGCCGCAGCTCGGCCGACGGCGCACGCGTGAGGATGCGTTCCGGAATGACTTCGGAAATGCTGTTGCGGTAAGCGCACAAACGATAGACCAGTGTCTTGGCGATATCCTTGATCACCGCGAAGCCGCCGGCCATGTCGCCGTACAGCGTGCAGTAGCCGACCGCCATCTCGCTCTTGTTGCCGGTGGTGAGGACGATGGAACCGTATTTGTTGGACAGCGCCATGAGCAGCGTGCCGCGAATGCGCGCCTGGATGTTTTCTTCGGTGGTGTCTTCCTTGAGTCCCTTGAACTCTTCGGACAAGGTGCTGCGGAAGGCCGAAAAACAATCGTTGATCGAAATCTCGTCGTAGCGGACCTTGATCCGTTCGACCATGTCGCGCGAGTCGATCCAGGAAATATCGGCGGTGTAAGGCGACGGCATCATGATCGCGCGCACCTTGTCGGCGCCCAGCGCATCGACCGCGACGGCCAGCGTCAGCGCCGAATCGACGCCGCCGGACAGGCCGATCAGCACGCTCGGGAAGCCATTCTTGCCGACATAGTCACGCACACCCAGCACCAGCGCCTGGTACACCTGCGCCTCGATCGACAGCGCCGGCGCCATCTGCGGATTGCGGATCTGCACACCGTCGAATTCGATGACCTGCAAATCTTCCTGCGCATGCGCCAGGCTGGCGACCAGCTCGCCGGCGATATCCATGGCGAAGGAATTACCGTCGAAAATCAATTCATCCTGGCCACCGACCAGGTTGGCGAACACCAGCGGCATGCCTTGTTTGGTGACGTTGTCGCGCATCACATCGAGGCGCAGCAACTGCTTGTTCATGTGGTACGGCGAACCGTTCAGGATCAGCAGGACTTGTGCGCCGGCTTCCTTGGCGCGGGCAGGCGCGCGCGGGAACCAGGTGTCCTCGCAGATGTTGATGCCGAATTTGGTGCCCTTGACGTCGAACACCAGCGGCGTCCCGTCCGGGGTGAAATAGCGCTTTTCGTCGAACACGCTGTCGTTGGGCAGTTCCAGCTTGCGATAGCTGCCGGTGATTTTGCCGTTGAGCAGGACCGACGCCGCATTGAAGCGCGCACCATCTTTGAGCGCCGGGTGGCCGACGACGACGTGCACGTCTTTCAACCCGGCCAGCTCGGCCGTCAGCGCTTGCAACGCTTCTTCGGTTTTTGCGTAGAATGCCTGACGCAGCAGCAAGTCTTCCGGCGGGTAACCGACCAGCGACAATTCCGGCGTGAGGACGATGTCCGCTCCCTGCGCTGCAGCGCGGCGTGCGAATTCGACGATTTTGTTGCGATTACCCGAGATATCTCCAACGGTGCTGTTGATCTGGGCGATGGCGACTTTGACTGACATGATGGCAACGAGTAAAAATGACGGTAAGAAAATGACGAAGAGTAAGGACGCAACACCTGTGCCGGGGAGCTGCACGCAGTGAACGCAGAGTCTCATTATCGCACGCGAATCATTTCTTCTCTGGCAGAAGTTGGCCAGCCGGCATGGGATGCGCTGCTTGCCGCCCAGGCCGGCGCCACGCCGTTTTTGTCCTACGCTTTCCTGCATGCGCTGCATGAAAGCGGCTCTGCCGCCAAGGACACCGGCTGGGAGCCGCAATACCTGACGCTATGGCAAGGTGATGCCTTGCAGGCTGCCTTGCCGCTTTACCTGAAATACCACTCCTACGGCGAGTACGTGTTCGACTGGGCCTGGGCCGAAGCCTATGAGCGTCACGGCCTGCCCTACTACCCCAAGTTGCTGTCGGCGATTCCATTCACGCCGGTCAGCGGCGGCCGGCTTCTCGCGGTTGACGACACCGCGCGCCAGGCGCTGGTGCAGGCGCTGCAGCAACTTCAGGAAGCGGCGCAGACGTCCTCCACCCACGTGCTCTACCCTCCGGCAGCAGAAGCGCAGACGCTGGCCGAAGCCGGTTTCATGCTGCGCAGCGGCGTGCAATTCCACTGGCATAACGAAGGCTACCGCGACTTCGCCGAGTTCCTGGCGACGCTGGAACGCAAGAAGCGCAAGAACATCCTGGCCGAACGGCGCAAGGTGGGCGAAGCCGGCGTCACGTTCCGCCATCTGCGCGGCGACGAAGCCGGCGAAGGCGACTGGCGCTTTTTCCACCGCTGCTATCGCCACACTTATGCGGCACACCATTCGACGCCTTACCTGAACCTCGATTTTTTCCTGCGCATCGCCGCCCAGATGCCGCAGCACCTGCTGCTGACCGTGGCCTATCGCGACGGCAAGCCTGTCGCCTCGTCGCTGGTGGTCTATGATGACGACGCCTTGTACGGCCGCTACTGGGGTGCGCTGGAAGAAATCCCCTGCCTGCATTTCGAAACCGCCTACTACCAGCCGCTGGAATTCTGCATCGACAACAAGATCGCGTGGTTCGAAGGCGGCGCCCAGGGCGAGCACAAGATGGCGCGCGGTTTCCTGCCGCAGAAAACCTGGTCGGCGCACTGGCTGGCGCATCCCTCGTTTGCCGACGCGGTGGAACGCTTCCTCGAACGCGAAGGCGGCGGCATCGACGATTACCTGAGCGAACTGAACGAACGCAACCCGTTTCGAGATACGGCTTGATATTCTACTTGCGATCCAACGCGACTTCGATCGGCACAAAAAAGCGCACCCTTGAGTGCGCTTTTTTATCGGCAATGCCTGGACTGCAGATTACTTGGCTTGCTGCTTCTTGTAGGCTTCGACGCCCGACAGGATTTCCGCCTTGGCCGATTCCGGGCCTTCCCAGCCGTCGATCTTGACCCATTTGCCCTTTTCCAGGTCCTTGTAGTGCTCGAAGAAATGCTGGATCTGCTTCAGGCGCAGTTCGTTCATGTCTTCCGGCTTTTGCCAGTGCGTGTAAATCGACAGCACCTTGTCGACCGGCACGGCCAGCAACTTGGCGTCAACACCGGCTTCGTCGGTCATCTTGAGCACGCCGATAGGACGGCAACGCACCACCACGCCCGGGAACAGCGGGAACGGCGTGATCACCAGCACGTCGACCGGGTCGCCGTCTTCGGACAGGGTTTGCGGAATGTAGCCGTAGTTGCACGGATAGTGCATCGCGGTACCCATGAAACGGTCGACGAAAATGGCGCCGGTATCCTTGTCCACTTCATACTTGATCGGATCGGCGTTCATCGGGATCTCGATGATCACATTGAAGTCGTTGGGCAGGTCGCGGCCGGACGGGACGTTATTCAGGCTCATGGTGCTTTCTCGTAAAGAAATGAAGGGATGGAAAAACCCAAGATTATAACGGCATTCAGGCCGCCAACCTCAATCTGCGCCGAATCCGGGCGCTCTTGAAAGCAGGCAATAAAAAGCCGCCGGGGCCTTGCGGCGACCCGGCGGCTCTTTTGATCGTGCAAAAACTAGCGGATCGCCGTCGCCAGCGCGCATTGCTTGTAATGCGCCGCAGCCTGTTCGTGCTGGTCGAGCGCATCATGCAGTTGCCCCAGGCTCAGGTGCGATTCGCGCACGGTGCGCGGCTCGAGGGCATCGGACAAGGCTTGCTCCAAATGCCGCTGGGCCTTGCCCCACAGCTTCTGGCGCAGGCAGAACATGCCCAGCGTCAGCGCCAGTTCGGCGTCGGTCGGACGCTTCGCCAGCCAGGCTTCACAGCGCTCGATCTGCGCCAGCAGCGCGGGCGAACCGGCTTCCGCGGTCGAATCACGGTAGGCGCGGATCAGGCGATCATCCCACTCGGCGGCCAATGCGCGTTCCAGCAGCGTGCGCGCTTCATCGTGCAGGCCGCGGCTGCTGAAGGCTTGGGCGGCCCGGGTGGCGATGTAAGGCTTCAGGCGATCGGCGTTGGGTATTTCTGCCCACAGGCGACGGATCGATTCCGCATCGTGAGACCGATCCGACAGCAAGGCATCGTAAGCCATTTCGCGCAGGCGATTGGACAAGGCCGGATGCAGCGCATTGCGCTTGTCCAGCGTTTGCACCAGACGCAGCACTTCGGGCCAGTTCTTGGCTTGCTGGTTGGCCTTGAGCGCCCATTGCAGCGCCTGGATGTGGCGTGTGCCGTTGGCATTGAGCTCATCGACGGTGTCGAGCGCGGCCTTGAACTGGTGATCGTCGACCAGCAATTCCAGCGTCGTCATCAGGCGTGCAGCCTTCAGGCCGTTGTCGCCGTCGGTGCTGGCCAGCCAGATGTCGCGGCGCTCGGTCTGGCGCATGCGGTGCGCCGCACGGGCACCGATCAGCGCGGCGATGCCGGCATTGTCGGGCAGTTCGGCGGCGCGCGTGGCGGCTTTTTCAGCGTGGCCGAAGCGGCCTTCGAAGAACGCTTTCAACGAATCGCGCAAGGCCTTGTTGCCGTCGTTTTCGCGCTTCTGGCGGCGATAGGCGATCACGCGGCCAGGCAGCTTTTGCGTCAGGCGCACGGCGCGGATCAGCACATATAGCGCGATGAACAGCACCACCACCGCGGCCAGGAAGAAGTTGAGCGACAAATCGACGCGGTACGGCGGATAGAACAGCACGACGTTGCCGGGATTGAAACGCGCCAGTACCGCCAGGCCGATGGCGGAAGCAAACAGGGTCAGGAGCCAGAGGAGAATTCGCATATTTCTGTCGTCTTAATTAACGCCGGCCTTTGTAGTTGCGCACCGCGTTGATGCTTTCGCTGAGCGTCGGCATCTGGATCGACAGGTTGCTGCCCTGGACTTGCTTCAACATTGCCTGCGTGGTCTGCACTTGCTTGGCGCGGGTGTCGAAGTACTTGGCGATGGTGTCTTGCGCCGCGGCCAGGTCGTTGCGGAACGCGAATTCGTTACGCGACAGCAGCGCCAAGCGTGCATTGAGCAGGCGCAGCTTGAGGTTTTCACGGGCGTAGTAAGCCTGAGTGGGCGACAGCAGCAAGGCGTCCGGCGTATCGACGCTGCGGATGCGCACCAGTTGCTTCAACTCGGTCCACATCTCGGCGCTGAAGCTTTGCCACTTTTCCTGCGTATCGGCCAGCCAGTCGCTCGACGATGCGTCAGCCGGTTGCCCCTTGCCGTTCGGCTTGGCGGCGGCCTTCGGCGCGGCGCGTACCGGTTGTTTCTTGGGTTCGGTCACCGACACCACCGGTTTTTCGTCGGACAGCAAAGGCATGCTGTCGATCTGGCCGATGATGCTGTCGAGGCGCACGGCGATACCGGGCACGTCGACGGTCGGCAAGGCTTTCAGGCGGTCCAGGTCACGCGCGATGGCGCGACGGATGGCGATGAACTGCGGCTTGTCGGAGCGCGACAGGCTCTTGTCGGCGTTTTGCAAGGCGATCAGCGCGCCCTGCACGTTGCCGGCCAGTTCCAGCTGCTGGCTGGCGGTCGACAGGACTTCTTCGATTTCCGACAGGGCCCAGTCGTCACGGTTCTTGGAGAGATCCTGATAGAGCTGCTCGAGCGCCAGTTGCTGGCTTTGCGACTCGGCCTGCTTGCTGTCGAGCACGCTGACCTTGGCTTGCAATTCCTTGGTGCTTTCCTGGACGGTCTTGAGTACGCCCTTGACCTCGGTGTTGGTCGCCGGTCTGCAGGCGGCGCGCGACTTCTTCGCGCAGGCTGCGGATTTCGCTATGCGACACCCACCACTGCGCCACGAGCACGATGGCGAGGATCACCACCAGCAAGGTCAGCAGCCGCAGGCGCTTTTTCAGCACGCCATTGTCCGAAGGTGTAAAGGAAGGGAGCACCATGCTCGCCTGCAGTCCGGGATCCGCTTTCGCGTCCGGCTGGTTCTGGTCGGGGGAGGATTGCAGTTCGTTCATGCAGGGGATTGTAACGCGGCAATCAGGCGTTCGTCCCCTGATCCGGTCACGGTCACATGGGAGAAACCCAGCGAGTGCGCTGTTTCAGCGATCCGCTGGTGCGAAACGATGATTTCATTGCGTTGTAGTTTTACCACACAGTCCTGTCCCAGCGCATCGGCCGTGATTTGCCGCAAGTTGCGCAAGGCCTCGGAACTGGTGACTACCCACTCGCTGCCGGCCTCGATCAGGCTGCGCAGGTGCGCCGCCTTTTCGGCGTCGATTTGCGGCAACAGGCGTTGATACGCCGTCACGTGTTCGACCTCGACTTGCCTGTCGCGCAGCATGTCGGTCAGGAAATCCCTCCCGGCCTGACCGCGCACGATCAGCACACGCTTTCCATGCAGCGCTTCGGGATCGAGCGCCTTGAACAATTCTTCGGAATCCATGCGCGCGCTGTTGCGCGGCGCGTGAATGGTGGCGTGGGCGTCGTCAACGCCGTGACGCCGCAGGGCCAGCCGGCTGCCTTCGCCGACAATGCCGATGGCGACGGCCTGCGGCCATGACGCAATGAACTGGAACGCGGCGTCGATGGCGTTGGGGCTGACGAACACCACCAGCGCATATCGTTCCAATACAGACAGCACGCGCCGCAGCTCGGTGCTGTCGGCCACCGGTGCGATTTCCAGCAAGGGGAAAATCACCGGCATGCGGCCGATTGCCGTCACTTGCGTGGCGAACGCGCCAGCCTGCGCCAAGGGACGCGTGATGACTACCGGCCTGGAAGCGAGCTCCTTCACGGCGTTCCCTTCGGTTCAGAGAGTAAAGATGGATGAGAGGAAGGCTGATACGCGGCTGTGGATCATTCAGCCGCGTCGGCCTCGGCCCTGCATGCCGCCAGGATTGCTTCGGCGCCCTGCGTCTGGAGCAAGTCGGCAATCTGCTTGCCCAGCGCTGCCGGCGCATCGGCCGGACCTTCGGCTTCGGCAGCCGCGACCTGCTTGCCGTCCGGCGTCGCCACCAGGGCGCGCATGTGCATGCGATCGCCGGCTATGGTGGCAAAAGCCGCCAGCGGGATCTGGCAGCTGCCGCCGAACGTGCGCGACAGCGTACGCTCCGCCGTCACTGCGCGGTCCGTCGCGAGATGGTTGATCGGCGCCAGCACGCGCTGCAAGTCGGTGCGCTCGGCCAGTATTTCGATCGCCATTGCGCCCTGTCCCGGCGCCGGCAGGCTTTGCTCGGGCGCGATGGCGGAGCGGATGCGCGACTCCAGGCCAAGGCGTTTCAGGCCGGCGACGGCAAGAATGATGGCGGCATAGTCGCCGCGGTCCAGTTTGCCCAGGCGCGTATCGAGATTGCCGCGCAACGGCTTGATGACCAGATGCGGATAGCGGGCGGCGATCAGCGCCTGGCGACGCAGGCTGCTGGTGCCGACCACGGCCCCGGCGGGCAATTCATCCAGGCCGGCGTAGTCGTTGGAGACGAAGGCATCGCGCGGATCTTCGCGCTCCAGAATGGCGCCCAGCACGAAACCTCCCGGCAGTTCCATCGGCACGTCCTTGAGCGAATGCACCGCAAAGTCGGCGCGCCCCTCGGCCATGGCGACCTCCAACTCCTTCACGAACAGCCCTTTGCCGCCGACCTTGGACAGAGTGCGGTCGAGGATCTGGTCGCCGCGCGTGGTCATTCCGAGGATGGTTATGCTGCACTGCGGATATAATGCAGCCAACCGGTCGCGCACATGTTCGGCTTGCCACATGGCGAGACGGCTTTCGCGCGAAGCAATGACCAGACTGGAGGGAGGAAATTCTTTCAAGACGGTTCTTCCGGTAGTCGCCGAGTCATCTGTGAAGATGCCCGGCGCATAAAAAATATAAAAAAGTGAGGCAATCAAGTGAGCAGATTCTAGCACGCAGCATCACTGACAGTTCGACCAGAACGCCCGACTTTCTCCTCTGAAAACCGTAGCAATTGTTGATCATGGCAACTAAACCAAAAACCCAAACCCCTGCTCGTTCTGCCCCTGCCCGTTCCGATAAACCTGCCGTCAAGCCTGCTGAAAAACGCGCCGTGAAACGCACCGAAAAGCCCAGCGCCGACAAAGACGCGCCGCTCAAGGAAGACATCCGCCTGCTCGGCCGTCTGCTCGGCGAAGTGCTGCGTCACCAGGAAGGCGACGCCGTCTTCGAAGTGGTCGAAACCATCCGCCAGACCGCCGTGCGCTTTCGCCGCGAATCCGACGCCAAGGCCGGCGCCGAACTCGACAAGCTGCTCAAGAAGCTGACGCGCGACCAGACCAACTCGGTGGTGCGCGCGTTCTCGTATTTCTCGCACCTGGCCAACATTGCCGAAGACCAGCACCACAACCGCCGCCGCCGCGCCCACTTGCTGGCCGGCTCGGCGCCGCAACCGAGCAGCGTGGCCTACGCGCTGTCGCGCCTGGACAATGCCGGCGTGTCGGGCAACACCGTGCGCAACTTCCTGTCCGAGTCGCTGATCTCGCCGGTGCTGACCGCACACCCGACCGAAGTGCAGCGCAAGAGCATCCTCGACGCCGAGCGCGAAATCGCCCGCCTGCGCGCGCGCATCGCCACGCTGTGGCAGACCCGCATGCTGCGTTACACCAAGCTGACGGTCGCCGACGAAATCGAAAACGCGCTGTCCTATTACCGCATCACCTTCCTGCGTGAGCTGCCGGCGCTGTACGACGACATCGAAGAGGAAATCAACGCCCAGTTCCCGTCGCGCTTACGTGCCAAAACCAGTTCGCGCACCGCGCCGGCGGAACTGCCGCCCTTCGTGCAGATGGGCAGCTGGATCGGCGGCGACCGCGACGGCAACCCCAATGTCAATGCCGGCACCATGCAGCATGCCTTGCAGCGCCAGTCCACGGTGGTGTTCGACTACTACCTGGAAGAAGTGCATACGCTGGGCGCAGAGCTGTCCATCTCGACCCTGATGGTCGACGCCAGTGCCGAACTGCTGGCGCTGGCCGACGCGTCGCCGGACAACTCCAACCATCGCGCCGACGAGCCTTACCGCCGCGCGCTGATCGGCGTGTACGCGCGTCTGGCCGCAACCGCGCGCCATCTCGGCGTGGTCAACATCCTGCGCCAGGAAGTCGGTGCCGCCGCACATTACGCCGGCCCGGAAGAATGCATCGCCGAACTGCAGGTGCTGGCCGACTCGCTCAACGCCAACCACGGCAGCGCGCTGGTCAAGCCGCGCCTGGCGGTGCTGAAGCGTTCGATTGAAATCTTCGGCTTCCACCTCGCCACGCTGGACATGCGCCAAAGCTCCGACGTGCACGAGCGCGTGCTCGGCGAACTGTTCGCCAGCGCGCAGGTCGAGCCGTCCTACGCCGGTCTCAGCGAAGAAAAGAAAATCGCCCTGCTGCTGGCCGAACTGGCCAAGCCGCGCCTGCTGTATTCGCCCTACCTGACGTATTCGGACGAAACCAATTCCGAGCTGACCATCCTGCGCACCGCCCGCGAAATCCGCCAGCGCTACGGCGCGCGCGCGATCCGCAACTACATCATCTCGCACACCGAAACCGCGTCCGATTTGCTGGAAGTGCTGTTGCTGCAAAAGGAAACCGGCCTGCTGCATGCCGACGCCAAGGACCCATCGAAGCTGTCAGAACTCGAGCTGATGGTGATTCCGCTGTTCGAAACCATTCCCGACTTGCGCTGCGCCGCCGACATCATGGAGCAATGGTTGTCATTCCCGCTGGTGGCGCCGCTGATCGTCAAACAGGGCAAGCTGCAGGAAGTGATGCTGGGCTACTCCGACTCCAACAAGGACGGCGGCTTCCTGACGTCGAACTGGGAGTTATACAAATCCGAAAACCGCCTGGTGGAATTGTTCAACCGCGCCGGCGTCAAGCTGCGCCTGTTCCACGGCCGCGGCGGCACCGTCGGTCGCGGCGGCGGCCCGAGCTACCAGGCCATCCTGGCGCAGCCGCCGGGCACGGTCAACGGCCAGATCCGCCTGACCGAGCAAGGCGAAATCATCGCCTCCAAGTTCTCCAATCCGGAGATCGGCCGCCGCAATCTGGAGCTGCTGGTGGCGGCGACGCTGGAAGCCAGCCTGATGCCGGAAACCACCGACGCCAAAGAGACCCGCAAGCTGGCGGAGTTCGAACGCGTCATGGGCGACCTGTCGGATCGCGCCTATCAGGCGTATCGCAATCTCGTCTACGAGACCCCGGGCTTCACCGACTACTTCTTCGCCGCCACGCCGATCGCCGAAATCGCCGAGCTCAACATCGGCTCGCGTCCGGCATCACGCAAATCGACGCGCCGCATCGAAGACCTGCGCGCGATTCCCTGGGGCTTCTCGTGGGGCCAATGCCGCTTGCTGTTCCCGGGCTGGTACGGCTTCGGCAGCGCGGTGTCGGAATGGCTGCAGGAAGGCGGCAGCAAGGAGCAATCCAAGCGTCTCGCCACGCTGCGTGCGATGTACAAGGAGTGGCCATTCTTCGCTGCGCTGCTGTCGAACATGGACATGGTGCTATCCAAGACAGATATGGCAGTGGCGTCGCGCTACGCCGGACTGGTCGCCGACCGCAAGCTGCGCAACGCGATCTTCGGTCGCATCGTGGGCGAGCATGAACGCACCAGCCAGCTGCTCGGTTCGATCACCGGCAACAAGGACCGCCTGGCGGGCAATCCCCTGCTGGCGCGTTCGATCAAGAACCGCTTCGCCTACCTCGATCCGCTGAATCACTTGCAGGTCGAGCTCATCAAGCGCCACCGCTCCACCGCGGCGTCCGGCAAGAAGGTCGAGGAACGCGTGCAACGCGGCATCCACCTGACCATCAACGGCATCGCCGCAGGCCTGCGCAATACGGGCTAAAGCCAGGCTCAGCGCTGCCCGCTCCCTGATGCCATCGCCGGCTTCAGGGAGCGATACTGCTCCATCCCGCTCCAAGCAGCATCAGGAAAATCACGATAGCAAGTTTTGGAGTGCGGCGGCATCATCGGCTGGTCAGGATAAGCACCTCTCACTATTGTCGGAAGCATCATGAAACCAGCCGATCTGTTGCGCCTGCTCGCACTGTCCGCCATCTGGGGCGCCAGCTTCCTGTTCATGCGCCTCGCCGTGCCGGAAATGGGCGCGCTCAATACCGCGTTCTTCCGCGTGCTGTTCGGCGCAGCCGGTTTGCTGCTGTTGCTGGCGATCTTGCGCGTAAAATGGCGTTTTCAGGGCAAGCTGCACGCCACAATGTTGCTGGGCGCCATCAATTCAGGCTTGCCATTCGTGCTGTTCAGCCTCGCCGCCAAAGTATTGCCGGCCGGTTACTCCGCCATCCTCAATGGGACTGCTCCTTTGATGGGCGTGGTCATCGGGGCGTTATTTTTTGGCGATACCCTGACGTCGCGCAAGGTGGGCGGCGTCATCCTGGGCCTGGCCGGCGTTGCAGTTCTGACAAGAACCGGACCGGTGGATTTCGATACGGCGACCGTTTTGGGTGCGCTGGCCTGCCTGCTGGCGACCAGTTGCTACGGCCTCGCCAGTTTCCTGACCAAGCGCTGGATCACTGATCGTGGCGGCCTGGACAGCAAGCTGGTGGCATGCGGCAGTCAACTGGGCGCGGTCGCGCTGTTGTTGCCGTTCTTTGCCGTCATGGCAGTGCTGGAGGACGGCCCCGCCGCCCCGCTACATGCCGGCATTGGTACGTGGTTTGCTTTATTGGCGTTGGGATTTGTATGTTCGGCGCTGGCTTACATTTTATTTTTCCGATTAATTGCCGATATAGGTCCTGTTAAGTCATTGACCGTCACCTTCCTGATTCCATTGTTCGGGGTCTTGTGGGGATGGCTGTTCTTGCAGGAACAATTGTCGTGGGCGTATGCCGCCGGCGGCGCCCTGATCGGAATGGCGCTGCTGCTGGTGTTGATGCCCGCGCGAGCCGGTGCAGGCGGGAATAAACAAAAGATTGACGGCAAACCCTCGGCAAGCTGACCTCATGCAGGTCGGCGCCAGGGTTGCCAACACAACAAGAGGAAGTTCATGGGTACCTGGGGTAAAACCATCGCATCGCTCTGTTTCGCAGGCGTGTGCGGACATGTTGCCGCTGCCGCGCCGACGGAGAAGGTCAAGGCATTGCCGCCGTTGCGCACCGAGCGCGTCGCGCTGACCAGCGTGGATTCGCCGGGCGGCAAGGCCACTGCCTTGTTCGGTTACTGGTTCAAGGGCAAAAGCAAATCCGACAAGCGGCCGACCATCATCGCCATGCACGGTTGCGGCGGTCTCTACAGCAGCGTCAACAAGGAAAAGATCGAATTCACGCCGCGCCATATCGCCATGGCGCGCGCGTTGACCGACGCCGGTTACAACGTCCTGTTCCCCGATAGCTTCACACCGCGCGGCCGCCGCTCGATCTGCCAGGAAAGCCTGCAGCAGCGCGAAGCCAGCAGCGCCAACCGCCGCCTCGACGTGCAGGTTGCCTTGCGCTGGCTGGCTACGCAGGACGACGTCGACTACGCCCGCATCGGCATGGTCGGCTGGTCGCATGGCGCCACCACCATCCTGTCGGCGTTGAACCTGGCGCAGACCGATGTCGCCGTACGCAAGGTGCAGCCGAAAGCGGCTGTGGCGTTTTATCCGACCTGCACGGCTTTTTCAAAAAA
>NZ_AJHH01000250.1 GCF_000256565.1 Herbaspirillum lusitanum P6-12 | reverse complement strand
ACCGTGGCCGACAATGTCGGCCGTAATTCGCATGCATTTCCTCAGGAAATTTCAGGAAATCAGCTCTTCCATCCCCGCGCCCAGTTCAGCCAGCGGCGGCAGATCGTCGAACAGCACTGCCTGCTTGACACCCAGCTTGGCGGCAACGTCGTCCGGGAAGGTCGATTCCATTTCCTCGCGGGAATAGTTATTTTCTTCCGCACGTGCACGCCAGGCCGCGATATGAATCACGGCGGCGATCTTGTTGAACGGATCGGCTTCCAGCGGGCTTGAGAACGCGGCGATGGCTTCCGAGAACTCCTCCGGGAAGCGCCAGCGCTTGGCCAGCTCCGCGCCAACGTCGGAGAAGTCGTAACCGAACGAAGTATGCTCGACGTCCAGGCGACGGGCGTCGATGGTGCTGGCGATCTTGTCGATCTGGCGGGTCTGCTCGGGCATGGCAGCGTGCATGACGAGTTGGCCAATGGCGTGCATCAGGCCCACCGTGAACGCCAGGTCGGAATTGAGTCCCTGCTTCTTCGCCAGCCACTTGGCGACGATGGCGGTATGCAGGCTATAGCGCCAGAACAACTTGAGATCCACGCCGGACATGGATTTGAAGCTGCCCGTGAGGCCGGTGCTGACGACCAGCGTGCGCACCGTCATGAAACCCAGCATCAGCACGGCATCATCGACGGTGCCGATGCTGCGCGAGACGTGATAGTAGGACGAATTCGCGAGGCGCAGCAGCTTGGCGCTCAACACCTGGTCGGCGCTCAACTTCTTGGCGATGTCTTCGATCGAGACATTGTCGTTATTGAAGCTCTCGATGACTTCCTGCACCACTTTGGGAATACTGGGTAATGCCGCTTGCTGCTGAAACAGTGCTTCAAAATTCATGAGAGCTCTCCCCGGATGAGTCCAGATACAACAAATTCGAATAGTTTGGATTTACAAAACAGCGTTTTGAGTATCTTAAAGATTTGCCAATAGTGCAATGGTTTTTGTGCCATGAATCGCCGCAATCGACATCCATACCACGCAGAAAATTCCCTATTGACTCCGTCCGCAAACAGGTGCGGCGTGGCTCAAATGTCATCGACTTGCTATAATCGCGTATTCTCCGGGAACCCCACTATGACTGCACAATTATCGAAAAAAGGCGAAGCCTGGTCGGCTCGCTTTTCCGAACCCGTTTCCGATCTGGTGAAACGTTACACCGCCTCTGTGTTTTTCGACAATCGCCTGGCGCAATTCGACATCCAGGGCTCGCTTGCCCACGCCGAAATGCTGGCGCACCAGCAGATCATCAGCGCGCAAGACTACGCCGACATCCAGCGCGGCATGACGCAGATCAAGGGTGAAATCGATGGCGGCAAGTTCGAATGGCTGCTCGACCTCGAAGACGTCCACCTGAACATCGAAAAGCGCCTGACCGAACTGGTCGGCGACGCCGGCAAGCGCCTGCATACCGGCCGCTCGCGCAATGACCAGGTCGCTACCGACATCCGCCTGTACATGCGTGCCGCCATCGACGACATCAGCGGCCTGCTGCGCGACCTGCGCTCCGCCCTGGTGGATCTGGCCGAACAGCACGCCGACACCATCCTGCCCGGCTTCACCCACATGCAAGTGGCGCAGCCGATCACCTTCGGCCACCACGTGCTGGCTTACGTTGAAATGTTCGGCCGCGACGCCGAGCGCATGGCCGACGCCCGCAAGCGCGTCAATCGTCTGCCGCTGGGCGCCGCCGCGCTGGCCGGCACGACCTTCCCGATCGACCGCCTGCGCGTGGCCAAAACGCTGGGCTTCGACGATGTCTGCCGCAACTCGCTGGACGCCGTTTCCGATCGCGACTTCGCCATCGAATTCTGCGCCGCCGCTGCGCTGGTCATGACCCACATCTCGCGCATGTCCGAAGAACTGGTGATCTGGATGAGCCCGCGCGTCGGCTTCATCGACATCGCCGACCGCTTCTGCACCGGTTCGTCGATCATGCCGCAAAAGAAAAACCCGGACGTGCCTGAACTGGCGCGTGGCAAGACCGGCCGCGTCAACGGCCACCTGATCGCCCTGCTGACCCTGATGAAAGGCCAGCCGCTGGCCTACAACAAGGACAACCAGGAAGACAAGGAACCGCTGTTCGATACCGTCGACACGCTGACCGACACGCTGCGCATTTTCGCCGACATGGCGAGCGGCATCACCGTCAAGCCGGACGCCATGCGCGCCGCTGCGCTGCAGGGTTACGCCACCGCCACCGACCTGGCCGATTATCTGGTCAAGAAGGGCCTGCCGTTCCGCGACGCCCACGAAGCCGTCGCCCACGCCGTGCGCACCTGCGTCGACCGCAACTGCGACCTGTCCGACCTGACGCTGGATGAACTGCGCGTGTATTCGCCATTGATCGACAACGACATCTTCGGCGTGCTGACGCTGGAAGGCTCCGTCGCCGCCCGCGACCACATCGGCGGCACGGCGCCGAACCAGGTGCGCCTGGCGATCGCGGAAGTGCGCAAGTCGCTGTAGCAATGCAGCTGCAAGGCAGGAAATAAAGAACAAAGAAACAAAGAAACAAAGAAATACCAGCGGCATCCGAACTGCCAACGCGACCCGGATGCCGCTGTACTGAGTCTGTACCAAAAGTAGCAGTGCGAGGTAATCAGCAGGACCGCTCCGTCTTCGGATGGAGCCGCATCAAATCTGTCATCTGTGTCACCTCCGCTTTCGGCGGAGTCAGCAGACGGTTGCACGGCGGCTTACCAGGTTGCAGTGCAGCAGTGTGTTTTAACCGGTTTACGGTATTCTTGACCGGTTGTATCCCAAAGACCGCACGACGGTCTAAAGAGGATGGAGCAAAATAGGGAAATCCCACCCAAGATTTCCTGCACCGGTTACCTCCGGTTCATATTTCGCGTCATCCTCTATAAGAATATCTAAATCTAAGGAGAGAACTCGATGCGATTCAACATGCTTAAAACCGCTTTAAAGACATTGCCTGCGCTGATGATCGGCGTGACCATGGCAAATGCCGCATTGGCCGCCGACGTCAAGCTCGGCCTCGCCGCTGCGCTGACCGGCCCTGCCGCCAAATACGGCGTCGCCATCAAGAACGGCTTCACGCTGGCCGCTGACGAAGTCAACGCCAAGGGCGGTGTCAACGGCAACAAACTGGTTCTGATCGCAGAAGACGAACAAGGCAAGAAAGAAGAAGCCATCAACGTCTTCAAGAAACTGATTTTCCAGGACAAGGTGCTGATGGTCTTCGGTCCGACCCTGTCCAATTCCGCATTCGCTGCTGACCCGATCGCCAACGCCGCCAAGGTCGTCGCCTTCGGCACCAGCAACACCGCCGACGGCATCACTGCCATGGGCCCGTTTACCTTCCGCAACTCCGTCATGGAAGCCGACGTGCTGCCAGTGACAGTCAAGGCTGCCGTCAAGCATTTCGGCATCAAGAAGGTCGCCGTGATCTACGGTAACGACGATGCGTTCACCAAGTCCGGTTACGACGTCTTCAAGGCCACGCTGGAACAGCAAAAGATTCCGGTCACGACAACCGAGGCGTATGCCAAGGGCGACGTCGACTTCAAGGCGCAACTGACCAAGATCAAGGCCGGCAATCCAGACGCCATCGTCTGCTCCTGCCTGGCGGAAGAAGCTGCCAACATCATCCTGCAAACCCGCACGCTGGGCATGAAGCAGCCGTTCATCGGCGGCAACGGCCTGAACTCGCCGAAGCTGTTTGAAATCGCCAAGGATGCCGGCGACAACACGCTGATGGGCAGCCCATGGTCGTCCGAAAACCTGACGCCGGCCAACAAGGCATTCATCGCCGCGTACAAGGCCAAGTTCGGTTCCGATCCTGACCAGTTCTCGGCACAAGCCTACGACGCGCTGTACGTCGTGGTCGAAGCGCTCAAGAACGTCAAGTTGTCGGGCGCGCTGGACAAGGACCGCGACGCTCTGCGTCAAGCCTTGCCTGCCGTCAAGATCGACGGCGCGACCGGCAAATTCGCCTTCCGCGCTGCGCCTGCCGTCGCCGGCAAGCAAGTCGGTTTCGACGCCCAGCAAGAAGCCGTGGTCAGCATCGCCAAGGGCGGCAAGTTCACGCTGCTGAAGTAATCTTCGGTCGAACTCGACGCTCACAAAGACTCCGGTATTTATACCGGAGTCTTTTTGTTGCATTGCTTGCCCAGCTTCACCACGCTTCACCAATCGCGAAAAAGAACAGGCTAGCCAAAAGCCGCTTTTCTGATGTAACGAGGGATACATCGCCCGCCTGCCAGTTTGCCCGGATGTGCAACTGACGGATGAGACCGGCGCTCCTCACTATTCGTCATCACTCTATTCGCAGGCCCTATGTTAGAACAACAACTTATCAACGCCCTTTCGCTGGGCAGCGTCTACGCGCTCTTTGCGCTGGGCTTCACGCTGGTGTTCGGCGTGCTCGGCGTCATCAATCTGTCGCACGGCGCGATCTTCATGCTGGGCAGCTACGCCGCCCTGCTGCTGGTCGAAAAAATGGCGCTGCCGCTGTGGCTGGCCATGCTCGCCGCGATGGTCGCCACCGGCCTGATCGGCCTGATCGTCGACATCCTGGTGCTCAAGCCACTGCGCAAGCGCAATGCACCCCACCTGATTCCCATGATCGCCACCATCGGTGTGGCCATCATGATCACCAACATCTCGCAGGGCCTCTTCGGCGCCGAGAACAAGCGCTTCCCGATCGGCACCATTCCGGAAGACAGCGTCACCATCGGCAACCTGCACGTCACCGCCGTGCAAGTCGGCATCGTCGTCATTGCCTTCGTGCTGATGATCGTGCTGCTGGCCGTGATGCGCCGCACGCAACTGGGCCGCGCGCTGCGCGCCATTGCCGAGTCGCCGAAAGCGGCCTACCTGCTGGGCATCAACGTCGAAGGCCTGTTCTACCTGACCTCGTTCGCGGCAGCAGCCCTCGGCGGCGCAGCAGGCGTGCTGGTCGGCCTGTCCTTCAATGCGATCTCGCCCTTCATGGGCCAGCCGATGCTGCACAAGGGCATCGCCGTCATCATCCTGGGCGGCATGGGTGACATCCGCGGCGCCATGATCGGCGGCCTGTTCCTGGGCTTTGCCGAGGTGCTCACGGTGGCATATATCTCGAGCGACTTCCGCGATGCGGTGGCGTTCGGTCTGCTGTTTTTGATTTTGTTGGTCAGGCCTTCAGGCATGTTCGGCAAAGTGCTGGAAAGAAAGGCTTAGGATCATGGGTTTCATGGAATGGTGGGACGGATTCTGGGCCACTTACAACACCGTCATCTTCAGCGTCGGCGTCAACGCCATGCTGGCACTGTCAATCTACGTCACGCTGTCGTGCGGCCTGCTGTCGCTGGCCAACGCAGCGTTCATGGGGATCGGCGCTTACGTCGCATCCCTGATTACCATGCAGGCCGGCTTGCCCTTCCCGGTCGCGCTTGCAGCCGGCGGCGTCCTGCCGGCGCTGGTGGCGCTGCTGATCGGCATCCCGACGCTGCGCCTGTCCGGCGTCTATCTCGCGATGGCGACGCTGGGCTTCGGCGAAGTAGTGCGCGTGGTGGTGCTGAACATGGAAATCACCGGCGGCCCGATGGGCCTCAACGGCGTTCCGCCGGTCACCGAATGGTGGCACATCGTGCTGCTGCTGGGCGTGACCGTGTATTTCCTCGCCCGCGTACGCCGCTCCAAGATCGGCCGCGCGTTTGAAGCGATCAAGGAAGACGAAGTCGCCGCCCGCCTGATGGGCGTCAACGTGGCCGGCTACAAGCTGCTGGCCTTCGTCATCGGCGCCGCGATTGCCGGTGTTGCCGGCGCGCTCAATGCGCATTACACCTTCACGATCGGCCCCAACAACTACGGTTTTGAAAACGCCGTGGACATCCTCACCATGGCCGTGTTCGGCGGCACCAGCAACCTGATCGGCCCGATGATCGGCTCGACCATCCTGTCGCTGCTGCCGGAAGTGCTGCGCCACTTCAAGGACTTCCGCCTGGCCGCCAACGGCCTGATCCTGATCCTGGTCGTGCTGTATCTGCCGAAGGGCATCTGGGATCCGCGTCGTATCCGCGCATTCATGCAACGCCGTAATTCAGGCAACAGCAACAACTCTGCAAGCAAGAAGGTGAACTGATGCTTTTACAATTCAACCAGATCAGTAAAAACTTCGGCGGTTTGCAGGTTCTGCAAGGCGTCCAGTTCAACGTGCCCGAAGGCGGCATCTTCGGTTTGATCGGCCCCAACGGCGCCGGCAAGACCACCGTGTTCAACCTGATCACCGGCCTGCTGCGCGCCTCCTCCGGCAACATCGTGTTCAACGGCCAGGACATCGGCAACGTCGCTCCGCACAAGATCACCGAACGCGGCATTGCGCGCACCTTCCAGAACATCCGCGTGTTCAAGGAAATGACGCTGCTCGAAAACGTCGTGGTCGGCATGCACGATCACCTCGACTACGGCTTCGGCGGCCTGCTGCTGAACCTCGGCTCGTTCCGCAAGATCGAGAAGGAAGCCCGCGAACGCGCGCTCGAACTGCTGTCCTGGGTGCGCCTGGACCACAAGGCCGGGATGCTGGCCGACAGTCTCTCCTATGGTGAACAGCGCAAGCTGGAATTTGCCCGCGCACTGGCGACCAAGCCCAAGCTGCTGCTGCTGGACGAACCGGTGGCCGGCATGAACCCGGCGGAAAAGACCGAGCTCATGGCTGAAATCATCAACATCAAGCAACGCGGCTTCTCGATCTTCATGATCGAGCACGACATGCGTTTCGTGATGGGCCTGTGCGACCGCGTCGCCGTGCTCAACTTCGGCAAAATCATCGCCGAAGGCACACCGGATGAGATCAAGAACAACCAGGAAGTGATCGAGGCCTACCTCGGCAAGGAAGAAGAATGAGCCAGCCCCAGTCCCCAATCCAGACTGCCCCCAACGTTATTCTGCAAGTCCAGGACCTGGCGGTTTCCTACGGCCACATCGAAGCCGTCAAAGGCATCAGCCTGACCCTGAACGAAGGCGAGATCACTGCGCTGGTCGGCGCCAACGGCGCCGGCAAGAGCACTTCGCTGCTGGCCATCTCCGGCCTGGTGAAGGCGCAGCGCGGGCGCGTGCTGCTCCACGGGCAAGACCTGCTGCAGATGTCGCCGCACCGCATCGTCGAATCCGGCGTGGTGCAAGTGGCCGAAGGCCGCGCCACGCTGACCACGCTGACCGTGGAAGAAAACCTGGGCCTTGGGGCTTACACGCGCAAGGACAAGGACGGCGTGGCGCGCGATCTGGAGTGGGTGTATTCCCTCTTCCCGGTATTGAAGAACCGTGCGGCCGGACTGGCGGGCAATCTCTCGGGTGGCGAGCAGCAGATGCTGGCCATTGGGCGCGCGCTGATGGCCAAGCCCAAGGTCCTGTTGCTGGACGAACCGTCGATGGGGCTGGCGCCGTTGATCATCCAGGAAATCTTCCGCATCGTCAAAGAGATCAACAAGACCGGCATGACGGTCCTGCTGGTCGAACAGAACGTGCGCCAGGCGCTGCGCATCGCGCAACGCGGCTACGTGCTCGAAACCGGCAAGATCGTGCTGGAAGACACCGGCGCCAACCTGCTGCACAATCCGAAAGTGGTCGAAGCCTATCTGGGCGGCTGATCGTTTCGTATTTGCCCTCATCAAAAACAGCGGCCTGACGGTCGCTGTTTTTGTTTGCGTCGGCAGGATGTTTTACTATCGTGCGTTATCCCCTGTATCCATTGCTCTTGCTTAATCCACCATGCCAACTTTCGACTCTTCCCTCGTCTGGTTCCGTCGCGACCTGCGCATCGGCGATCATGCCGCGTTGTACGACGCTCTCAAGCAAAGCAAGCAGGTGCATTGCGTCTTCGTCTACGACCGCGACATCCTCGACGCGCTGCTGGCCGACGGCCTGCAAGCCGATCGTCGCATCGACTTCATCATGGCCTGCATAGCCGAACTGGACGCCGCCTTGCGCGCAGCCGGCGGCGCACTGATCGTACGCCATGCCCCGGCACAGCAAGATATTCCGGCGCTGGCGGCAGAGCTTGGCGTCGATGCCGTCTTCACCAATCACGACTACGAACCACAGGCGATCAAGCGCGATGCTGCGGTCAAGAAACAATTGGAAAAAGACGGCCGCCAGCTGCTAACCTGCAAGGATCAGGTCATCTTTGAAAAGGACGAAGTGCTGTCGCTGGCCGGTCGCCCCTTTTCCGTCTTCACACCGTACAAAAATGCCTGGATGAACAAACTGTCCGGTCCGGGCGGCGACTTCTACCTGAAGCCGTATCCGGTCGACGCCTACCTCGCGCAACTGGCGCCGCCGTCGAAGAAGCATCACAAGGCCCTGCCGACGCTGGAGCAACTCGGCTTCACCCCCAGCAACCTGAAGGACTTGCGCATCCCGACCGGCATGTCCGGGGCTGCGCAATTGCTGGAAGACTTCCTGCCGCGCCTGGGCAAGTACGGCGATACGCGTGACTTCCCTGCCGTCAAGGGGCCGTCCTACCTGTCGGTGCATCTGCGCTTCGGCACCATCTCAATCCGTACGCTGGCGCGCGCCGCAGTCGACGCCATGCGCATCGGCGAAGGTCGGCGCGGCGCACCGGTGTGGCTGTCGGAACTGGTCTGGCGCGATTTCTATTTCATGATCCTGTTCCACCATCCGCGCGTAGTCGAGCGCTCCTTCAAGGCCGACTATGACGCGATCCAGTGGGAAGGCGGCAAGCATGCGCGCGAGATGTTTGCAAAATGGTGCGAAGGCCGTACCGGTTATCCCTTGGTCGACGCCGCCATGCTGCAGCTGAACCAGACCGGCTACATGCACAATCGCCTGCGCATGGTGACGGCGAGTTTCCTGACCAAGGATCTGGGGATCGACTGGCGCTGGGGCGAGAAGTATTTTGCGGATCTGCTCAATGACTTCGATCTGTCGGCCAACAACGGCGGGTGGCAGTGGGCATCTTCGTCGGGCTGCGATGCGCAACCTTATTTCCGTATCTTCAATCCGATTACGCAGTCGGAGAAGTTCGATGCCGAGGGCAAATTCATCCGGCGTTATTTGCCGCAGCTGGCCGGTTTGCCGGACAAGCATATCCATGCGCCGTGGCTGTGTCCGGCGGATGTGCTGAAGGCTGCCGGGGTGAGGATCGGCAAGGATTATCCGGAGCCGATGGTGGATCATGCCGAAGCGCGGAAGAGGACCTTGTTGCGGTATGCAGTGGTGAAGAAGGATTTGGGGGATGAGGATTGATTTTTTGTGTTGTGTTCCGTCTCGCCAAGGGTCCCTCCCCTTCCGCTTCGTGATTGTTTTTGCGCGGTCAACTTTTAAAATCTTTCCCCTACCAGTTCTCCCGCTTTTTCCCACAGTGCATCGGCACGCGCAGGATCAATGGCGAACGGACGTAGACCGGCGCCGAACGCGCTGACCACCGCATCGTCCGCCAACACCGATCCGACATGGCAATCCTCACAATATTGACCGCCAATTGTCGCAGCGTCGGCGACGATGCCGGCCCAGATCGTTGTTGCGGCGCCTTGCGCGGGAGTCTTCACTTCAAATGGCGGATTCCCCAGCGCCAGATGCTGTTCGTTCATCGCCGTGAATGCCGCCTGGAAGGCTTCCGGTTCCATGTTGCGGATCAATTCGGTTTGAATCACGCCGGGATGGATGCTCGCTGCGCGCACCCCGCGATGGCGGTGTCGCGCATCGAACGCAACCGCCAGCAAGGCGTCGCCGGTCTTGGAACGACCATAGGCAACCCAGGGATCGTAGGGAGTGTGTTCGAAGTTCGGGTCGTCGAGATCAACGTCGGCGAAACGGTGGCCGTTGGATGACAGCACGATCACTCGCCCGCCCTCGCGTATCAATGGCGCGAGACGATTGATCAGTACATAGTGCCCCAGCACATTGGTGCCGAACTGGAGTTCAAAACCGTCCTTGGTCTTCCCGAACGGCGTCGCCATGATGCCGGCGTTGGCGACCACCAGATCGAATGGTTTTTGCGCGGCGGCCATGGTATCGCTGACCGCTCGCACCGACGCCAGATCGGCCAGGTCCATGTTGACGATTTCGAAAGAACTGCCGCTGCGTTCTGCCGCATCGCGCACGACTTTGGTCGCGCCATGCGCCTTGTCGAGATCACGCACCGTGCCGATCACGTCCGCTCCGTGCGCTACAAGAGCGCGGGCGGTTTCAACGCCGAGTCCTGCCGAGACGCCCGTGATGAAAACGCGCTTTCCTCGCAGGTCCATACCGCTCAGCACCTCATCGGTGGTCGATGTTGCATCAAAATTTTTCATGGTCAAAACCTTCTCCTGTTGTTGGGAAATAGGCAGGCGATGCTTGCCCGGTGTTGCCTAAGATACTCTTCCGCGCCAACGAGTTTTCGCCAAAACTGCGCAAAATCTTGCCTGATCCGCTCATTTCATTGATCTCGCCTGGAAGTCCTGTCACACTGGATTCATGCAAGACTTACTTGATCAGATGTGCCGCAGGGTGCTGCGCCACGAGAATGAAAAGCAATTGGAAAGCGCGATTCCGCGGCTCGCCATTGGGGCTTTTCGTCAATCGGAACCGACCATCATGGCCGTGAGCGCCGGCGTCTGCCTCATTCTCCAGGGCGCCAAGCAGATGATGGTCGGCAAGACCATGCTGCGTTACAGCGCGGGCGGCTGTTTCGCCTCGTTGATCGAATTACCGACCACCTGCTGCATCTTCGAGATGGACGGAGACAAGCCCTACATCGGCACCGGCTTGACACTCGACCATGAGATGTTCACTTCATTGATCGCCGATATGCCCGAAGAGCGGTCGAAAAAGGAAATGCTGGGTTTCAACGTGGAGACGGTGTCCCGCGACGTACTCGAGGCCTGGGATCATTTGCTGGCGCTGCTCGACACGCCGAGCGACATTCCCATCCTTGCGGCATCGAGAGAACGCGAATTGCTGTACCGCCTGCTGCAGAGCCCGCATGGCCCCTTGCTGCGGCAAATAGGACGAGAGGAAGGCAAGCTGGCGCAAATCAGAAGAGCCATCGACTGGATGCGCCATCACTTTGACGAGTCCTTCCCCATCGAGACCGTAGCGGACATCGCCGGCATGAGCGTTGCCTCATTCAACCGTCATTTCCGCGCAGCGACATCAACGAGCCCGTTGCAATATCAAAAGACACTCCGTCTCCAGGCGGCGCGACGACTGCTGGCATCCGACGTCGACGCCACCCGCACCGCCTATGCCGTCGGCTACGAAAGTCCCTCGCAATTCAGCCGCGAGTACTCCCGGCTCTTCGGCCGCCCGCCAAAACAAGACGCCTCGCAACTGCGGGAAAACATCAGCGATGTCTCCGGCATCGTGATTTGACGTGTCTGCATGTCCCCGGGTGTGTTCTTTGCAACGCCAAGAACGCAAGCCGGAATGTAGGAGCATCCTTACCGTACAAGCTCATGCCTTCCGATATCCAATTCGCTTCGTTCGCGCTAGGCTAACCGTTCCCCGCAGTCATCGCCCAGCAAGGAGTCGCCATCATGAGCACCGCAGCAACCCATCCGTCCCACCTGCACCAGCAAAAGAAAGGCAATACTTCCCGCCGCACCCACGCCCGCCATCATGCGACCAAGACGATGCACGTCAAGCGCTGGTCGAAACACGTCAACGAGACCAGCGACGCGATGGACGTCAAACATGAGATCTTCAAAAACGGCAGCGCCGCCGAAATCGCCACCTCATTGAAAAGCGCCTCGGAACGCAGCCGGCGCCGCAAAGCCTCGCCCTTCCAGTCCGCCATGTCGATGCTCAACTTCTACATCAACCGCGGCGGCCGCAACCTCGGCAAAGAGCGCAAGCAAACCCTTGAGCAAGCCAAGAAAAAACTGCGTGAAGCCTTCGGGCGGGCGCCATGAAAAAAGGGCG
>NZ_AJHH01000249.1 GCF_000256565.1 Herbaspirillum lusitanum P6-12 | reverse complement strand
GTCATACAGGATTCCTAAATAAATATTGCACGCCGATGATGTCGACGATCTGGCGCGACGACTGGTTGATCGCTTCCATCGTGGCGACGACGTTGCCGACCACCTCTCCGCCTTCCTTGGCAATCGCCGACGCCGCCAGCGCCAATTGATTGGCCTGACGCGCGTTGTCGGAGTTTTGCCTGACGGTGGAAGTCAGCTCTTCCATCGCGGAAGCAGTCTCTTCCAGGGATCCGGCTTGCTGTTCGGTGCGGCCCGACAAGTCGAGGTTACCGCTGGCGATCTCGGACGACGACACCTTGACGGCGTCGCTGGTGTGCCGGATTTCCTGCAGGATGGCGGTGATCTTTTGCACGAAGACATTGAACGATCGGGCAATCTGGCTGACCTCGTCCTTGCCGTCTTCGGGCAAGCGCATGGTCAGGTCCCCGTCGCCGGATCCGATGCTGTCCATGGCATTGCGCACTTGCGACAGGCGCCGGAATACCGCCGTGGTGATCAGTCCCAGAATCAACGCTGCCAATGCCGCCACCAGTACGATGGCGATCAAGGACGACTGCGTGGCATGGCGCATGCCGGCGTTGACGTCGGCCTTGTCGATCGCCACCAGCAAAGTCCATTCGGTGCCTTTGACGGCAACTGCCTGGACCAGCTTGGCGGCGCCGTTGAGCACGATTTCCTTGCTGGCGCCGTGGTCGGCGTTATTGCCGGCCAGGCTGTTGAGACGCTCGGCGGTGAGCTCGGAGTTCCAGTCCTTGACCGGCTTGTTGATCCATTGCGCATCGGGATGCGCCAGCATCATGCCGTCGCGATCGACCAGGAAAGCAAAACTGGCCGGCGTCGGATGCACCGCTTTCACCACGTTGCTGACGCCATCAAGAAACACCGCTGCCGCGACCACGCCTTGCAGGACGCCGTCTTTTTTCACCTGCGCGGTGAAGGACACCATCGGCTTCCTGGTCACGACGTCGGTGTAGGGCTTGGTCACCACGGCCTTCCCGGCCTTGACCGATTGCTGATACCAGGAACGTCCGGTCGGATCGTAACCGGCCGGCAATCCCTCGGCGGCAGAGGTGTAGGCGGTCTTGTCTTCCTTGCCGAAGGTGGTGACGTAGAAACCGCCGCTCTTCTGCAATTGCTTGATGACGAACACCGGATCGGCTTGCAGCACGCCGTCGGCCGCCGCTGCCGCCATGCTGGCCTTGGCCGCGACCCATTCGTTGATTGCCGAGGCGTAGCCGTCAGCGATGGAGCGCGAACTCTCATCGATGGCATGATCGTTGTCGGATTTGACAATGACATAGGAGACTGCGCCGACCACACCCAGGCTCGCAACAAGCAAGGCAATACTGAAAAATAAAATACGCGTTCTGATTGAAGTAAACATGACGGCCCTTCCCTGTTTGTTTTATTTGCTATCTGGAGAAATGATTCAGACGAACTTGCCGATACGCGCGACCACAGCCTCACGCACCGACCCGCTGGTAATGAACGAATGCGCCACCTGGATATCGTTATGGAACCAGCGGTCGCCGTCGAGGCAAGCCGGAATCTGCTTGCGGATTTCTTCATACGCCGCCTGCGTTCCCTCGCCCAGCACGAAGTCCTTGAGCAGCTCTTCCGTCATGGTCAGTCCCTGCGCCGCCAGCAGCATTTCCACGCCGACGATGTATTGCGTGTTGGCGACCACCGTAGCCGCCTTGCGCGCGCACCAGGTCGAGTTGGACACGTGGTCTTCGCTGTTGCCCTTGGACGGGATGCTGTCGACGCTGCCCGGCATGGACAAGGTGCGGTTTTCCATCACCAGTGAACTCATCGAGCATTGCACCACCGGATAGCCGGTGTTGACGCCGCGCACGCCGCTCATCAGGTTGCGCGGCAAGCCCCACGACAGGGTCGGGTCGATCAGGCGCGCAATGCGGCGCTCGCAGATGCTGCCGAGATCGGTGATGGTCATCGCCAGCAAGTCCATCGCCTGCGCCAGGTACTGGCCGTGGAAATTGCCGCCGGAGATGATCTCGAAGCCGCCGCCGTCCGCTTCTTCTTTGCTGAAGATCAGCGGATTGTCGGTGGCGGAATTGATTTCCTTGTCGATGATGGTGTCGATGTAATCCAGCGCATCGAACACCGGGCCGTAGACCTGCGGCGCGCAGCGCAGCGAGTAGACGTCCTGGATCCGCGACGAGTACGGAATGTCGGTGCGGCGCGATTCGTCCGGCAGTTGCACCGAGCGTGCTTCATGCGTGGTGCGGGTGGACCCCTTGAGCAAGGTGCGGATGACGGCGGCGGTCTTGATCTGGCCGGCGTGCGGACGCGCCTGCTGGATGCGTGGATCGAAGGCGGACATCTCGGCGCGCATGGCTTCCAGCGTCAGGCCCAGCGACAGGCAGGCGTCGGTCAGCAGGTTGCGCGAATCGTGCGCGGCCAGTACGGCAACAGCGAGAGAAACGGTGCAGCCGTTGATCAGGGCCGAGGCGTCCTTGGCCTTCAAATCGAACTTGACCGGACCGATGCCGGCCTTGGTGATGGCTTCGGGCGCGCTCATGCGCTTGCCCTGGTACATCACCTCGGCTTCGTCGAAACCGACAATCGCAGCCGCGAGGTAAGCCAGCGGCGCGAGGTCGCCGGAGGCCCCGACCGAACCCTTTTGCGGCATGATCGGATGGATGCCGGCATTGATGAAGTCCAGCAGGCGATCGACCACTTCCACGCGCGGCGCGGAGTAATTGCTGGCGAAGGCATTGGCCCGCAACAGCATGGTGGCGCGGCTGACTTCTTCGGAGAACGGCTCGCCGATACCGGCGCTGTGGGCCTTGATCAGCTGGGTCTGGAACAGCTCAATGTGTTCGACCTTGATGCGGGTGTCCTTCAGCAGGCCGACGCCGGTGTTGAAGCTGTACATCATGGGCGCTTCGTCGTGCATCCAGGTCGACTCGATGAAGTCGCGGCTCTGTTTCAGGGCGGTGCGCGAGGAGTCGGCGAGCGCGACCTTGGCGTAGGCGCCGTTGGTGCCG
>NZ_AJHH01000248.1 GCF_000256565.1 Herbaspirillum lusitanum P6-12 | reverse complement strand
ATCGCCACATCGGCGATGGTCGCCATCGCCATCGCGTCATGCCCGGCGCCCGACGGCAGGTGACGCACCGGCAGGCCGCAAGCATCGATGGCATTCGCCAGTTGCTGTTGCAGACGATCGGCGCAGGGAACGCTGCCGGCCTGGTGCGTCTTGCGCAGCGTGATGGAGACATTGCGGCGCGCGCAGATGCGTGCGATTTCAGCCTCGACGTCCGCCACCGCATCCTCGCGCACCGCATCCTGCCCGGCGCGGATGTCGATGGAAAACCGCGCGCTGCCCGGCACCACATTGGCGGCGCCGTTCGGCACTTCCATGATGCCCATCGTGCCGACCAGACCGGGCCTGCCGCTGCAGCGCTGTTCGATGTAGAGGCCGATTTCCGCCGCCGTCATGGCCGCATCGCGGCGCATGTGCATCGGCACCGTGCCTGCGTGGCCGGCCAGTCCCTGCAGTTCCGCCATGAAACGCGTCGCGCCGGAGATTGCCGTCACCACGCCAACCGGCAACGCCTCGTTGAGCAACAGCGGCCCCTGTTCGATATGCACCTCGACAAAGGCCGCGACGGCTGCCGCCGGCCACGCCG
>NZ_AJHH01000247.1 GCF_000256565.1 Herbaspirillum lusitanum P6-12 | reverse complement strand
CTCCTGCTGTTTCCGGCGCTGCCGACGGCGGCCGATCAGCGCGCGCTCTTCGTCGGTCATGTGCGTCATGTTGGCCAGCGGCATGTCCTTGGTCTGGACCGCGCGCTGGTACACCTTGGCGGCGTGCTGGCGGATCAGTTCCGGCGTTTGCAGCATCATGCCGGCCGGCGCCGTGGCAAAACCTGCCTGCGTCGGCTGTGCGGAGTGGCAGCTGGCGCAGCGCTGGGTGATGACTTCCTGCACGCGCGCAAAGTCTACGCCGCTTGCCGTGGCGGCGACAGGTACAGTTGCTGTGCTATCCGTGCTTGCGCCGGCAACGGCGGCCGGTGAAACTGCCGGTACAGCGGCAACCTTCGGCAGCGGCTTAGGCGCAATCGCGATCGCCACCGCCAGCAGCAGCACACAGCCGGCAATCGGAAAGCCGATCGAGACCTTGCCGGCATGGCGCAGGTTGAAGAAGTGACGGATCAGCACGCCGGCGGCCATGATCGCGGCCAGCACCAGCCAGCTGTACGCGTGGGTATAGGTCATCGCGTAGTGGTTGCTGATCATGATGAACAGGATCGGCAGCGTGAAGTAGTTGTTGTGCACGCTGCGCTGCTTGCCCTTCTTGCCGTAGATCGGATCGGGCGACTTGCCTTCCTTCATGGCCTCCACCAGCTTGCGCTGGCCGGGGATGATCACCATCAGCACGTTGCCGACCATGATGGTGCCGATCATCGCGCCGACGTGGATGTAGGCGGCGCGACCGCTCAGCAAATGCGTCAGCACGTAGGCCACGGCGACGATGAAGACGAACATCACGCCGCCGAGCAGGCCTTCGCGTTTGCCCAGCGGCGATTTGCACAGCAGGTCATAGACGATCCAGCCGAGCACCAGCGTGCCGAGGCCGACGCCGACCGATTGCAGGCCGGTGAGATCGGCAACCGACTTGTCGACCATCATGGCCGAGGCGTTGAAGTAATAGACGATGAACAGCATCGCGAAGCCGCTGATCCAGGTGGCGTAGGCTTCCCATTTGAACCAGTGCAGTTCTTCCGGCAATTCGGAAGGCGCGACCAGGTATTTTTGCGGGTTGTAGAAGCCGCCGCCGTGCACGGCCCACAATTCACCGGAGACACCCTTCTTGGCGAGGTCGCTGCCCGGCTTGGGAGGACGGATGGAGTTGTCCAGCCAGACGAAATAGAACGAAGCGCCGATCCACGCAATCCCGGCAATCAGATGCAACCAGCGCACCAGCAGATTGAGCCACTCGACGCCATACGATACGAACAATGCTTCCATGTCTTCCCCACGTTTGTTCCTCACCTGCCACTGCGGGCGCTCCAGGTGAGCGAGGCCGGGCCTCAGATCACAAAACGGTCGATCCGCAGCGAATGCAAAACATGCGCTCCGGATAAATAAAGAGGACTTGCGCAGAACGTCTCCTGCTCCTGCGTAAATCTTCGTTACCTGCTGCCGCGACGACCTTGATGGCGATTGCCATCTGTTATTTCTCAGTCGCAGCCTGCGCACAGAGGGTGCGACTGGGATGCTGGAACGATAAACGTGTTGGCTCTTTAAAACATTGCCAATCGCTTATATTTGACATACGCATATTCATATACAACAATGAGCAAGTTATGTGGGAAGCTCTATACGCCAAAAAATATAACCAGAGACCTTTCATAACATCAACAACGTGCGGCCACCCTCCACGGGTAAGAAGGCAGTCCAGCGCGCCCTGCGCAGACGCCCGCCTCGCTTTACCAGTTACCCGGAGACAATCATGTCCAGGCTGCCAGACCATCTCGATATCCACCTGATCCGCATTCTTTATCTGTTGCTGTGCGAAAAGAACGTCTCGCGCGTCGCCCTCAAGCTCAACCAGCCGCAGCCATCGATCTCGGCCTCGCTGCGCAAGCTGCGCGAACTCACCGGCGATCCGCTGCTGGTGCGCGGCGCACGCGGCATGGTGCCGACCCAGCACGGCGAGAGCCTGCTCAAGCCGGCCAAGCGCATCCTCGACGAAACCGAGCGCTTGTTCGTGCCGAAAACCGCTTTCGTTCCGCAGGAAGAAGCGCGCACCTTCCACATCGCCGCACCCGATTACATGAACACGCCCTTCTTTACCGAGGTCATCGCGCGCCTGCGCCGCGAATCGCCCAAGAGCCATATCGTGATCCACGCGCTCGGACCGGAGACCGACTATGTGCGCCTGCTGTCGGACGGCGAACTCGACCTCGTCATCGCCAACTGGGACGAGCCGCCGCCGCACCTGCATTTGTCCAAACTGTTCGACGACCCCATCGTCTGCCTGATGCGTTCCGATTGCGCCTATGCCAAACGCACCGCCAAGGACGCCATGACCATCGAGGATTACCTGACCCTGCCGCACGCGGCGCCGTCGCAAATCTTGCCCGGCTATCACGGCACCATCGACACCTTCCTCGAGAAGCAGAACCTGCATCGCAACGTCGTGGTGGAGTCGGCGCACTTCCGCATGCTGCCCTACATGGTGGCGCAGACCGACCTGGTTCTGAGCGCCGGCCAGCAATTCGCCAGCTTCTATGAAAAGACCTTGTCACTGAAGAGTTACAGCGTGCCGATCAAGTTTCCGCCGCTGCGTTTTTACCAGCTGTGGCATGAGCGCGTGCATCAGGCGACCGAGCATAAATGGCTGCGCGCGCAGGTCAGCGCCGCGGCCAAGATGCTTGTCAATTAAGGCTTCCGGGCAACATCGGCATCACGCTGCTTATATCCACATTCAGAAAACGAGTATTGGCTGACCTATATATTGGACTGAGCGATTTACTTTAGTATCGGCCCACAAGCCTGTACGGAGGATCCTGCTCAGAATCTGCATCCTTCTGCAAGGACTTGACGAGAGGCCGTCGCCGTCGCATCTGAAACCGGCAGCGGCCTCCATATAAAAACTTGGAGACAGCCATGACAACCCAAAGCCCTCAGGGTCACCCGGTAGACGAAAGACTGCCGATACTCAAACTCGCCGCACTGGGCATGCAACACGTACTCGTGATGTATGCCGGCGCCATCGCAGTACCGCTCATCGTCGGCGGTGCCCTAAACCTGCCAAAATCCGAAATTGCCTACCTGATCAGCGCCGATCTGTTCTGCTGCGGCCTGGTCACCATCATTCAAAGCCTCGGCATCTGGAAGTTCGGCATCCGCATGCCGGTGATGATGGGAGTCACCTTCGCCGCCGTCGGGCCGATGGTCGCCATGGCCAACAATCCCTCCCTGAGCATCCTGCATATCTACGGGGCCGTCATCGCGTCAGGGATATTCTGCATCCTGGCGTCGCCCTACATGAGCAAGCTCATGCGCTACTTCCCGCCGGTGGTGACCGGCACCGTCATCACGGTGATCGGGGTATCGCTGATGGGCGTCGGCATCAACTGGGCGGCCGGCGGCCAACCCATCATCGGCAAGCTGGTCGACGGCGTCTTCGTCAAAATCCCGAATCCCGACTACGGCTCCCCGCTGAGCCTGGCGATTGCCGCCGTGGTCCTCGTCTCCATCCTGCTCATCACCAAATACGTCAAGGGCTTCATCGCCAATATCTCGGTGCTGATGGGCATGGTGGTCGGCTTCGTCATCGCCTTGTCGCTGGGCAAGATCAACTTTGACGGTCTCGGCGCAACGGAATGGTTCGCCGTGATCAAGCCTTTCCACTACGGCTGGCCGCAATTCGACGTCGGCTCCATCATCAGCATGTGCCTGGTCATGATCGTCACCATGATCGAATCGACCGGCATGTTCATGGCGCTGGGCGACATCGTCGAGAAGAAGGTCGACGACAAGACGCTGGCGCGCGGCCTGCGCGTGGACGGTCTCGGCACGGTGATCGGCGGCGTCTTCAATACCTTCCCGTACACGTCGTTCTCGCAAAACGTCGGTCTGGTCGGCGTCACCGGCATCCGCAGCCGCTATGTCTGCGTGGCTGCCGGCGTAATCCTGGCGGCGTTCGGCCTGTTCCCCAAAATGGCGCACGTGGCCGCATCGATCCCGCAATTCGTGCTGGGCGGGGCCGGCATCGTGATGTTCGGCATGGTGGCGGCGACCGGGATCAAGATCCTGGCCAAGGTCGACTTCAACACCAACCGCAACAACCTGTTCATCGTCGCCATCAGCATCGGCGTGGGCATGATCCCGATTGTGGCGCCGACCTTCTTTGACAAGATGCCGGGCTTCTTGTCCACGATCTTCCATAGTGGCATATTGCTTGCATCCACCATGGCGGTCGTGTTGAATGTATTCTTCAACGGCCGCGGCAACGACGAAGAAGTTGCCGGTTATGCGTTGGCGGCGGCACAGAGTTCCGATCATTAACAACTGAAGTACGACAGGACGGGGGACCGTCCTGTCACCGCAATCTGCAACCATCCGTATTTATTGGCACCTATCGGCAACAGCTATCACGATGACCACACTAGAACAATTGAACGGCAGCGCCGCGCGCGACGTACCGGCTTTCGTCAACACCCTGCACGGGATCTATGAGCATTCGCCGTGGATTCCCGAACGCGCAGCGAAACTCGGCCCTTTCGCCAACATCACGGCCCTGAAACAGGCGCTGCAAAGCGTGGTCACCGGCGCCGACCGCGCAGAGCAACTGGGCCTGATCCGCGCCCACCCGGAGCTGGCAGGCAAAGCCGCCATCGCCGGCGAACTGACCGCCGAGTCGACCGGCGAGCAAGCCAAGGCCGGCCTCAACCTGTGCACGCCGGAAGAATTCGCCACGCTGCAAAAACTCAACGGCGACTACAACGCCAGGTTCGGCTTCCCCTTCATCCTCGCGGTGAAAGGTGCCACCGGCAAGGGCCTGACGCGCCAGCAAATCATCACCACCTTCACCCGCCGCCTGCGCAACCAGCCCGAAGACGAACTGCGCGAAGCGCTGCGTCAGATCGGCCGCATTGCCGAAATGCGCATCAACGACCTGCTCGGCCATACCCCGGCCATTGGCGCCACCATCATGGAATGGGCCGAAGAAATCGGCGCCTGGAGCGAAGACGAAGGCGCCCTGACCTGCACCTACATGACCGACGCCCATCGCCGCACCGCAGACCAGATCGCCCACTGGATGCGCGAAGCCGGCATGCACGCGCACATCGACGCGGTCGGCAACGTGGTCGGCCGCTACCTCTCGACCGACCCGCAAGCCAAGACATTGATGACCGGCTCGCACTACGACACGGTGCGCAACGGCGGCAAGTACGACGGCCGCGAAGGCATCCTGCTGCCGATCGCCATCGTCAAGCACCTGCATGAAAAAGGCGAGACCCTGCCCTTCCATTTCGAGATCATCGGTTTCTCGGAAGAAGAAGGCGTGCGCTTCAAGAGCACCTTCCTGGGCAGCAACGCCATCATCGGCCAGTTCGACCTCAACCTGCTCAACCTCACCGACCGCGACGGCGTCAGCATGCGCGACGTGCTCACGCAGGCCGGCCACGACGTCACCGCAATTCCACGGATCGCACGCGATCCGTCGGACCTGCTCGGCTACGTCGAAGTCCACATCGAACAAGGCCCGGTCCTGCTCAACCGCGACCTTCCGGTCGGCATCGTCACCTCGATTGCCGGCAGCTCGCGCTACCTGGTCAACCTCAAAGGCGTCGCCAGCCACGCCGGCACCACGCCGATGAACATGCGCAAGGACGCCGCCGCTGCCGCCGCAGAAATCATCCTCTACGTCGAGCAGCGTTGCGGCGAAGACCAGCACGCCTCGCTGGTCGGCACGGTAGGCCAGCTGCAAGTCCCGAACGGTTCCACCAACGTCATCCCCGGCGCGTGCACGCTGTCGCTCGACATCCGCGCCGCCGCCGATGACGTACGCGATGCGGCAGTCGCCGACGTCTTGAAAAAGATCGAAGAAATCTGCCAACGCCGCAGCGTCGACGTCACCATCGAAAAGACCGTCTCCGCCCCGGCCGCCCCATGTGCACGCTGGCTGATGAACCAACTGGCCGCCGCCACCGAACGCGCCGGCGTCAAACCATTCGAACTCGCCTCCGGCGCAGGTCACGACGCCATGACAATCGCCAAGATGACCGACGTCGCCATGCTGTTCACACGCTGCGGCAACGGCGGCATCAGCCACAATCCGCTGGAGACGATGACGGCGGATGATGCGGAGGTGTCGGCGCAGATCCTGCTGGATTTCTTGCGGAATTTTAAGGCGAAGGTTTAGGCAGTAACGAGTTCACCCGAGCAGAAAAGCACGATGCCGAAGGCGAGCCAACCAAGGCAATGCGAAGCGAGC
>NZ_AJHH01000246.1 GCF_000256565.1 Herbaspirillum lusitanum P6-12 | reverse complement strand
GCGCGCGGCGCGCGCGCGCGCGGCGCGATGAGCGTCGGCCAGTCGAAAGGCGGCCTGCCGCCGGACCGCGTGGTCGAAGACGAGAACGACATCCTGCGCGATACGCAACGCCTGATCGAGACCTACCACGACCACAGTCGCCACGCCATGCAACGCATCGTGGTCGCGCCCTGTTCACCGTTCTCGGTCTCGCGCGATCTCATGCGCGAGGCCGCCAACATGGCGCGCAGCTACAAGGTCTCGCTGCACACCCACCTCGCCGAAAACGTCAACGACATCGCCTACAGCCGCGAGAAATTCAACATGACCCCGGCCGAATACGCCGAAGACTGCGGCTGGGTCGGCCACGACGTCTGGCATGCGCACTGCGTCCAGCTCGACGACCACGGCATCGACCTGTTCGCACGCACCGGCACCGGCGTGGCGCACTGCCCCTGCTCCAACATGCGCCTGGCCTCCGGCATCGCCCCGATCCGCAAGATGATCGCCGCAGGCGTGCCGGTCGGCCTCGGCGTCGACG
>NZ_AJHH01000245.1 GCF_000256565.1 Herbaspirillum lusitanum P6-12 | reverse complement strand
GATCGCCGCAGGCGTGCCGGTCGGAATCAACACCCAACACCAAACACAACCCAGTGAGTCCCAAATGACCAAAACCCTATTGATCAAAAACGCCACCGTCGTAGTAACAATGAACGACACCAGAGAAGAAATCAAAAACGGCGCCCTCTTCATCCGCAACAACATCATCGAACAAGTAGGCCAAACCGCCGACCTCCCCCAAACCGCCGACGAAATCATCGACGCAAGCAACCACGTGGTGCTGCCCGGCCTGATCAACACCCACCACCACATGTACCAAAGCCTCACGCGCGTGATCCCCGCCGCGCAAGACGGCGAACTGTTCAACTGGCTCACCAACCTCTATCCAATCTGGGCCGGCCTGACGCCGGAAATGATCAAGGTCTCCACGCTCACCGCGATGGCCGAACTGATCCTCTCCGGCTGCACCACCAGCAGCGACCACCTCTACATCTATCCGAACAAGACCCGCCTCGACGACAGCCTCGAAGCCGCCCAGGAAATCGGCATGCGCTTCCACGGCGCGCGCGGCGCGATGAGCGTCGGCCAGTCGAAAGGCGGCCTGCCGCCGGACCGCGTGGTCGAAGACGAGAACGACATCCTGCGCGATACGCAACGCCTGATCGAGACCTACCACGACCACAGTCGCCACGCCATGCAACGCATCGTGGTCGCGCCCTGTTCACCGTTCTCGGTCTCGCGCGATCTCATGCGCGAGGCCGCCAACATGGCGCGCAGCTACAAGGTCTCGCTGCACACCCACCTCGCCGAAAACGTCAACGACATCGCCTACAGCCGCGAGAAATTCAACATGACCCCGGCCGAATACGCCGAAGACTGCGGCTGGGTCGGCCACGACGTCTGGCATGCGCACTGCGTCCAGCTCGACGACCACGGCATCGACCTGTTCGCACGCACCGGCACCGGCGTGGCGCACTGCCCCTGCTCCAACATGCGCCTGGCCTCCGGCATCGCCCCGATCCGCAAGATGATCGCCGCAGGCGTGCCGGTCGGCCTCGGCGTCGACGGCAGCGCCTCCAACGACGGCGCCCACATGCTCGGTGAAGTGCGCCAGGCCATGCTGCTGCAACGCGTCGGCTTCGGCCCGGACGCCATGACCGCACGGCAGGCGCTGGAAATCGCCACGCTGGGCGGCGCCAAGGTATTGAACCGCGACGACATCGGCGCACTGAAGCCGGGCATGTCGGCCGACGTCGCGATGTTCAAGCTGGATCAGATCGGTTTCGCCGGCGCGCTGCACGACCCGGTCGCGGCGCTGGTGTTCTGCACGCCGGCCAACGTGTCCTACAGCATCATCAACGGTCGCGTGATCGTGCGCGAAGGTCAATGCACAACGATCGATCTCGGATCAGTCATTGAGCGCCATAACGCGCTGGCATTTGAACTGGCCGATGCAGCGAACTGACATGCGGTAAGCAGCAAGCACTAATAATTAAAAAAAAGAACGACATTCCGGCCCGCTCCACCCGAGCAGCCCGGAATGTTTTGCCATGCGCCGTCGACATAATTGCACGGCGGAAATGCTTGAAATTGATGGCATGAGAATTGCCTTTTAGGTAGCGCCATACATGACTGGCGCAACGTTTCGCAGTCCACTGAACAGCAAAGGTATCCCCATGAAAATCGCCAACATGAAAATCGGCCAACGCCTCGCCATCGGCTTCGGCATCGTGATCGTCCTGCTGGTCGCCATCACGGCGCTCAGCAATATGCAACTGGGCCGCCTCAATGACGGCATCAACCTGATCACCAAGGACCGCTACCCCAAGACCGTGCTGGCCAACACCATCCAGATCCAGGTCAACAAGATCGCCCTCGACATCCGCGACATCATGCTCACCGGCGACGCGGACAAGATCAAATTCCTTGTCGGCGACGCCACC
>NZ_AJHH01000244.1 GCF_000256565.1 Herbaspirillum lusitanum P6-12 | reverse complement strand
AGCTGGTCGAGCAAGCCGGCACCACCATGACCGAAGTCGTCGCCAGCGTAAAACGAGTAACGGATATCGTCGGCGAAATCAGCGCCGCCAGCCAGGAACAAAGCCAGGGCATCGACGAAGTCGGCCGCGCCATCACCAGCATCGACGAAACCACGCAGCAGAACGCCGCGCTGGTGGAACAGTCGGCCGCCGCCGCGCAATCGCTGCAGGACCAGGCAGCCAAGCTGATGCAGCTGGTCAGCGTGTTCAAGCTGGATCAGCAGGTTGCCGGAGCGACCTCCGCTTCAGCGCGCAAGCACACTGCGATTGACGTCACGCCACGGCCAGTACAGCTGAAGCAGATGAAGAAACCGGTTGCGGTTGCAGCTGCCGTGCCTGCATTGGCGTCGGCTTCCAGGCCGGTTGCAGCGACAGTCGGCAAGGATGACGACTGGGAACAGTTCTGATGCATTGATCATCCTTGCCGCCGGCAATGCATGATGGGTAGCAGATTCAGCAAATAAAAAAGCGGCGCGTCAGTGATAGACGCGCCGCTTTTTCATTCCGTGATTACAATACGCCGATCCCAACGCGACGAAGATGCGGCGACCATGAACCACACACAACTCAAAAAATTCTGCAGCGATCTGCCGGCCGCGACCTCACACCTCGCCCTGCCGCCATCCAATATCCTGGTGTATTCAGTCGGCGAAAAAAACTTCGCCTGGTTCAAGACCAGCGATCCCGAGAAATGGCGCTTCAGCTTCCGCGTCAGCCCCGAGCGCTTCATCGAACTGACCGACATGCCGGGCATCAAGCCGGCGCGCTACATGGCGCGTTTTCACTGGATCACGATTGTGGACGTGCGCAATATGCCGGAGGATTATTTGAAGGAATTGGTGCTGTGGGCTTATGAGAAGGCGCTGGGGAGTTTGAGCGGGAAGCAGCGAAAGGCATTGCTTGAAAAACATCATGAAGTAGTCAACAAACTGAATAAGGAAATTAAATGAATTTCATGCATCCACGAAGCAAGGTATTTATTCTTGCCGCATTCTTCAGCGGCCATCTGTTCGCGCAAGATGCGACATCAGCCTTGGACAAAGACCAGCAAGCAACTCTTGCGCGAGCGATCGACATTGCCGCGAATATATATTCAGACAGTCAGAAAAATGCACTCACAGCGATTGCCATGAAAAGGAACTGCCTGAAAGCCTATCCTGACTTAAAGGGGAAAATTGACGCAATCTTTTCTTCTGAAAAAAGTGGATTCGACCAGAAAACAAGAGACGCAATAAAAAAGCTGGAGGCGAGCAAAGATCCCATGTAAAGGGGCAGATTGACGGCGCCTCAGTTGTCACTTACGACAAAGATCTCATGGAGTCAGGTTGTAAAGCGCTTGCTGGAATAACTCCGTAACGACCACATTCAATTGCTCGAACCAGCATCTCCCCACACCTCCGCCAACCTCAACAAATTCGTACTCCCCGGCTGCCCAAAAGGCATGCCGGCGGTGATGGCGATCTGATCGCCTTTCTTCGCAAATCCTTCCTTCAATGCCGTCTGGCATGCGGCGCTGACCATTTCGCTTTCATTGTGGATCTGATCGCTGATCGTTGAATGTACTCCCCACACCAACGCCAACTTGCGCGCAGTCGCAATCTTCGGCGTGATGCTCAGGATCGGCGCCATCGGGCGTTCGCGGGCGGCGCGCAGGCTGGTGTGGCCGGAGCTGGTGTAGGTCACGGTGGCGGTCGCGCCGACGATGCGGGTGACGTCGCGCAAGGCGGAGCAGATCGCGTCGGAGCTGTTCGCTTGCGGCGTCTCCTGCTGGGCGTCGAGCATGTTGCGGTAGAGCGGGTCGCGTTCGACTTCGCTGATGACGCGGTCCATCATGGCGACGGCTTGCAGCGGGTAGCTGCCGTTGGCGGATTCAGCCGACAGCATGACGGCGTCGGAGCCGTCGTAGATGGCGGCGGCGACGTCGGAGACTTCGGCGCGGGTCGGCACCGGACTCGTGATCATCGATTCCAGCATTTGCGTGGCGATGACGATGGGACGACCGTGCTGGCGGCAAACGCGCAGGATGCGCTTTTGCGTGCCGGGCACGCGCTCGGGCGGCAGCTCGACGCCAAGGTCGCCGCGCGCGACCATGATGGCGTCGGAGGCCTGGACGATTTCATCGAGACGATCGAGTGCCGCCGGCTTTTCCAGTTTGGACAGGACGGCGGCGCGGCCGTTGATCAGGGCGCGCGCTTCGTGCACGTCTTCGGGGCGCTGGACGAAGGACAGCGCGATCCAGTCGACGCCGAGTTCCAGGGCGAAGGCCAGGTCGCGTTTGTCTTTCTCGGTCAGGGCGGGAATCGGCAGCACGGCGTCGGGTACGTTGACGCCCTTGCGATCGGACAAGGCGCCGCCGTTGATGACCCTGGTGCGGATGCGCTGGCCATCGCTGTCGAGCACTTTCAGGCGCAGCTTGCCGTCGTCGAGCAGCAGCGACTGGCCGGCGGCGATGACTTCGAACAACTCGGCATGCGGCAGGCAGACGCGGGTGTTGTCGCCGGGCGTGGTGTCGCGGTCGAGGACGAACTCCTGCCCCGCTTCCAGCTGGACCTTGCCCTCGGCGAACTGGCCGACACGCAGCTTGGGACCTTGCAGGTCGGCGAGGATGGCAATCGGACGGCCGACTTCACGCTCGACGGCGCGCACGATCTCGAAACGCGCGTGATGGTCGGCGTGGGTGCCGTGGCTGAAGTTGAAGCGGAACACATCGGCGCCGGCTTCGAACAGCGCCTTGATCATGTCTTTGGTGGCGCTGGCGGGGCCGAGCGTGGCTACGATTTTTGCCTGGCGTTGACGTCGCATGGACGGTCTCCTTGGTGTTGTTAGTGTTGTTGGTGCACGGCCTCGATGCCGGGAAATTCTTGAACAGGTTCCTACAGGATCAGGATGGCGCGGAAGTCATTGACGTTGGTGCGCGTCGGTCCGCTGACGACGAGGTCACCGAGCGCGCTGAAGAAGCCGTAGCCGTCGTTGTTCTCCAGCAGCGCCTTCGGATTGAGGCCGAGTTGTTCGGCACGCTGCATCGAGTCCGGCTGATAGATGGCGCCGGCGTTGTCTTCGGAGCCGTCGATGCCGTCGGTGTCGCAGGCGATTGCATGCATGCCGGGCGCGCCGTTGAGTGCATTGGCGAGACTGAGCAGGAATTCCGCATTGCGCCCGCCGCGACCGGTGCCGCGCACGGTGACGGTGGTTTCACCGCCGGAGATCAGCACGCAGGGTTTCTTGAACGGCTGGTCGTACCGGGCGATCTGCCTGGCGATGGCGGCGTGTGCGAGACCGATGTCGCGCGCTTCGCCTTCCATGTCGTCGGACAGGATGTAGGGCGTGACGCCGACGGCGCGTGCCGCTGTCGCCGCAGCCTGCAAGGCTTGCTGGGCGGTGGCGATGACGTGGTGTTCGTTGGCGGCCAGGCGTGCATCGCCTGGCTTGGGGGTTTCGCCGATGCCGGACTCCAGATGCACTTGCACCGATGGTGGAACATCGATCTTGTATTTACGCAGGACCGCCAATGCCTCGGCGCAGGTGGTGGCGTCGGGCAAGGTCGGGCCGCTGGCGATGATGCCGGGGTCGTCGCCGGGAATGTCGGAGATCATCAGCGTCACCACGCGCGCCGGCGCACAGGCCAGGGCGAGGCGGCCGCCTTTGATGGCGGAGAGATGTTTGCGTACGCAGTTCATTTCGAAGATGTTGGCGCCGCTGTTGAGCAGGGCTTTGTTGATGGCCTGCTTTTGTGCGAGGGTGATGCCTTCGGCCGGGAGTGCGAGCAATGCGGAGCCGCCGCCGGAGATCAGGCAGAGGACCAGGTCGTCCTTGGTGAGGCCGTTGGCCATGGCCAGCATGCGGGCGGCGGCCTGGCGGCCGGCTTCGTCTGGGACTGGGTGGGAGGCTTCGACGACTTCGATTTGTTTGCAGTCGGCGCCGTGGCCGTATCGCGTGACCACCAGTCCTGATATTTTTCCGGGCCAGTGCTGCTCCACGGTCTTGGCCATGGCTGCTGCGCCTTTGCCTGCGCCGATGACGATGGTTCTTCCTTGCTTTGGCGGTTCGGGCAGGAATGTCGGGAGGGATTTTTCTGCGCTTACTGCGGAGACGGCGGCGGTGTAGAGGTCGAGGAGGAATTGGCGTGGGTTGTTCAGCATGCTGTTGTTTCCTTTTGTTCCGACTCTCGGTCGGTGGCAATTGATTTTGGTCTCTCTTCGATCAACCCTGCCGG
>NZ_AJHH01000243.1 GCF_000256565.1 Herbaspirillum lusitanum P6-12 | reverse complement strand
CCCGGCAGGTTTGATCGAAGAGCGAACAGCGTCAGCAACGACCAGCCAGCAAGCCGGAACAGCAGACCAAATCAGCCCTTCGCAATCTCATGATTCGACATCAACTCAATCGCCCGACACAACGCCGAGTGATCCAACCCACTCATCCCATTAGCCGCACAAGCATTCATCAACTCCTGAGTAGCCGCCGTATTAGGCAAGCTGACGCCCAATGCCTTGGCCCCCTGCAAAGCCAGATTCAAATCCTTCTGATGCAACTCAATCCGGAACCCGGGATTGAAGGTCCGCTTGACCATCCGCTCGCCATGCACTTCCAGGATACGAGAAGAAGCAAACCCGCCCATCAGCGCCTGCCGCACCCGCGCAGGATCAGCGCCGGCCTTCGAGGCAAACAACAACGCCTCAGCAACCGCCTGGATGTTCAGCGCGACAATGATCTGGTTCGCCACCTTGGTGGTCTGGCCGTCGCCGTTACCGCCGACCAGCGTGATGTTCTTGCCCATCAGTTCGAACAAGGACTTGACGTCATTGAACGCAGACTCGTTGCCGCCGACCATGATGGTCAGCGACGCCGCCTTGGCGCCGACTTCGCCGCCGGAAACCGGTGCGTCCAGGTATTCGCAACCGAGTGCGTTGATCTTCTGCGCGAAACCCTTGGTCGCGATCGGCGAGATCGAGCTCATGTCGACCACGATCTTGCCGGCGCTCAGGCCTTCGGCGACGCCGCCTTTGCTGAACAGCACCGCTTCGACGTGCGGCGTGTCCGGCACCATCACGATGATGATGTCCGCGCGCTTGGCGACTTCCGCGCCGGAAGTGCAAACGGTGGCGCCGCCTTCGATCAGCGCTGCCGGGGGATTTTTCTGGTCATGCAGGTAGAGCTTGTGGCCGCCCTTTTGCAGGTTCTCCGCCATGGGCGAACCCATGATGCCCAATCCGATGAATCCGACTTTTGCCATGATGTGTCTCCTCTGAGATGAAAAAATGAATGCGTTTCAAACGACGATCAAAGGCCGTGCGCCGCACGCCAGCCGAGTCCCTCAACCGTGCCGGCCTTGGGCTTGTACTCGCAGCCGATCCAGCCCTGATAGCCGATCTCGTCCAGGTGCTTGAACAGGAAGCGGTAGTTGATCTCGCCCGTACCCGGCTCGAAGCGGCCCGGGTTGTCGGCCAGCTGCACATGGCGGATCAGCGAGAGATTGGCCTTGATGGTGTTGGCCAGTTCGCCTTCCATGCGTTGCATGTGATAGATGTCGTACTGGATGAACAGGTTGCTGGAACCGGTCGAGGCGATCAGTTCGGCCGCCTGCTTGGTGGTCTTGAGGAAGAAGCCGGGGATGTCAAAATAATTGATCGGCTCGATCAGCAAGGCGATGCCTTCGGCCTGCAGTTTGTCGGCGGCGAATCTCAAATTGGCAACCAGCGTTTCGCGTGCGGCGGCGGCGCTGACGCCTTGCGGCTGGATGCCGACCAGGCAGTTCAGTTGCCTGACGCCGAGGATTTTCGCGTAGCGGATCGCGTCGTCGATGCCCTGGCGGAATTCACTGACGCGATCGGGATGACAGGCGATGCCGCGCTCGCCGGCTTCCCAGTTGCCTGCGGGCAGATTGTGCAAGACCAGCTCAAGTTCGTTCTTGCGCAGTTGTTCGGCGATCTGCGCCGGTTCGAAGGCGTACGGGAACAGGAATTCCACGGCCTTGAAGTTGGCTTGCGCGGCGGCGCGGAAACGTTCCAGAAACGGCAGCTCGGTGAAGAGCATCGTCAGGTTGGCGGCGAGTTTGGTCATCTGTGTTTCCTTAAGGATTAATCGAGCAGGCTGATCGCCGTCGGCGCATGTCCGCGCTTGGTGGCCAGCTCTTCGAACTCGTTGATGGCGTTGATCTCGGTACCCATCGCGATGTTGGTGACGCGCTCCAGGATGATTTCCACCACCACCGGCACGCGGTATTCGGCCATCCAGCGCTGCGCCACGGCGAAGGCGTCCTGGATTTCGTTCGGGTTGGTGACGCGGATCGCCTTGCAGCCCAGGCCTTCCACCACGGCGACGTGGTCGACGCCGTAGCCGTTGAGCTCCGGCGCGTTGATGTTCTCGAACGCCAGCTGCACGCAGTAGTCCATCTCGAAGCCGCGTTGCGCCTGGCGGATCAGGCCGAGGTAGGAGTTGTTCACCACCACGTGCAGATATGGCAGGTTGAACTGGGCGCCGACGGCGAGTTCTTCGATCATGAACTGGAAGTCGTAGTCGCCCGAGATCGCCACCACCTTGCGTTGCGGATCGGCGGCGCACACGCCCAGCGCGGCGGAAATCGTCCAGCCCAGCGGACCGGCCTGGCCGCAGTTGATCCAGTGACGATCTTTGTAAACGTGCAGGAATTGCGCGGCGGCGATCTGCGACAAGCCGATGGTGCTGACGTAGCACGTGTCGCGGCCGAAGGCGCGGTTCATCTCTTCATAGACGCGTTGCGGCTTGATCGGCACTTCTTCGAAATGCGTGCGGCGATGCAGTGTGCGCTTGCGCTCCTGGCAGTCGGCCAGCCATGCCGAACGGTCGGGCAAGTTGCCGGCGGCTTTCAGTTCTTTCGCCACCTCGATGAACAGTTTCAACGCGGCCTTGGCGTCGGAGACGATGCCGTAGTCCGGACCGAACACGCGTCCGATCTGGGTCGGTTCGATATCGACGTGGACGAAGGTGCGGTCCTTGGTGAACACCTCGATGGAACCGGTGTGGCGGTTGGCCCAGCGGTTGCCGATGCCGAGCACGAAGTCGGAGGCCAGCATGGTGGCGTTGCCGTAGCGGTGGCTGGTTTGCAGACCGACCATGCCGGCCATTTGCGGGTGATCGTCGGGGATCGCGCCCCAGGCCATCAGGGTCGGGATGACCGGCACGCCGGTGAGTTCGGCGAACTCAACCGCCAGTTCAGCCGCGTCGGCATTGACCACGCCGCCGCCGATGGTCAGCAACGGACGCTCGGACTGGTTCAGCATGGCCAGCGCTTTTTCGATCTGGGCGCGGGTGGCCGACGGGCGATAGACCGGCAGCGGCTCGTAGGTGTCGGGATCGAATTCGATTTCGGCCATTTGTACGTCGAACGGCAGGTCGATCAACACCGGACCGGGACGGCCCGAGCGCATCAGGTGGAAGGCCTGCTGGAACACGCGCGGCACCAGCGCCGGTTCGCGCACGGTGACGGCCCACTTGGTGACCGGCTTGGCGATCGACTCGATATCGACGGCCTGAAAGTCTTCTTTATACAAGCGTGCACGCGGCGCCTGGCCGGTGATGCACAGGATGGGGATCGAGTCGGCTTGGGCGGAATACAGGCCGGTGATCATGTCGGTGCCGGCCGGACCGGAGGTGCCGATGCAGATACCGATGTTGCCGGCCTTGGCACGGGTATAGCCTTCGGCCATGTGCGAGGCGCCTTCGACGTGACGGGCCAGGATGTGCTGGATGCCTCCATGGCGTTTCAGCGCCGAGTAGAATGGATTGATCGCCGCGCCGGGCACACCGAAGGCTTGCAGGCAGCCCTCTTTTTCCAGCACATATACCGCTGCATCTACTGCCTTCATCTTTGCCATGTTGCCTCCTGGGTTGTTAGGTCCTGATGCGCCGGAAGCAAAACAACGATGCCCCTCAGCTAGTGAGATGCATCCTATAACCAACAATATTGTTTGATAAGACCAGTAAATATCTGTTTATTCCGTACTAAAAATATGGAAACATAGTAAAAGTATTGAATAAGGAGGATTTATGGACAAACTCAAACAGATCGAAGCGTTCGTGTCCGTGGTCGAAAAAGGCAGCCTCGCCGCCGCCGCGCTGGAAGAAAACATCACCCCCGTGATGCTCGGCCGGCGCATCGACGCGCTGGAAAAACGCCTCGGCACCAAGCTCATGCATCGCACCACGCGGCATCTGACATTGACGGAGCAAGGCAGCGTCTTCCTCGACCATTGCCGCAAGCTGCTGGGCGATATCGAGGTGGCGGAAAAGAGCATCGCCGAAGGCCGCCACAAGGCCACCGGCCATCTGGTGGTCTCCACGCCGGCGGCGTATGGACGGCTGCACGTGGCGCCGCATGCGCCGACTTTCCTGGCCAATCATCCGGAAGTGCAGATCTCGTTCAACCTGACCGATCGCGTGGTGGACCTGGTGCGTGAAGGCTACGACCTGGGCATCCGCATCGGCGGCGCGATCGAACCGAGTTTCGTGGCGGTCAAGCTGGCCGGCAACCGCCGCGTGGTCTGCGCCGCGCCGGAATACCTGCACCGCAACGGCATCCCCAAGACGCTGGACGATCTGGCCCGGCACAATTGCCTGGCTTTCAACCTGCAGGGCGGCCAGCAGCGCGGCTGGTATTTCCAGCAGAACGGCAAGCCGGTGATCATCCGCGCGCAGGGCAACCTGGATTGCAACGACGGCGAACTGCTGCACCGCTGGGCCAGCGAAGGACTCGGGCTGGCGTGGCGCTCAACTTGGGAAATCCAGTCGCAGTTGGCCTCGGGCGAGCTGATCACGGTGCTCGATGAATATGCCCTGCCCCATTACGACATCATGGCCGTCTACCCGCAACAACGGCATCTGCCGGCGAAGACGCGCTTTTTCATCGATTACCTGAAGGAGGTGTATTCGCAACCCGATTACTGGACCCGATCCTGAATACAGTCAATTCCATACTTTCGGAGATGGAATGGTCGCCGTCGGCATGATGCCAGACAGACAATATTCGATTCCCGCATAGTCATATACCCATAGGCTTATAGTTGATATTCCCGATGACTTACGTTTTGCCCAACTATTTCAACGACATTACATACGCTGCAATCAATCTGCTCGAGGCCGGTTTACGTGCTTTCGCCAGGACTGGGAAGCGGCGCAAAACAAGATACAAATCAGAACGCCCCATTTTTTGCGGACCTGAGATTTCTGCAAGTTTTCTGGCGTATAAAAAAGAATCGCGCGCTGTACACACTGCGTAAACGGAGACAATTCTCATGACTTTTCTGGACAAGTTTTTCAAACTCAGCGACAACGGCACGACCGTCCGTACCGAGCTGCTGGCCGGTCTCACGACCTTCCTGACGATGGCCTATATCATCTTCGTCAACCCATCCATACTCGGAGATGCGGGCATGCCGAAGGATTCCGTATTCGTCGCCACCTGCGTGGCGGCGGCAATCGGCACCCTGATCATGGGCCTGTACGCCAACTACCCGATCGGCCTGGCGCCGGGCATGGGCCTCAACGCCTATTTCGCCTACGCCGTGGTCAAAGGCATGGGCTTCCCGTGGCAGGCTGCGCTGGGCGCGGTGTTCATCTCGGGCTGCCTGTTCCTGCTGGTGAGCCTGTTCCGCATCCGCGAGCTGATCATCAACGCGATTCCCCACTCATTGCGCACGGCGATACCGGCGGGGATAGGTCTGTTCCTCGCGCTGATCTCGCTCAAGAACGCCGGCATCGTCGCCGCCAGCCCGGCCACCTTCGTCACCATGGGCGACCTGCATCAGGCCGCACCGGTGCTGGCCATCATCGGTTTCCTGGTGATCGTCGCGCTGGACCAGCTGAAGATCCGCGGCGCGCTGCTGATCGGCATCCTGACCGTCACGGTGCTGAGTTTCATCTTCGGCGGCAATCATTTCAACGGCGTGTTCTCCATGCCGCCATCGATCTCGCCGACGCTGTTCCAGCTGGATCTCAAGGGCGCGATCTCGATGGGCTTGCTGAACGTGGTGCTGGTGTTCTTCCTGGTGGAATTGTTCGACGCCACCGGCACGCTGATGGGCGTGGCGCAACGCGCCGGACTGGTCAAGAACGGCAAGATCGAGCGCATCAACAAGGCCTTGCTGGCCGATAGCGCGATCGTCGCCGGTTCGCTGCTTGGCACATCCAGCACCACTGCCTATATTGAAAGTGCAGCCGGCGTGCAAGCGGGCGGACGCACCGGCCTGACGGCGGTGGCGGTTGCCGCGCTGTTCCTGCTGGCCCTGTTCATCGCGCCGCTGGCGGGCGTGGTGCCGGCGAACTGGCCGACATCGACTGGAACGACACCACCGAAAGCGTGCCGGCAGTGATCACCGCCCTGGTGATGCCGTTCACGTATTCGATCGCCAACGGCTTGGCGCTGGGCTTCATCAGCTACGCCGCGCTGAAGCTGCTGACCGGGCGCGTCAAGGACGTGTCGGCGGTGATCTGGGTGATCGCGGCGATCTTCCTGTTCAAGATGATTTACCTGGGCGGTTGATTGCCCGCAGCATGACCTGACGGAATGCCGGCGTCGCTCTTCGGGGGACGCCGGCAGCAAAGGAAAAAAGGATTTTTCAGAAAGATGACCGCAACAATTTTCCGCAACAATTTACTGCGGCAAATCGGTCTTCTCTCTAAAAGGTCCCGGCACAGATCTTGATTCACTGTTTCTTCGATAGCCATTTTCATATAGCAAAGCACACCATGTCCGAACCGATTCGCTTCTATTTCCGCGGCGAGACCCATCAAGTCGATGGACTGCCCAATACGCGCACCGTTTTGCAGCATTTGCGCGAAGACCTGCATTGCACCGGCACCAAAGAGGGCTGCGCGGAAGGCGATTGCGGCGCCTGTACGGTGGTCGTGGGCGAGTTGCGCGGTAATGAGCTGGAGCTGAAAACGGTCAACTCCTGCATCCAGTTCGTACCGACGCTGGACGGCAAGGCGCTGTTCACGGTGGAAGACCTGAAGCAGCGCGACGGTTGCCTGCACCCGGCCCAGCAAGCGATGGTGGAGTGCCACGGTTCCCAATGCGGCTTCTGCACGCCCGGTTTCGTGATGTCGCTGTGGGGCCTGTATCTGCGGCATGAGCAGGACGGCGTGACGCCCAGCAAGCGCGAGATCGACGACGCCCTTTCCGGCAATCTCTGCCGCTGCACCGGCTATCGTCCCATCATCGATGCGGCGCGCCGCATGGGCGAATTGCCCAAGGTGGAGTTCGACCGCGAAGCCATCAAGGCGGCGCTGCGCAGCATCGATCAGCAGCAGCCGCTCGCGCTCACGCATGCCGGCCAGACCTTCCACGCGCCGCGCACGCTGGCGCAACTGGCGCAGCTGCGCGCGGACCTGCCGCAGGCGCGTATCCTGGCGGGCTCCACCGATGTGGGCCTGTGGGTGACCAAGCACATGCGCGATCTGGGCGACATCATCTACATCGGCCAGGTGGAAGAAATCCGCCACATCGTCCGGCAGGACGACTGGCTGGAAATCGGCGCCGGCGTCACGCTGGAAAAAGCCTATGCCGCGTTGACCGGACAATACCCGGATGAGTTGTCCGAAATGTGGCAACGCTTCGCCTCGCTGCCGGTGCGCAACGCCGGCACGCTGGGCGGCAATGTCGCCAACGGCTCGCCGATTCGATGCCGTGGCTGATTGCGCTCGGCACCGAGATCGTGCTGTATGGCGTCGACGGCCAACGCATCATGCCGCTGGAAGATTTTTATATCGCGTACCAGAAGTCGGCGATCCTGCCCAATGAGTTCGTCCAGGCCGTGCGCGTGCCGTTGCCGCACAAGGACGTCGCCTTCCGCGTGTACAAGTTGTCCAAGCGTTTCGACCAGGACATCTCGGCGGTGTGCGCCGCCTTTGCGTTCCGTCTTGAGGGCGGCAAGGTGATCGATGCCCGCATGGCTTACGGCGGCATGGCGGCCACGCCCAAGCGTGCTGCGCAGGCCGAGGCCGCGCTCAACGGCAAGGAGTGGAACGAGGCCAATGTCAAAGCGGCAATGCTTGCGCTGGCGCAAGATTACGCCCCCCTTTCTGACATGCGCGCGTCTTCGGCGTATCGTATGAGAACCGCACAAAACCTGTTGTACCGCTACTGGCTGGAGACGCGCGCCGACGCGCCGTTGCCGGCTGCCTCCGTGAGCGCTTTCGTGCACGGTAAATCTGCTGCCCGGATTGCTTAGGAAGGAAACGCAATGAACAAGCAAACTGAAGAATTCATGTCTGTGAAATCCGCCCAAGCATCCTGGACCGAGGTCGGCAAACCACATCCGCACGAATCCGCCATCCTGCACGTGACCGGCGAAGCCACCTACACCGACGACATCGTCGAACTGCAAGGCACGCTGCATGCCGCGCTCGGTTTGTCGGGCAAGGCGCATGCAAAATTGCGCTCGATTGACCTGAGCAAGGTGAAGGCATCGGTGGGCGTGGTCGCGGTCTACACCGCCGCCGACATCCCCGGCGAAAACCAATGCGGCGCCATCATCAAGGATGATCCGGTGCTGGCGGAAGACCTGGTGCAGTACGTCGGCCAGCCGATCTTCGTGGTCATCGCCGACAGCCACGACAATGCCCGCCGCGCCGCGCGCGCCGCGCATGCGGCCGAATCCTACGTGCTGCCGCCGATGCACCTGACGCGCGGCAATCCCTCTGAAGCATTCAACACGGCGCCGCACAAGCTCAAGGGCAAGTTCGACGTCGGCGGCCAGGAACAGTTTTACCTGGAAGGCCAGATCTCGTACGCGATCCCGAAGGAAGGCCGCGGCATGCACGTGTATTGCTCGACCCAGCACCCGAGCGAAATGCAGCATCACATCGCCGAAGTGCTGCACGTCTCCTCGCATGACGTGCTGGTCGAATGTCGCCGCATGGGCGGCGGCTTCGGCGGCAAGGAGTCGCAATCGGCGCTGTGGGCTTGCGCCGCTGCGGTGGCTGCCGTGCGCCTGCGCCGTCCGATCAAGCTGCGCGCCGACCGCGACGACGACATGATCGTCACCGGCAAGCGCCATTGTTTCGCCTACGATTACGAAATCGGTTACGACGACAATGGCCGCATCGTCGCCGCCAAGATCGACATGGTCTCGCGCGCCGGTTTCTCGGCCGACTTGTCGGGCCCGGTGGCCACGCGCGCGGTGTGCCACTTCGACAATGCCTACTATCTGTCGGACGTGGAAATCCACGCCATGTGCGGCAAGACCAACACACAATCGAACACCGCTTTCCGCGGCTTCGGCGGTCCGCAAGGCGCCATCGCCATCGAATACATCATCGATGAAATCGCCCGCAATCTCGGCAAGGATGCACTGGACGTGCGCCGCGCCAATTTCTACGGCAGCAGCGACGCCGACGGTCCGGATGCGCGCAACACCACGCACTACGGCCAGAAGGTGGAAGACAACGTGATCCAGGCGCTGGTCAGCGAACTGGAGCGCACCAGCCAGTACCAGGAACGCCGACTGGCCATCAAGGCCTTCAACGCCGGGAACACCATCCTCAAACGCGGCCTGGCGCTGACGCCGGTCAAGTTCGGCATCTCGTTCAACGTGCCGCACCTGAACCAGGCCGGCTCGCTGGTGCACGTCTATACCGACGGCTCGGTGCTGGTCAACCACGGCGGCACGGAAATGGGCCAGGGGCTCAACACCAAGGTCGCCCAAGTGGTCGCCAACGCGCTTGGCCTGCCGCTGGAGCGGGTGCGCTGCACTGCCACCGATACCAGCAAGATCGCCAACACCTCGGCCACCGCCGCCTCGACCGGCAGCGACCTGAACGGCAAGGCGGCGCAGGATGCGGCCTTGCAGATCCGCGCACGGCTGGCGCAGGTCGCGGCGGAACGCTTCAGCACCGATGTCAGCGAAGTGCGCTTCGCCGACGGCATGGTGTCTGCAGGTACTTCATCCACGGCATCGGTGACGTTTGAAGAACTGGTGATGCAGGCTTACCTGAAGCGCGTGCAGTTGTGGTCGGACGGGTTCTACTCGACGCCGAAGGTGCACTGGAATTCCAAGACCATGAACGGCCATCCGTTCTTCTACTTCGCCTATGGCGCGGCGGTGGCGGAAGTCGTGATCGACACGCTGACCGGCGAGTGGCGCCTGATCCGTGCGGACTCGCTGTACGACGCCGGCGAGAGCCTCAACCCGGCCATCGACATCGGCCAGGTCGAAGGCGGCTTCATCCAGGGCATGGGCTGGCTGACCACCGAAGAGCTATGGTGGAACAAGGACGGCAAGCTGATGACGCATGCGCCGTCGACGTACAAGATCCCGGCGGTGTCGGATTGCCCGACGGATTTCCGCACGCAGTTGTTCAAGAACAGCAACGTCTCGGACACCATCCACCGCTCCAAGGCCACCGGAGAACCGCCGCTGCTGCTGCCGTTCTCGGTGTTCCTGGCGATCCGCGATGCGGTGTCGGCGGTGGGCGAACATCGCGTCAATCCGCCGTTGCGCGCACCGGCGACCAGCGAGGCGATTCTGGATGCGATTGATGCCGTGAAAGCCGCACAACTTGCGCAGTAACCTGGTGGACCTTTTCAACTTCAAGGGGAATTCATGACCGTATGGCTCGCCGCACTCACAGACTTGCACAGCACCGCCATCCCGGCAGTGCTGGTCACGGTGGCGACCAGTCAAGGGTCGACGCCGCGCGAGGCGGGTGCGCGCATGGTGTTTACGGCCGACGGCCAGTACGACACCATCGGCGGCGGCCATCTGGAATGGCGTGCGGCGCAGATCGCGCGCGACATGCTGGAAGCGGATGCGACGGTGTTTGGCGGCATCCGCAAATTCGAACGCATCGCGCTGGGACCGAGCCTCGGCCAGTGCTGCGGCGGCGTGGTGTTCCTTGCATTTGAACGCATCGACCAGCGCGTCGATACCCGTGCGGGATCCCTGCTGACGGAACTGGAACAGCACTGGCGCAATGGCGTCGACGTCTGGCGCGCGGTCGCGCTGGAATCGGACGACCCGACGCTGCTCTATGAACTGGAAGGCGAAGCCTGCGAGCTCGGCGCACCTGATAACGGATTGGACGCCGAACAATTCCGCCATGCCGGCAACACCCATGTGACGCAAGACCGCTACGGCCACCGCTGGCTGCTCGATCGCTGCCGCGCGCATCAGCCGCAGGTGGTGCTGTTCGGCGCCGGCCATGTCGGCGCGGCCATCGTGCGCGTGCTGGCGACGCTGCCCTGCCGCGTGCTGTGGGTGGATGAACGTGATGACATGTTCCCCGCCGACCTGCCGATGCAGGTGACGGTGGAAGCCACCGACGTGCCCAATGCCGTGGTGGACATGGCCGAACCGGGCGCTTATTTTCTCGTGATGACGCACAGCCATGCGCTGGACCAGCAACTGAGCGAACGCATCCTCAAGCGCGAAGACATCGGCTGGTACGGCCTGATCGGTTCGCAGACCAAGCGCAAGCAATTCGAACATCGCCTGCTCGACCGCGGCATCACGCAGGAACAACTGAACAAGATGACCTGTCCGATCGGCATTCCGGGCATCTACGGCAAGGAACCCGCCAGCATCGCGCTGGCGGTGGTGGCACAGTTGCTGCAACTATGGGAACTGCAGGCACTAAGGGTGGTGAAAGCGCAGCAGCCGTCGCAGCCTGACCGGACCGACACATTCACGGCGAGACCGCCCACACACATGCTGGACGGCCGGAGTTAAGGACAACCGGACCGTCGCCTCAGCAGCATCTGTTCAATCCCATACTAGTATCATTCAGTTATCAAGAAACCTGTTCAAGGTCTGTAGCGAGAGGTCGTCAGCTGGTAGCGCCCGGAGCGCAGGAACCGGAATGTACTTAAGTACATGAGGATTCCGAGCACCGTACGCTGCCAGATCACGGCCTCGCAGTAAGACATTGAGCAGGTTTAAGCCAAGATTAAGGATTACCCATGAATTCCCACGTGCAAGCCTATCGCGCCAGCCTGCTCCATTTCCGCAACGATCCCGCCTTCGACGAACACGCCACGCAATGGCACAGCGACGGCCTGCTGATCGTCGCCGATGGAAAAATCGTCGCCGCCGGGGACTACAGCAAGCTCGCCGCCACCCTGCCCGCCGCCTCGTCCGATTATGTACTGTTCGACTATCGCGGCAAGATCATCACGCCCGGCTTCATCGACACCCACGTCCACTATCCGCAAACCGACATCATCGGCTCGCCCGCGCCGGGCCTGCTGCCGTGGCTGAACACGTACACCTTCCCGGCCGAACGCCGTTTCGAAAGCGGCGAACATGCGAGTGAAGTGGCCGACTTCTTCCTGGCCGAACTGCTGCGCAACGGCACCACCACGGCCGCCGTGTATTGCACCGTGCATCCGCAATCGGTCGATGCCTTCTTCACCCGCAGCAGCGAACTGAACCTGCGCATGGTGGCCGGCAAATGCCTGATGGATCGCAACGCCCCGGACTTCCTGCGCGACACGGCCGAGAGCGGTGTGCGCGAGAGCGAAGAACTGATCCAGCGCTGGCATAACAAGGGCCGCCAGCACTACGCCATCACGGTGCGCTTTGCGCCGACCTCAACGCCGCAGCAACTGAAGCTGGCCGGTGAACTGGCGACGCAATATCCTGACACTTACATCCAGACCCATGTGGCCGAGAATACCGATGAAGTGAAGTGGGTCAAGGAGCTGTATCCGGATGCGCGCAGCTATCTGGATGTCTATGACGGCTACGGCCTCATGCGCCAGCGGGCGCTGTATGCCCACTGCATCTGGCTGGATGACCAGGACCGCGCCCGCATGGCCGCCACGCAATCGGCGGCGACGCTGTGTCCGACCTCCAACCTGTTCCTCGGCAGCGGCCTGTTCGATTTCGCCAATGCCGACAAGCTGCGCATGCCGGTATCGTTGGCGACCGACGTCGGCGGCGGCACCAGCTTCTCGATGCTGCAAACGATGAACGAGCTGTACAAGGTCGGCCGCATGGCCGGCACGCATCTGTCGGCGCAACGCATGTTCTACCTGGCCACGCTGGGCGGTGCGCGCGCCCTGCAACTGGAAGGCAAGATCGGCAACTTCGCCGCCGGCTGCGACGCCGATTTCATCGTGCTCGATCCGAAATGCACGCCGCTGCTGGCGCGCCGCAGCGCCACCACGGAGAGCCTGGAAGAACAACTGTTTGCCCTGGCGATTCTGGCCGACGACCGCGCGATTGCGGCGACGTATTCGGCGGGGGCTTGCGTGCATACGCGCTGACGCTGAAACGTACCTGGTTTTTTGAGGAGTTTGGGGCGGGCCGTGCGAACGGTTCGCCCTTTTTTCATGGCGGCGCATTGATCTGCGCGGAACCGCCGCATTGATTGTTTGTCAACTACCGTTCGCGCTGGAGCCATCCTGGCTTCGCCTTGAAGTTCAGCCTCGTGTGCGGCCTCCGCACGCGGTAAAATGGCAGATCGCCAGAACCCCGAAAACCTTCGCAAGACGACGCCATTTCCATGGAAGCGGCATCGGCAATTGACTGAATGACCAAACACTTGAAATCCACCGTTGAATCCGATCCCGGCAGCGCCGGCGGCGAGAAGCACACTCCCATGATGGTCCAGTACCTGCGCATCAAGGCGGAGTACCCGACCACGCTGGTGTTCTACCGCATGGGCGACTTCTACGAGTTGTTCTTCGACGATGCCGAAAAAGCCTCGCGCCTGATGGGCATCACGCTGACCCAGCGCGGCTCGTCCAACGGCTCGCCGATCAAGATGGCGGGGATTCCCTTCCACTCCGTCGATCAGTACCTGGTCAAGCTGATCAAACTGGGCGAGTCGGTGGCGATCTGCGAACAGATCGGCGACCCGGCCACCAGCAAGGGGCCGGTCGAACGCAAGGTGGTGCGCGTGATCACGCCGGGCACGCTGACCGACTCCGACTTGCTGCCGGAAAAGGCCGAACGCTGCCTGCTGGCCATGCAACTGGTGCCGTCGAAGTCGCGCAAGCAGATGCAGGTGGGGCTGTCCTGGCTGTCCATGGCTAGCGGTGCGCTGAAGATGATGGAATTCACGGTCGAGGCTGCGCTGCTGGATGGCCGCGTGAAGCAGGAACTGGAGCGCATCTCGGCTGCCGAAGTGCTGGTGGCCGACGGCCAGCTGGAATGGTGCGAACCGCTTTTGCCCAACCGCGCCGTGACCGTGCCGGACTGGCATTTCGACCAGCCCAGCAGTGAAAAGGCCCTGCTCGACCAACTGGGCGTGGCCACCCTGCACGGCTTTGGCGCCGACGGCCTGGGACCGGCCATCTGTGCAGCCGGCGCCCTGCTGCGCTACGCGCAATCGACCCAGGGACGTGGCCTGCAGCACGTGCGCACCCTGACGGTCGAATCCGAGAACGAATTCATCGGCCTGGATGCCGCCACCCGCCGCAACCTCGAGCTGACCGAGACCATCCGCTCGCAGGACGCCAACGCGCTGGCCCCCACCCTCTTCTCCACACTGGACCATTGCCGCACCGCCATGGGCTCGCGCCTGCTGCGCCACTGGCTGCACCATGCGCTGCGCGACCAGCAGGTGGCGCGCGCCCGTCATGCCGCCATCAACGCACTGATGCGCACCGACGCTTGCTCCGGCCTGTCGGCAACCCTGGCGGCGGTGCCGGACATCGAACGCATCACCACGCGCATCGCGCTGCTGTCGGCGCGCCCACGCGACCTCGCCGGCCTGCGGGGTGGCTTGCAGCAACTCGGTTCGCTGCGCAATTACGTGGCGATGTGCAGCCGCGACGCCGATGCGCCCTTGCTGCTGGCTCTGCACGACGCGCTGGCAACGCCGGCCGAATGCCTGGACCTGCTGGAACGTTCGATCATGCTGGAGCCGGCCGCGATGGTGCGCGACGGCGGCGTGATTGCACGCGGCTTCGATGCCGACCTCGACGAATTGCGCGGCCTGTCGGAAAACGCCGGCCAGTTCCTGATCGATCTCGAAACGCGCGAACGCGCCCGTACCGGCATCGCCAACCTGCGCGTCGAATACAACAAGGTGCACGGCTTCTACATCGAAGTCACGCACGGCCAGACCGACAAGGTGCCGGATGACTATCGCCGCCGCCAGACGCTCAAGAACGCCGAGCGCTACATCATCCCCGAGCTCAAGGCCTTCGAGGACAAGGCGCTGTCGGCCCAGGAGCGCTCGCTGTCGCGCGAGAAATTCCTCTACGAACAATTGCTGCAAGACCTGGCGCCGCACATCGTGACGCTGCAGGCCATTGCCCATGCGCTGGCCCAGCTCGATACGCTGGTGGCGCTGGCCGACCATGCCGCGCGCAACAACTGGTGCGCGCCGCAGCTGGTGACGGAGCCGACCATCGTGATCGAGCAAGGCCGCCATCCGGTGGTGGAAAACCAGATCGAACGCTTCATCGCCAACGACTGCGCCTTCACGGCCGAGCGCAAACTGCTGCTGATCACCGGCCCCAACATGGGCGGCAAATCGACCTTCATGCGCCAGGTGGCGCTGATCACGCTGCTGGCCTATGTCGGCAGCTTCGTGCCGGCCGCCAGCGCGACCATCGGTCCGATCGACCGCATCTTCACCCGTATCGGCGCCGCCTCGATCTGGCCGGCGGCCGTTCGACCTTCATGGTGGAAATGACGGAGTCGGCCTCCATCCTCAACAACGCCACCGAGAATTCGCTGGTGCTGATGGATGAAGTCGGCCGCGGCACCTCGACCTTCGACGGCCTCGCGCTGGCCTGGGCCATCGCCAAGCACCTGATCGACGCGACGCGCAGCTTCACGCTGTTCGCCACCCACTATTTCGAACTGACGCAATTGCCGGAGGTGCATCCGACCGCTTCCAACGTGCATTTGTCTGCGGTCGAGCACAAGGACAGCATCGTGTTCCTGCACGCGGTGCAGGCTGGTCCGGCATCGCAAAGCTACGGTTTGCAAGTGGCGCAGCTGGCGGGCGTGCCAACGCCGGTGATCCGCGCGGCGCGCAAGCATCTGGCGGCGCTGGAAACGCAATCGGTCCAGACCACGCCGCAATTCGATCTGTTCAGCGCGCCGGTTCGCCTCGACGAAAACGACGCGCATGCAGCGCCGTCTGCGCACGTGGATCCGGCGGTGCAAGCCGTGGCCGACGCGCTGGCCGATATCGATCCCGACACCATGACGCCGCGCCAGGCCCTGGATGCCTTGTATCGCCTGAAGCAGTTGGGCGACGGCGCATGAAGAAACTGCTGTCTCTCATCCTGCTCGGCGCCGCCTTGTGTGCGACGCCGGCATCGTGGGCGCAGGACAGTTTCAATTTCGGCGTGGTCGGGCATTCGTTTTCCGGCAGTCCGGATGAAGGCGTGCTGCGCCGCGCGCTGGACGAAAGCGACGCCGACAATCTCGCCTTCGTCGTCGTCAACGGCATCAAATCGGCGGCGGAACCGTGCAGCGATGCACTGTACAGCGCACGCCGCGACTTGCTCAAGGAAGCCGAAAACGGCATCATCGTGTCGCTCGCGGCCAGTGACTGGGTCGGCTGCCGCAACAAGAACGGCTCGGTGGCGATCGAGCGCCTGAACCGGATGCGCGATCTGTTCTTTCCCGATGAGTTTTCATTCGGCGCCAGCAAGGTGCCGCTGTTCCGCCAGTCGGTCACGCCGAAATTCCGCAGCTATACCGAAAACGCGCGCTGGGAATTCGGCAACGTGCTGTTCGCCACCATCAACCTGCCGGCGGCCAACAATCACTTCCTGCAGGACGGCGGGCGCAACAGCGAATTCGAAGATCGCCTGATCGCCAACAAGGACTGGCTGCAACGTCTGTTCATCTTCGCGACGCAAAAGAAACTGGCGGGCATCGTGCTGTTCGCCGACGGCAATCCGCTGGCGCAACCCAGCCAGCGCCCTTTCCTGCTGCGCGGACAGCGCGACGGCTTTGCCGAGACGCGCCAGCGCATTACCACGCTGGCGGCGACCTTCAAGGGCAAAATCTTGCTGGTGCATGGCGAAAACCTGAAGGACGAATCCAACGCCGGCATCGTCTGGCGCCGCAATCTGGGCAGCATCGGCGTGGCGTCGGGCTGGTCGAAATTCGCGGTCGACAGCGGCAATGCGGCGCTGTTTACACTGAACAATTCTTCCAAGGCGCCGAAAACGACGGCTGCGCCTCCGTCGCAATAGGCTTGCGCAGATCGCAGGCATAAACATAACGCAGACATACATATAGCGCAGACATAAAAAAACGCAGCGTTTTTCATTGATGCGGAGACAAGTTGAATCAGTGCACCGGATGGCTGCGGAAGTGATCGCCTTCGTCGCCTTCATCATCGCCATGATCGTGACCGTGGTCGTGACCATGATGATGGCCGTGCGGACCGTGCACGTGCTGGTGCTGCACTTCTTCTTCCGTGGCGGCGCGTACTTCGGCGACGCTCAGGTCGAAACGCAGTGCGATGCCGGCCAGAGGATGGTTGCCGTCGAGGACGACCTTGTCGTCGGCGATTTCGGTGACGGTAAACACCACCGATGCTTCGTTTTCGTCATCCGGCGAACCTTCGAACTGCATGCCGACTTCGATCGGCGACGGCAGGCGATTCTTCGGTTCGATCTTGACCAGTTCGGCGTCGTATTCGCCGAAAGCGTCAACCGGTTCGACCTGGATCGAGACGGTGTAGCCGGCTTCCTTGCCGTCCAGTGCTTCCTCAATCTTGGGCAGCGTGTTTTCGTAGCCGCCGTGGAGGTAGACCATCGGGTCGCGGCTTTCTTCGATCAGTACGCCCTGGGCGTCGGAGAGCTTGTAGTTGACGGAAACTACGGTATTTTTGGCAATCTTCATGTATGCCCCTTTCGTATGGCGGTATGGCTGGTAAGGCTGTTCATCGGTTACTGCAGGTGGGAAGAACTGCCTGCGCTTGCGGTTGGTGCGGGACCTTGTTGCGGCGGTCCCGAGAAGGCATGACATAAGCTGGAATGCGCTGCAATCTGCACCCTGAATTATACCCGTTTGGATGTTTTGTCAGGCAAAAGGGCGTGGCGGCGGGACCTCATCCAGCGTCTATAATGTCCGCCAGGCGATCCCCGCTTTCCAGGCGCCGCTGACGCGCCAGCAAGTGTTCGACCTGGCCGGCCGCGACGACGTCGAATCGCGCCTGATCACGCAGAACGGCAAAGACTGGAAAATGGAGCACGGCCCGCTGGCCAAGCTGCCGCCTCTCAAGCAGAAGGAATGGACCATGCTGGTTCAGGGCGTCAATCTGTACGACGATGCCGCCGATGCGCTGCTGCGCGAATTCCGCTTCATTCCCGATGCGCGCCTTGACGACCTGATGATCAGCTACGCCAGCGACGGCGGCGGCGTCGGTCCGCATTTCGATTCCTATGACGTGTTCCTGCTGCAGGCGCATGGTCAACGCCGCTGGCGCATCAGTGCGCAAAAGGATTTGTCGCTGGTGGACGGCATGCCGCTGAAGATCCTGAAAAACTTCAAACCCGCGGAAGAATTCGTGCTCGAGCCGGGCGACATGCTGTACCTGCCGCCGCATTACGCCCATGACGGCGTGGCGATCGGCGAATGCATGACCTATTCGATCGGCTTCCGCGCGCCGGCTTTCCAGGAGCTGGGCGAAGCCTTCCTGCAATTCATGGCCGATTCGATCGACCTGCCCGGCCGCTATGCCGATCCCGGACTGGAGCCGGCCAAACATTCGGCCGAACTGCCGGAGCAACTGCTCACGCGCGTGGCCGATGAAATCAACAAGATGCGTTTCACCGACGACGACATCACGATTTTCCTCGGCGAATATCTGTCGGAGCCGAAGGCCACCACCTACTTCGATCCGGTCGACAAACCGCTCACGCCGGCACGCTTCGTGCAGGCCGCAAACAAGCGCGGGATCAGGCTTTCACGCAAAACGCGGATGCTGTATCGCGGCAAGCACCTGTTCATCAACGGCGAGTCGTTTGCCGTCGGACGCGCCGACAAGGCGCTGCTGACCGTGCTTGCGGATGAACGGCAACTCGACAAAACGGCGCTGGCGAAGGCGTCGAAAGATGTGCTGGAGGCCTTTCACAACTGGTATCAGGATGGCTGGCTTGAGCTTGCTTAACAAGCTTAAAAATTCGGCAATTTTTGTTTTTCGCGCGTTGGCGATGGGCCGGAAACCTGCATGAATAAAGGGCTGACGACAAGCTGACTGAATTTGCGACAATCTTACAAATTCTTACAGAAAAGAATAATTCGCATGTGATTTTCCCAAAATGTAGATATAATATCGGGCTGGAAAGCTTTCGTTGTTGAGCTAACAAGCAAGGCGAGGGAAGCATCCTATAGAGCGATAATT
>NZ_AJHH01000242.1 GCF_000256565.1 Herbaspirillum lusitanum P6-12 | reverse complement strand
TTTTTTTACCGGTAATTATTCATCGCAAAATTTTGATTATTATTGAAGGAATATTCATGACAAAGACTCTGTTGATCGCATCGTTGTTGGCTGTTGCTCTGGCTGCTTGCGGCAAGAAGGAAGAAGCTCCGGCACCTGCTGCTGCTCCTGCTGCTGAAGCTCCGGCCGCTGCTGCTCCGGCTGCTGATGCAAAGCCGGCTGACGCCGCTCCTGCTGCTGACGCTGCCAAGCCGGCTGACGCCGCTGCTCCGGCTGCTGACGCAAAGCCTGCTGACGCTGCCGCTCCGGCTGCTGATGCAAAGCCGGCTGAAGCCGCTCCGGCCAAGTAATCTTCGGATTATTTTCGGAAAAAACCGGCCGCAAGGCCGGTTTTTTTTCGTCCCCACGTCCGTGCGGACAATCACGCACTCTCCCCCGCTCTCTCCCGATCCACGCCAGCGATGTTTCTGCGTGGCGCCCGCCGTACCGTCACCCCCCTCCAGAACGCGTCAATTGCGCCTACAGGCGCATTTCGCACGAGCTAGCTGCCGTGACTACTTACAAGGGGCTGACAAGCGCCAGCCGCCTGCTGTGACGAACAAGCGAGATCGCCTCCGATACGGCGACGCAGGCATGCGAAAGGAAAGTAAAAGGAAACAAAATGTTTCTGCTGCGGCGCAGCGCAGCCTGACAAGCGGCTGACCAGCTCGCTTTTCTTTCAGACGTCCAGCCAGCCAAAGCCCTCGGCCTGGCAGGCAATGCCGATGTTGCCGAAGGTCATGCCGAGCACGCCTTCCAGCGCGGCGCGGGCCAGCTCGGGCGTATTGTTCTTCAGGCTTAGATGCGCGCCGATCACGGTCTTCAGTTTTTGCTTGTCCAATGCCGCCAGGATTTCGGCGCTGGTGTCGTTGGCCAGATGGCCATAGGCGCCGCCGATACGACGTTTGAGCGAAGGAGGATAGGCCGAATCAGCCAGCATCTGGCGATCGTGATTGCATTCCAGCACCAAGGCATCGCAACCGCCCAGCGCCTGCACCAGGTGGGTCGTCGATTGGCCGGCGTCGGTCAGCACGCCAAGCTTGCGCTTGCCGTCGCCGGCAACATACTGCACCGGCTCGCGCGCATCGTGCGGGACCGTGTATGGCATCAATGACAAGTCGCCGATGACCACCGCTTCGCTATCGCGGCAAAAATGCAGCTGGACGTTCTTGCAGGCCTCTTCGCCCACGGCCTGGAAGGTGCCGTAGGTCAGCCACACCGGAATGCGGTGGCGGCGTGCGAACTTGAACACGCCACCGACATGATCCTGGTGTTCATGCGTGACGACGATGCCGTTGATGTCTTGCGGGAGTTTGCCGATGCGGGTCAGGCGACGTTCGGTTTCCTTGATGCCGAAACCGCAATCCAGCATGACCGTGGTGGTGGTCGCGCCGGATGTGCCGGAGATGATGAGGGCGTTGCCTTCGCTGCCGCTGCCGAGACTTGCAAATTTCAACGGTGGGCTCGCGAAGGCATGTACTGCATTACTTCAAGTGAGGTCAGCTACAAGTACTTACTTCAACTGGTCGTTCAGCAAGCCGAGAATCTTGTCGGCGGTTTGCGAAACTTCCTGCTTGCCGTCGTTGTTCTGGACGGAGATGTCGCTGACGTCGCCGGTGCCCTTGACGACGATACGGTAACGCGCAGCCTTCTTGTCCTTGTCTTTGCTGGAGAACAGCTTGGAGAAGAAGCCTTCGCTTTCCTTGTCCTTGGCGTCCTGATTCTGGTCGACGTAGCGCACGAAGTACAGGCCTTGCGTACGATCACGGTCTTCCACGGTGAAGCCGACGCGGTCAAGCGCCAGACCGACGCGGCGCCATGCACGGTCGAAACTCTCGTCAACCTGGACGCTGGAACCGTTGGCGGTCTTGAGCAGCTTGGAACGGGCCTGCAGTGTCGGCGCATTGGCGACGGCAGCCTTGGCCTTGGTTTCTTCGGCGCCCAGACGCACCATCAGGCGCGCCAGGAATTCGGCTTCCAGGCCTGGATCGGAAGGACGTGCAGTCCAGACCGAGGTTTCCTTGGCCGAACCGGTCAAGACTTCTTCGGCGCCACGATGGCTCACGAAGATTTCGGTGGTGCCGTTCGGACCGCGCTCCAGGCGGGTGCGGAATTTGTCGCGCTCACCGGTCGAGTACAGCGAATCGAACACTTTACCCAGCGTGTTGCGGATGAAGTCCTGCGGGATCTTGGCGCGGTTTTCCGCCCAGTCGGTTTCCATCACGCCGGTATCCTGGGATTCGACGTTGATCAGGAAGCCCGAATCCTGCCAGAAGTCCTTGATCGGCCCCCACAACTGTTCCGGCGTTTGCGACACGACCAGCCAGCGCTGGGTGCCGTCGCGCTCGATGCGCAGGTCGCCCTTGGCGGCCGGCGCTACCGCAGCAGCGTCGGTTGCCGGACGGGTCTTTTGTTCCAGGCTGTAGCCGGACGCAGTGGCGACGCCCTTGTTCGACTCCGGAATCGCGTAACGGTTGTCGCGCTGCAGCTGGGTCAGGTCAGGCGGCACTTCGAGTCGTGGGCCCTTGGCTTTTTCCGCGCTCTTGTAATCGATACGATCCCCTTCCAGCATGTTGCTGACGGCGCCGCATCCTGCCAGGCTGGTGAAAGCCAGGGCGATGATAAGAGCGCGTTGTGGGAGGAGACGTGAAGCAGAGTTAACGTTCTTGCGAATTGTCATATCGTTGCAATGAAAAGCGGGTTCGGGTTCAAGGGAAAACGACACTGCCGTTTAGTTAATTAATTATTTTAATACACCGGACTCACGCAACGCGGCACGCACGGTATCGTGGTAGGCAGCGCCCAGCGGAGCCAGCGGCAAACGCATGCCGGATTCTATCAGGCCCACTTCGGTCATCGCCCATTTCAGGGGGACCGGATTTGGTTCGACGAAGAGCTTGTTATGCAAAGGCAGCATCTTGTTGTTCAGCTCGATCGCACGGGCGAGGTTGCCGCTCATGGCCGCCGCACACAGTTCGTGCATGTCGCGCGGCGCGATGTTGGCCGTCACCGAAATATTGCCCTGGCCGCCGTAGAGCATCAGCGCGAACGCGGTCGGGTCGTCGCCGGAATACACCGCAAACGACTTCGGCGCCAGACGGATCAGGTCACTGCCGCGGCCGATGTTGCCGGTAGCGTCCTTGACGCCGACGATGCCCTTGACTTGCGCCAGGCGCAGGATGGTCTCGTTGCTCATGTCGGCAACGGTGCGGCCGGGGACGTTGTACAAGATCACCGGAAGATCGACTGCTTCGGCGATCTTCTTGAAGTGCAGGTACATGCCCTCTTGCGTCGGACGGTTGTAGTAAGGAACGACCTGCAACGAGGCATCGGCGCCGACCTTCTTGGCGAATTCGGTCAGCTCGATGGCTTCCGAAGTCGAATTGCCGCCGGTGCCGGCGATGATGGGAATGCGTTTGGCGGTATGTTCAACCGCGACCTTGATCAGTTCGGAGTGTTCCTCGACCGAAACGGTCGGCGATTCGCCGGTCGTACCGACGATCACGATGCCGTCGGTGCCCTCTGCGATATGCCAATCAATCAATTTGCGCAGGCCCGGGAAATCGAGACTGCCATCCGGATGCATCGGCGTGACGATGGCGACTATGCTGCCCTTGATCATGATGTTAGTACGTAATGAGAATACGGTTGAAAATAAAAGACCGATTGTAGCGGATAGCCACTGCTATCGGTCAATTTGTTCGGATTTGCTTACATAGTTCCTGCAAGTTGCAGGTTTGCTTGCGGGTGTTGCCACAGCGATCAATAACCGAGTCCCATGGCTTCGCGCACATCGCGCATGGTGTCCTGCGCCAGCTTGCGCGCAGTGTCGCAACCATCTGCGATGATGGCGCGCACCAGCGACGGATCGTCGATGTATTGCTGCGCGCGCTCAAGCATCGGCTGCTGCTCGGCGAGGATGGCGTCGATCACCGGCTGCTTGCATTCCAGACAACCGATGCCGGCCGAACGGCAGCCTTTGTCGACCCATTGCCGCACGGCATCATCGGAATACACGCGATGGAATTGCCAGACCGGGCACTTGCCCGGATCCCCCGGATCGGTGCGGCGCACGCGCTGCGGATCGGTCGGCATGGTGCGGACCTTCTTGGTGACGGAATCCTTGTCTTCGCGCAGCGCGATGGCGTTGCCATAGCTCTTCGACATCTTGGCGCCGTCCAGGCCGGGCAGGCGCGAGGCTTCGGTCAGCAAGGCCTGCGGCTCGGTCAGGATCAGCTTGCGGCTGCCTTCGAGGTAGCCGAACAGGCGCTCGCGGTCGATCATGGACAAATTCTGCGCATCGTCGAGCATGGCCTTGGCCTGCTCCAGCGCTTCTTCATTGCCTTGCTCCTGGAATTGCGTGCGCAGTTCCTGATACAGCTTGGAGCGTTTGCTGCCGAGTTTCTTGACGGCTTCGCGCGCTTTTTCCTCGAAGCCTTTTTCCTTGCCGTACAGATGATTAAAGCGGCGCGAAATCTCGCGCATCATCTCGATATGCGGAATCTGGTCTTCGCCCACCGGCACTTGGCTGGCGCGGTAGATCAGCACGTCGGCCGCCTGCAGCAAGGGATAGCCAAGGAAGCCATAGGTCGCGAGATCGCGGTCGGCGAGTTTTTCCTGCTGGTCCTTGTAGGTCGGCACGCGCTCCAGCCAGCCCAGCGGGGTGGCCATCGAGAGCAACAGGTGCAACTCGGCATGCTCGGGCACGCGCGACTGGATGAACAAGGTGGATTGCGAGGGATCGACGCCAGCGGCGAGCCAGTCGATCACCATTTCCCAGGTGCTGGTTTCGATCACGCTGGGATCGTCGTAGTGCGTCGTCAGCGCATGCCAGTCGGCGACGAAAAACAGGCAAGGCAATTCGGATTGCAGCTTGACCCAGTTCTTCAGGGCGCCGTGGTAATGGCCCAGATGCAGCGCGCCTGTGGGGCGCATACCGGAGACAACGCGATCAGGATACATGGTTGTAAGTCTTCAGAAAAAGAAGGATATCGGCGACACGATCAGTTGCAGCAGGCTGCCTGCCAGGTACATCACCGGCGCCATCCACCAGGTATAAATCACCTTGAGCAGCACCAGCGCCATCACGATGAAGAAGCCGTACGGCTCGATCTGTGCAAATTTATACGCATATCGGTTCGGCAGCAAACTGGTCAGGATGCGGCCGCCGTCGAGCGGCGGAATCGGGAACAGGTTGAACGCGAACATCACGAGGTTGGTCAGCACGCCGGCCTTGGCCATGAGCATGAAGAATTCCTCTTCGACGCCGCCGATGGCCAGCGCGTAGATCATCAGCGTCCATATCAGCGCCATCAGGAAGTTGGCGGCGGGACCGGCCAGCGCCACCCAGGCCATGTCGCGCTTGGGCTTGCGCAGCTTGCCGAAGTCCAGCGGCACCGGTTTGGCGTAGCCGAACAGGAAAGCCCCGCTGGTCGCGAAATACAGCAGCACCGGAATGACGATGGTGCCGAAAGGATCGATGTGCTTGAGGGGATTGAGGCTCATGCGCCCCATCATGTAGGCGGTATTGTCGCCGAAGTACTTGGCTGCGAAGGCGTGCGCTGCCTCGTGCAGTGTAATCGCGAACAGTACCGGGAGCGCATACACTGCGACAGTCTGGATAAGATCATTCATGGGTGCGAATTTTAGCAGAGGTAGCAGAGGGAAAAGGACGGGCCGCGGGAATATCGACCGTCTTCCGGCTGAAACCGCGTCGAACCGAAGATAAAATTATCAAAAAGATAATTTCATCAGACATGAAAGATAAAACGAAAACGGACCGCAAATGGCGGTCCGCAATCAAAGATGAGTTTCCCGGGAGGAATTACAACCCGAACGGCGCGGCGTCGCCCCGCCCCTGCCTGACCAGCACCGGCTCGTTGTCGTCGCTGAGATCGATCACGGTGGTCGGCTCCAAACTGCAGGCGCCGCTGTCGATGACCAGTTCGATCTGCTTTTCGAGACGTTCGCGGATTTCCTCGGCGTCGGTCAGCGCATCTTCCTGATCCGGCAGGATCAGCGTGGTGCCGATCAGCGGCTCGCCCAGTTCGGCCAGCAAGGCATGGGCGATCTGGTTTTCCGGCACGCGCAGGCCGATGGTCTTGCGCGAGGGATGGCTCAGCCGGCGCGGCACTTCCTTGGTGGCTTCCAGGATGAAGGTATACGGCCCCGGCGTGGCGGCCTTCAGCAAGCGGTACTGCCGATTGTCGACCTTGGCGTATTGCGCGATCTCGCTGAGGTCGCGGCACAGCAGGGTCAGGTGATGCTTCTCATCGACGCCGCGGATGCGGCGCAGGCGCTCCACCGCGTCCTTGTTGTCGAGCTGGCAGACCAGCGCGTAACAGGAATCGGTAGGCAAGGCCACGATGCCGCCGCCATGGATGATCTGCGCGGCCTGCTTGACCAGGCGCAGTTGCGGGTTGTCGGGATGGATCTGGAAAAACTGACTCATGGACTCTTCAGATTAGATTGCATGTATTTCAAAAAGGAATAACGGCGGTTGTGACGCCGCCGTTTTCCGGGATCGCTGTCCTTGCTTAACGCTGGCCGCGTAGCGCAGCGATGCGTTGCTCCATCGGCGGGTGCGTGGAAAACAACTCCATGAAGCCCGGCTTGTCGCTGATGCCCATGGCCGCCATCGATTGCGGCAGGCCGCTGGCGGGAATGCCGCCCAGCCGCGCCAGCGCGTTGATCATCGGCTGCGGACCGCCAAGCAGTTTTGCAGAACCAGCGTCGGCGCGGAATTCGCGATGGCGCGAGAACCAGGCGACGATCATCGAGGCGCCGATGCCGAACACGATCTGGCACACCATGACGGTGACCATGTAGCCGATGCCGGGACCGGAGTTGTCATTGCCACGGCGCAGCGCTGCGTCAACGAAGTAGCCGACCACGCGCGACAGGAATACGACGAAGGTATTCACCACGCCCTGGATCAACGTCATCGTCACCATGTCGCCGTTGGCGATGTGGGCGACTTCGTGGCCGAGCACGGCTTCGACTTCTTCCTTGGTCATGCCTTGCAGCAAACCGGTCGAGACCGCCACCAATGCAGAATCCTTGAACGCGCCGGTGGCGAAGGCGTTCGGTTCGCCTTCATAGACGGCCACTTCCGGCATGCCGATGCCGGCGCGCTGGGCCAGCTTGCTCACGGTGTTGACCAGCCAGACTTCCGTGGAATTGACCGGCGTGTCGATCACGCGCGCGCCGGTGCTCCACTTCGCCATGGTTTTGCTCATCAGCAGCGAAATGATCGAACCGGTAAAGCCGACGACGATGGAAAACACCAGCAGCATCGGCAGATTGAGGCCGGCGCGCGTCAGGAATTTGTCCACGCCGAGCAGCGACAAGATCACGCTCATCACCACCAGCACGGCGATATTGGTCGCGAGGAAGAGGAATATGCGTTTCATCCGGAAAGCTCCTATCAGGAAAGTGGTTATTAGATAGGAACAATCGGGGAGAAATCAAGAGATCCGTGCACGCAGCCCGGGAAAGCGGCTTACAGATCCCAATCGTGCCACACCGGCGTCAGGCCGGAAGGCAACGGCGGCAAGGCGCCCAGGTCGACACGCGACTCGCCCGGACCATGGAAATCCGAGCCGATCGAGGCCAGGAAGCCGAAACGCTTGGCCACGCGGGCATATTCCTCGTACTGGTCGGGCGTGTGGCTGCCGGTATTGACCTCGATGGCCGCGCCGCCGAGCTGCCTGAATTCGTCGAAGAAGGCGCCGAACTGGGTCTCGCTGTATTTGTAGCGGCCCGGATGGGCGATCACCGCCACGCCGCCGGCGCCGCGAATCCATTCGACCGATTCCTTCAGCGACGCCCAGCGATGCGGCACGTAGCCCGGCTTGCCTTCGCACAGGTAGTTGCGAAACACTTCCTTGGTGTCGGCGCAGCGGCCGGTTTCGACGATGTAGCGGGCAAAATGCGTACGGGATATCAGGTCGGGGTTGCCGACGTGTTTCAGGGCGCCGTCGAAAGCGTCGGGAATACCGGCGACGGCAAGTTGGGCGGCGATCTCGCGTGCGCGCCGCTCGCGGCCGTTGCGCGTGGCCGCCAGCCCTTGCACCAGCGCAGCATTGGTCTCGTCAATGCGCAGGCCGACGATATGCACGGTCTGGCCGGCCCATGTCACCGAAATCTCGACGCCCGCGATGTAACGCAGGCCGAGCTCTTGCGCCGCCTTGCGGGCGACGGCGATGCCGCTGATTTCGTCATGGTCGGTCAGCGCCCAGACGTCGACGCCGTTGGCCTTGGCGCGCGCAGCCACATCGCCCGGCGGCAGCAAGCCGTCGGAGACGTTGGAGTGACAGTGCAGATCGACGTTGAGCATGACGCGCAAGACCTTGGAAATGGAGAAAAAGATAAGTTCATTGTACGCCGCCTGCGCCGTCTCTGCTGCACGTGCACACGCGGCGGACTTGCAGCGTCGAGCTTATTTCGAGACTTGTTTCGCAGCTGATTCCGCGAGGAAACGCTCGATCGCCGCAGCCAGCAGTTCGGGCTGGTCATGATGCAGCATGTGACCGGCGTCGGGGATGATTTCCGTGCGCACGTCGGGGATGAAGGCGATGCGGCGATCGATCTCGGCGCGCATCAGCGCGTTGTCGCCGAACCAGCGCCAGATGTCGGTTTCCGCCGCTTCCACCCACAACACCGGGGCGCTGATCTTGGCCCAGCAGGCGGTCACTTCGTCGATGCGATACAGCAGCGGATTGGTGTTCTTGTGCGCCGGATCGCCGAGGATTTCCCAATTGCCCTCTTCATTCTGCCCGGCCCAGTGCGCGGCCAGGAACACTGCACGCTCACGGCTCAGGCGCGGATTGGTCTTTTGCAGGCGGGCGATGACGCCGTCGAGCGAAGGATAGGAACGCATCTCGGGCTTTTCCAGCAGCTCGTCGAGCCATTTGGCGAAGCGTCCGGGCGCGTCCTCGGGCTTGGTGCCGGGCAGGCCGAAACCTTCCAGGTTGACAAGTTTGGCGATGCGCTGCGGACGCACGCCGGCATACAGCCCGACGACATTGCCGCCGAGGCTGTGACCGAGCAGGTTGACCGCTTCGTCAGGGGAGTAATGCAGCAGCAAGGCGTCGAGATCGGCAAGGTAGTCGGGGTACCAGTAAGTGTCTGCCTGCGGTCGTTCGGTCAGTCCGAAACCGCGCCAGTCGGGCGCGATCACATGCCATTCTTGTTGCAGGCAGTCGACCATGAACTGGAACGAGGCCGAAATATCCATCCAGCCGTGCACCATGAACAGTTTGGGCGCTTGCGGATCGCCCCAATGGCGCACGTGGTACTGCAGGCCGCGGATGTCGAGGTATTCGGAACGGGATGGCTTCATGAGATGGAGATCAAGGACAATCGGAAAGCCTCACAGTATAAGCCTCCCCGCCTTCGCCTGCCCTGCCGCGCCTATTGCAGATAGCGCCCGAGGTCGAACGAGGATTTCAGGCCGATCATGTGGAAATTCTTTTCCAGCCAGCGTCCTGCCGCCTGCCGTCCTTCGTCGTGCAAGCCGTGGATGAACGAGGTCTTGGTGTTGAGCTTGCTCATGACGTCGAGCTGGCTCATGAGGTCGTTGGCTTCCACCAGATGCATGTTGAGCTTCCTGAGACGGCGCTCCAGCGTGCCGAAGGCAAACATGGCGTTTTCCGCTTCGCGCTTGGCCAGCGCCAAGCCGCCGAGCTCGGTGAAGAAGGCCGAGCTGAAACTGATTTCGCTCAGGCGCTGGCCGATTTCCTGCGTCGAAGTCGGCGTGCCGGGTCGGCTGCAGGGATGCAGCAACACCACCAGCAGGTCGCGCGCCGTACACAGGTGCAGCAAGGGAAAGATCGGCGGATTGGCTGTGAGACCGCCGTCCCAATAAGTTTCGCCATCGATCTCGACCGGCCGGTGCATGGACGGCAGGCAGGCCGAGGCCAGCAAGGCGTCCACGGTCAGCTCCCGGTTGCGGAAAATTTTCAGCGTACCGGTGCTGACGCGGGTGGCGGCAATGAACAGCTTGATGTCGCCGCTACTGCGCAAGCGTTCGAAATCGACCTGTTCTTCGAGGATGTCGCGCAGCGGATTGATGTCGAGCGGATTGAGCTGGGTCGGCGAAAAGAAACGCGTCATGGCCAGCAAGGCGTGCATGGCCGCCGGCGTGCTCTGGTTCAGCAGGCTGGAGCCGCCGGGCAGCATTTCGGGAGGCAGGAAGCTGAACGGCTCTTTGGTCGCGATGCGCCCCCAGAACGCCGCCAGGGCTTCACGCGCACCTTCGCGTCCGCCAAGGTTGTAGCCGTGCGCCAGCACCGTGGCGTTCATGGCGCCGCTGATGCCTTCGAAGTCGATGCGTTGGTCTTCCAGCAAACGGTCCAGCACGCCCCAGGTAAATGCGCCGTGCGAACCGCCCCCTTGCAACGCCAGTGTCACGATCTTGTTTTGCATGTTGTTCCTTGATAAACCTTCATGCCGCCCGTCACGATCAGGTCTTGTCCTCATGTTATAACATGGCGGTATTGATTAATCCGAGCGAAAGAAAAATGAAATCCATCTGTGTATATTGCGGTTCCTCCGTCGGCGCCTCTGAAGTCTACGCACAAGGCGCGCCTGGCGCAGCAAATGGTCAAGGACAACATCGCCCTGGTGTATGGCGGCGGCAACGTCGGCCTGATGGGCGTGATTGCAACGGAAGTCATGCGACTCGGCGGCGAAGCCACCGGCGTGATCCCGAAGGCGCTGCTGGACAAGGAACTGGGCCACAACGGCCTGACCCGCCTGCACATCGTCAAGGACATGCACGAACGCAAGGCCATGATGGCGGAATTGTCGGACGGTTTTATCGCCATGCCGGGCGGCATGGGTACATTGGAAGAATTGTTTGAAGTGCTGACCTGGGCGCAGCTGGGTTTCCATTACAAGCCGATCGGCCTGCTCAACGTCGACGGTTTTTACGACAACCTGATCGCCTTCATCGAACATCTGGTGTCGCAACGTTTCCTGACAGCCGAGCAATCGCTGCTGATGATGCATGACGCGGATCCAGCCAGTCTGGTCCAGCGCTTCAAAACGTACAAGCCGAGCTACACCAACAAGTGGGCCGATCACAAGGCTGCAGACAAGCTGCTTCCTTGAGGAGCATCACGCCATGCCGGCCATAACCGGCATGGCTTCCTCATACTACGAATCCAGCGCCTGCCTGAAATCCTCGACCAGATCGTCCGTGTCCTCCAGACCGATGGAAACCCGGATCAGCGATTCGGCGATGCCCATCGCTGCGCGGCGCTCCTGCCCCATTTCAAAGAAGATCGTGTGCGCCACCGGAATCACCAGCGTACGCGTGTCTCCCAGGTTGCTCGATGCCACCGCCAGTCGCAGGCGGTTCAGGTAATCGAAGCAGTCGATGCCGTCTTTCAGCTCAAAGCTCAACAAGCTGCCGTAGGAACGGAACAGCTCAGTCGCCAGCGCATGCTGCGGATGCGAAGGCAGGCCCGGGTAGTACACCGCCGCCACGCGCGGATCGGCGTCGAGCATCTGCGCCACGGCGAGCGCGTTGGCGCATTCGCGATCCTGGCGCAGCGCAATGGTTTCGGCGCCGACGGCGATGTGATGCGCCGCTTCCGGTCCCAGCGAAGCGCCGAAGTCGCGCAAGGCCTTGGCGCGAATCTGCGCCATGCCCCACTGCGGCTGCGGATTCTTTTTGTAGTTGTCGGCGATGTGCGGATAGCGCGACCAGTCGTACAAGCCCGTATCGGTCAGCGCGCCGCCCAGCGCGTTGCCGTGGCCGCCGATCGACTTGGTCAGCGAATTGACTACCAGCCCGGCGTTGACCGCCTTGGGCTGGAACAGGTAGGGAGAGGTCATCGTGTTGTCGACGATGTACAGAATGCCGCGCTCGCGGCACAGCTCGCCGATGCGCTTCAGGTCGGCGATCTGGGTGCGCGGATTGGCAATGGTTTCGACGAAGACGATGCGCGTCTGCGGCGTCAGCGCGGCTTCCACCAGCTTGACGTCGGTAGCGTCCACCATAGACACGCGCGCGCCTTGCGCATGCACCGTCATCCACATGCTGTTGGTGTTGCCGAACAGGAAAGCCGATGACACCACGTGGTCGCCTTCGCGCAGCAGCCCCTGGATCACGGCGCCAATGGCGGCCATGCCGGTGGCGAAGCAGATCGTCGAGAGACCGTCCTCCATCCTGGTGACCTTGTCTTCCAGCGCCGACACGGTCGGATTGCCCTGGCGGCCGTAGCGGTAACCCGATTGCTTGCCCTGGAATACTTCGGCCAGCTGGCGCGCATCCTTGTAACCGAATGCCACGGAGGTGTGGATGGGCTTGTGCAGCGAACCGTGCTCAATGTCCTTCTGGCGATCGCTATGCAAAATGGTGGTGGTGAAGCCGTAGTTCTTCTTGTCGTTCATAGGTGTAGAGGTATGAGGCGGGAAATCATCGGAGAACAGTGATGATAAGCCAGTTCCGCGACGGCCGCAGCATTGTGATCGCGGTGGTCGCGCCAATGAAAAACGCCGGACGCCATAACGGCGGTCCGGCGCTCATCTTGTCCTGCTGCGGTGGAAATCAGTCCACGCGCGCCAGGTTCAGGTTGAGTTGCGAACGGACGGCGTCTTCCAGGGCCGGCTTCGGATTCTTGCGGGCGAACTCGATACGATCGAGGTAGTCGCGCGAGATGTCGCCGGTGATGTAGTTGCCGTCGAAGCACGATGCTTCAAAATTGCGCAATGCCGGATTGATGTCGGAGATTGAGCGCTTCAGGTCTTCCACGTCCTGATATACCAGCGCGTCAGCCGTGATTTCGCGGCAGACTTCTTCGTCGGTGCGACCATAGGCGATCAGTTCGTCGCGATCACGCGCTTGGCGCCGGCTTCACGCGCCATCTGCACGATCTCGCGGCTGGTCGTACCGCGCACGATCGAATCGTCGACCAGCAGCACGCTCTTGCCCTTGAATTCGGAACCGATGGCGTTGAGCTTCTGGCGCACGGACTTCTTGCGCAGGCCCTGGCCTGGCATGATGAAGGTGCGGCCGATGTAGCGGTTCTTGATGAAGCCTTCGCGGTAATCCAGGTTCAGCTTGAGCGCCAGTTCCATCGCGGCAGGACGTGACGAATCTGGGATCGGCATGACCACGTCGATTTCACCGCTGGCGATTTCGCGACGGACTTTCTCGGCCAGGTATTCACCCATCTTCAGGCGGCTGGCGTAGACCGAAGCGCCGTCAATGACCGAGTCCGGGCGCGCCAGGTAGACGAATTCGAACGCGCAAGGGTTCAGCGTCGGATTGTCCGCGCATTGCTGGTTGTACAGCTTGCCGTCGTTGTCGATGAAGATCGCTTCGCCGGGCATCACATCGCGCAGGAAGCGGAAACCGAGGCCTTCCAGCGCCACGGATTCGCTCGCCAGCATGTACTCCGAACCCTTGTCGGTTTCATTGAAACCCAGGCACATCGGGCGGATGCCGTACGGATCGCGGAAGCCCAGCAGGCCGTAACCGGCGATCTGCGCCACCACGGCATACGAGCCGCGCACGCGCTTGTGGACCATCGCAACGGCCTTGAATACCGCAGCCGGATCCAGCGAATAACCGGTCGTCGCCTGCTGCAATTCATGCGCAAACACGTTGACCAGCACTTCGGTGTCGGAGTCGGTGTTGAGGTGGCGGCGGTCGTTCTTGAACATCTCGACCTTGAGCTGTTCCGCATTGGTCAGGTTGCCGTTGTGCGCCAGGATGATGCCGAACGGCGCATTGACGTAGAACGGTTGCGCTTCCTCTTCGCTGGACGAGCTGCCTGCGGTCGGATAACGCACCTGGCCGAGGCCGGTGTTGCCCGGCAGCGAACGCATATTGCGCGTACGGAACACGTCGCGCACGAGACCGTTGGCCTTGTGCATCGAGAAACCGTTTGCGTGATTGGTTGCGATACCCGCCGCATCCTGACCGCGGTGCTGCAGCAGCAGCAAGGCGTCGTAGAGCAACTGGTTGACTGGACTATGGGAAACGACGCCGACAATGCCACACATGGTGGACTCCTAAGCAAAAACAAACGAAGAAACGAAACCAACAAACAAAATCAAAAATGGACGTGCTGTGCAAACTGCCCCGGCAGATACGGTTTGGCGGTCTCGGCGGCGGTTTCCGCCAGCGCACTGAAACGCGCCTCTTTCCAGAATGGCTGCTGCGGAATCGAGGTCGTACCGCATAACAACACCACCGCCAGCACGATCACCGCGCCGCGCGCCAGGCCGAATACCGCGCCCAGGCTGCGATCGATCAGCGACAGGCCGCTCGCCTTGACCACTTCCGACATCGCTCTGGTCACCAGCCCCATCAACAGGCGTGTACCGATGAACAACACGATGAATCCCACAATCAATCTCGTCGACTCGCCCGGAATCACGTCGGGCAACATCTGCGCCAATGCTTCACCATAGGCGTTGGCGACGACTAATGCAATTATCCAGCTGGCCAGCGACAACACTTCGCGCACCAGTCCGCGCAACATGCTGATGACCACCGAACAGGCCAGCACCAACAGGACCAGGTAGTCGAAGATCGTCACGACGACAAACCCGGCGAAGACGAAGAAGCAGGCAACAACACAGGCAACATGAGCAATATGCGACCGGATGCCATCAAATTCAAGCCGGCACGACCGTGGCGTTCAGGCCAAGCTTGTTGATCTTGGCGCGCATCTTGTCGGCTTCGTCGCGGCTGGCAAACGGGCCGACGCGGATGCGCGTGCGGTCGCCCGATTGCGTCGCCACTTTTTGCGTGTACGACTTGATGCCTGCGCCATTGAGCTTGCCGCGCAGTTCATCGATTTTTTCCTGCGTCGCCAATGCCGCCACCTGGATCACGAACTTGCCGCCTGCAGCCGGCGTCGGCGCGGATTTCTTGTCGGCGGCGGCAGGCTTGCCCTCCAGGATCGCCAGTGCGCGCGCAGCATCATCGGACTTGTCGGCGGCCTTCGGCTTGGCGGCTTCCTTCACGTCCTTCTTGTGATCGTCCTTGTGTTCGGCCGGTTTGGCGGCGGTCTTGCTGTCTTTAACGTCGGCTTTGACTTCAGCTTTAATCTCGGGCTTGGCGGCCGGCTTTTCAGCAGGCTTCTCCGCCACGGCCGGGGTCGAGGATGCCGGTTTGGCTGTTTGCGCCTGCGGGGCGTTGGCCGGACCGGACGGCATTGCCGACGCACCGGGTGCAATGGCCGGCTTTTCGACGCCTGCGTTCATGGTGGCCGGATCGACGAATTCTTCCTTGGGCTCGGCAGCGGCGACCTTGGGCTTGTCGGCCGCAGGCGCTGCATCCTTGCCGTCTTTGGAAGGTATCTGGATGGCAATGTCATCCGCCAGCGGGCGCGGCTCGGAATCGAGGATCATCGGCAACACGATCACGACCGCCAGCACCAGCGCCACGGCGCCGATCAGGCGACGGCTTCTTTTCGGGCAGAACCGGATCGGCGGACTCGTCTTTGCCGGCTTTGCCGGATTTCCGTGCGTTTCCGGCACTGCGGCTGCCACGACTATTTTGCGCCGCCGGGTCGCCTCCTGCCGAACGCGAGAGGAATTCGCCCTGACCGGAAGCAGATTCCTGCTTGTTTTTACGAAAAAACGAGAACAAGCCCATGCTGATCTAAGTTAGGTAGTCTGAAAAATACGTGTGTGCAACAAATACCGCAGATCGCTGAAAATGCAGCGCAAACGGTGCGAATCCAGTGCTGTGGTTCAATGCAATTCCGGCTTGTTCGCTTCCATGACGCCGGCGACGGTCAGGAAGGATCCGAAAACCACAATTCTATCATTCTCGGTAGCCCGGCTTTGCGCATTTGCGAATGCGGCAGCCGGCGATTCGAAGGTTTCTATGGTGCAGGCCGCGTCCGGCTTGAATTCCGGCTCGACGCCCGCTTCCAGCAATTTGTCCTTCAATTGCTGCGCCGTGGCAGCGCGCGGCAGCGGCAGGTCCGTGACGCACCAATGGTCGATCTTGCCCTTGAGGTGGCTGATCACGCCTTCGATGTCCTTGTCGAGCATCGAACCGAACACCGCATAGGTGTACGGATGGAAGCCCATGTTGTCGAGGTTCTGCGCCAGCGTGGCGGCGGCGTGCGGATTGTGCGCAACGTCGAGGATCACCAGCGGTTGTCCCGGCAGGACCTGGAAACGTCCCGGCAGCTCGACCGTGGCCAGCCCGGTGCGTACTTCCTGGGCGCCGATCGGCAAGAGATCGCGCAAGGCTTCCAGCGCCGCCAGCGCAGCGGAAGCATTGAGCAACTGGTTGGCGCCGCGCAGGCTCGGATAGGCCAGCGAGTTGCGACGTTGCGCGCGGCCGCCATAGGCCCACTGCTGCTTGTCGCCCTGGTAGTTGAAATCGCGGCCCATCAGCCAGAGGTCGGCGCCAATCGATTCGGCGTGCTTGATCAGCGACTTCGGTGGCATCGGATCGCCGCAGATGGCGGTCTTGCCGGAACGGAAAATACCGGCCTTTTCGAAGCCGATTTCTTCACGCGTGGTGCCGAGGTATTCGGTGTGGTCGATGTCGATGCTGGTGACGATGCCGACATCGGAATCGATCACATTGACCGCGTCAAGACGGCCGCCCAGACCGACTTCCAGAATCACCACGTCCATCTTTGCATCAGCCAGCAGCTTCATGATCGCCAGCGTGGTGAACTCGAAATAGGTCAGCGAAATGTCGCCGCGCTTTTCTTCCACTGCCTCGAACGCCGCGATCAGCGCAGCGTCGGAGGCGGGTATGCCTTCGATGCGGGCGCGCTCGTTGAAATGCAGGAAATGCGGCTTGATGTACAAACCCACGCGGTAACCGGCGCGCATCAGGATGGATTCCAGCATGGCGCAGGTGGAACCCTTGCCGTTGGTGCCGGCCACCATGATCACGGGGCAATCGAAATGGATGCCGAGTTGTTCCTTGACCTTGCCGACGCGCTCGAGGCCCATGTCGATGGACTTGGTATGACGGGTTTCAAGAAGTGTCAGCCATTCGGCCAGTGTGGAAGGTTTTGCTTGCGCTTGCATGAATGAGCCTGCGGTGTATCTGATGTGAACCTGAACTGAATCTGCATCGCCGAAAGGCGCGATGATGGACTTAAAAGCAAAAACCCGAACTTGCGTTGAATGACGACAAGTTCGGGTCTGTCTGCAGCATCGCGATCAGGAAACGGTTTCGGCCGCCTGATTTTGCAGCAACGCCAGCAGGCGTGCGATTTCTTCGCGCATCTTGCGGCGGTCGACGATCATGTCGATGGCGCCCTTGGTCACGAGGAACTCGGAACGCTGGAAGCCTTCCGGCAATTTTTCGCGCACGGTGTTCTCGATCACGCGCGGACCGGCGAAGCCGATCAGGGCCTTCGGTTCAGCCATCACGACGTCGCCCATGAAGGCGAACGATGCCGACACGCCGCCCATGGTCGGATCGGTCAGCACGCTGATGAACGGCAACTTCTTTTCGGACAGCTTGGTCAGCATGGAAGTGGTCTTGGCCATTTGCATCAATGACAACAAGCCTTCCTGCATGCGTGCGCCGCCTGTAGCGGTGATGCAGATGAACGGTACTTTTTGCTCCAGCGCCATTTGCGCGCCGCGGGCGAAACGCTCACCGACCACGGAGCCCATGGAACCGCCCATGAATTCGAATTCGAAGCAGGCGACCACGACCGGCAGGGTCATGATGGCGCCGCCCATGACGATCATGGCATCGGTTTCACCGGTGGATTCCAGCGCGTCTTTCAGACGGTCGGGATATTTCTTGCTGTCTTTGAATTTCAGCGTGTCGACCGGCAAGGTTTCCTGGCCGATTTCATAACGGCCGCCTTCGTCGAGCAGGGAATCCAGGCGCGCACGGGCGCGGATGCGCATGTGATGGCTGCACTTGGGGCAAACGTGGAGATTGGATTCCAGATCGGTACGATAGAGTACCGCTTCGCAGGACGGGCACTTGACCCATAAACCTTCGGGTATCGACTTCCGGCTTGCGGAATCGCTACGTTGAATTTGAGGCGGGAGTAATTTCTCTAGCCAGCTCATAGAAACCTCATTTAATTTCCGGTGGCGCATTGTACCAGAGGCCAACGCGCATAGCCGCGGATCGTGTTTTGTTTGCTTTCCTGCAAGTTTTCAAGCCCAGGAAAGCCCTTCTGCCGGGAGTTCAAGTCGCGACGGCCTGCCCTGCCCGCCGCGCCTGGTCAGGCGTCCAGCGCCTTGCGGATGTCCGCCACGAAGGCCTGCACCGCCTCGACCGCACGCTCGCGCGGCGTGTTTTCCAGCTCTTGGATGATGCGGCTGCCGATGACCACCGCGTCCGCCACTTCGCTCACCGCCTTGGCCGTGGCGCCGTCGCGAATGCCGAAACCGACGCCGATCGGCAGTTTGACGTGTTTGCGGATGGCTGCAATGCGCGCCGCCACTTCCACGATGTCGATGTTGGCGGCGCCGGTCACGCCCTTGAGCGAAACGTAATAGCAGAAACCGCTGCTGACCTTGGCGACCTGCATGATGCGCTCCTCAGTCGAGGTCGGCGCCAGCAGGAAGATCGGGTCGAGACCCTGGGCCTGCATCTTTTGCGAAAACTCTTCACACTCTTCGGGCGGATAGTCCACCACGATGGTGCCGTCCACGCCCGCTTCTTTCGCTGCGGCAATGAAGGCATCCACGCCGAAGCGCTCGATCGGGTTGGCGTAACCCATCAGCACCACCGGCGTGGTGGTGTTGGTCTGGCGAAACTCACGCACGTAATCCAGTACGTCGTGCGTGCTGACGTTGAATTTCAGGGCGCGCTCACAGGCGCGCTGAATGACCGGACCTTCCGCCATGGGATCGGAAAACGGCACCCCGAGTTCAAGGATATCGACGCCGCCGGCGACCAGCGCGTGCAACAACGGCACGGTCAGCTCGGGGGCCGGGTCGCCGGCGGTGATGAAAGTGATCAGGGCCTTGCGCTTTTGCTCGGCCAGTTGGGAAAAGGTGGTCTGGATTCTGGACATGATGTTGTGAAGTTTTTTGTCGAACCAGCCGGCAGGCCCACAAGGACCGGCCGGCACGTGCGGGCCAGGCCGGGGATCAACCCTGGCGCTGTTGCACGGTATGCATGTCCTTGTCGCCGCGGCCGGAAAGATTCGCCAGCACGATCTTGTCTTTCGGCAAGGTCGCCGCCAGCTTGGCTGCGTAGGCCAGCGCATGGCTCGACTCCAGCGCCGGGATGATGCCCTCGATACGGCAGCAGGTATTGAACGCAGCCAGCGCCTCGTCGTCATAGCTGGCGCGGCCGCTGTCTTTCAACCACGAGTGTTCCGGGCCGACGCCGGGGTAATCGAGACCGGCGGAGACGGAGTGCGTCTCCATGATCTGGCCGTTTTCATCCTGCAGCAGGTAGGTGCGGTTGCCATGCAGCACGCCGGGCGAACCCAGCGTCAGCGACGCCGAATGACGGCCGCTGTCGAGGCCGTCGCCAGCGGCTTCGACGCCGACCAGCTGCACATCCTTGTAGTCGATGTAGGGATAGAAAATCCCCATCGCATTGGAGCCGCCGCCCACTGCAGCGACGACATAGTCCGGCTGGCGGCTGGCGATCTCGGGCATCTGCACGATGCATTCGTTGCCGAAGACTGGAAGTCGCGCACCATCATCGGATACGGATGTGGGCCGGCCACGGTGCCGATGATGTAGAAGGTGCTTTCGACATTGGTGACCCAGTCGCGCATTGCTTCGTTGAGGGCATCCTTGAGCGTCTTGGAACCGGATTCAACCGGCACGACTGTCGCGCCCAGCAGGTTCATGCGGTAGACGTTCTGCAACTGGCGCTTGACGTCTTCGCTGCCCATGTAGACGATGCATTCCATGCCGAAGCGCGCACAAATTGTTGCGGTCGCCACGCCGTGCTGGCCAGCGCCGGTTTCGGCAATGATGCGTTTCTTGCCCATGCGCTTGGCCAGCAAGGCCTGGCCGATGACGTTGTTGATCTTGTGCGCGCCGGTGTGGTTGAGGTCTTCGCGCTTGAAGTAGATCTGCGCGCCGCCGGCCAGTTCGGACCAGCGCTTGGCGTGGTAGACCGGGCTCGGGCGGCCGACGAAGTGTTTCAGTTCGGTATGGAATTCGGCCAGGAACTGTTCGTCGTGCTGGTAATGCGCATAGGCGTCGCGCAATTCGTTGAGCGCATGCGTCAGGGTTTCCGACACGAAGCTGCCGCCGTACTGGCCGAAATGGCCGCGCGCGTCAGGCAGGTTGTAGGGCGCAGTCTGGTGCAAGGCTGCTGCGGAGACAGGCTGGCGCTCGGAAAAATTTCCGAGCGGATTTAATTCTTTCATTGCAATTCCTCTGCTGTTCGATCCAGGTAAGACGGCATTCGTTCAGATGTTGTCCGCCTGGCGCACCGCGCTGATGAAGGCGGCGATCTTGGCGGCATCCTTGATGCCTTTGGCTTGTTCGACACCGCTGCTGATGTCGACGGCGTGCGGGCGCACGCGCTGCACCGCGTCAGTCGCGTTTTGTACGCTCAAGCCACCACTTAAAACGACCCGAGGCGCGAGTTCTTCTGGAATGAGAGACCAATCGAAAACCTTTCCGCTGCCGCCGTATTGCTCAACCAGGGTGTCGAGCAAGAGTCCCGTGAAATAAGGACTGGCGGAACGATAATCCTGTTCGTATTTTATCAAATCCGCAGGCGTGGTCGAACTTCCGATGCGTGCTGCGCGGATGAACGGTCGTTTTACTGCGGCGGCAATGGCGGCGCACTGTTCCGGCGTTTCGTCGCCATGGAATTGCAACAGCGACAACGGCGCCTGCTGCAGGATGGCCGCGACCTCCTCCGCGCCGGCATTGACGAACAGGCCCACGGTCGAGACGAATGGCGGCGCCGCAGAGATCAGTTGCGCAGCGACATCGGCCGTGACATAGCGCGGGCTCTTGGCGTAAAACACGAAGCCGATCGCATCGGCGCCGGCCGCAACGGCGGCGACGACATCTTCAGCGCGGGTCAAGCCGCAAATCTTGATTCTGGTCCTGGACATGATCACTAAATGAGAGCGGGAGCGAAGGATAACAAGACGCCTAGTCTAACCGATTGGGCCAGCCGGCTACAGCCAGGGCCAGGCGGCGGCTTCCTGCGGCAGTTGCCAGCGCGCAGGATAGTCGACTTTGGCGAGATAGAGGCCATCCGGCATGAAGGTCGGCGCAGCGCAACCGCGGTCCTTTTGCGCCAGCACTTCGGCAATCCATTGCGGCGGCTGCCTGCCGTTGCCGACATAGATCAGCGAACCGACGATGTTGCGCACCATGTGGTGCAGGAAGGCATTGGCCTTGAGCGTGAAGACGATCATGTCGCCGTGACGACGCACTTGCAGTGATTCCATCGTGCGCACCGGCGACCTGGCCTGGCATTCGACCGCGCGGAAACTCGAAAAATCATGCATGCCGATCAGGTGATCCGCGCCTTGCTGCATCAGGCCGACGTCGAGCGGACGGAAAGTCCAGCCGGCCTTGCCCGCCAGCAGCGGCGAACGCACCGGGTGGTTGTACAAGACATAGTGATAGGTGCGCGCGGTGGCGCTGAAGCGGGCGTGGAAGCCGTCTTCGCGCTCGCCCGGATTGAGTCCGGATGCTTCTTCCAGCGCTACTTCGCAGGCCCAGCGCACGGCGATCGAAGGCGGCAGGAAGGCGTTCACGCCGCGCACCCACGAGGCTGTTTCGCGGGCAATGACGGTGTCGAAATGCACCACCTGTTCCAGCGCATGCACGCCGGAATCGGTGCGACCCGCGCAGGTGGTATCGATGTCGGTCAACGTGAATTTCTTGAGCGCGGCTTCCAGCTTGTCCTGCACGGTCAGCCCGTGCGGCTGGGTCTGCCAGCCCTGCCACGAGTTGCCGTCGTACTGAATGCCGAGCACGACGCGATGCAAAGCGGGCAATGGACGCGACTGCGCGTCGGCGGCAATGTTTTCGGCAGGAAGGGATGGTTCGGTCACGGCAGTCAACAAGTTGCAGCAGTCGCTTTGCAGCACGCTGCCCGGTTCAATGAATTTAAATGCAGGTTCAACAACTCAACAAATGCAAACGGGCGCCGCTGCCGGCGCCCGTCTCGTCCGTTTCCAGACATACGGCCCGCTACGCTCAGGACAGCTTGGACAGCATGTCGCGGGCGCGCGATATCTGGGCGTCGTTGCCGCCGCGGATGACTTCCTCGAGCAATTCGCGAGCGCCTTCCTTGTCGCCGATTTCCTGGTAGGCAGCAGCCAGGTCGAGCTTGGTCGACATTTCGGCGGTGAAAGCGGATTCGTCGTCTTCCAGCACGTCGACCGGCTTCGGTGTTTCAGGTGGCGGCAAGTCCAGGTCGATGTCGTTGAGCGCAGGCGCGGCCGGCTTCTGTGCGTCCTCTTCTGCCGGCTTGGCGCCGCTGTCGAGTTCGAGGTCGAAATCGATTTTGCTACCGATGTCAGTCGGCGGCGTGGCGCCCGGCTGGATTTCCGCGCCCTTGAAATCGTCCAGGTCGAATTCCAGGCCCTGGTCGGGTTCCGGCTCGGCGGGAGCCGGTTCTTCCGCAGGTGCGATCTCTTCTTCCTCGATGACGGCGCCATACAGCGGATTGGTCGGATCAAGCACGATGCCCAGGGCCGCCGCCTTCTCCCACTCTTCGCCGATGCCGCCGGTGCCGGCATGCAACTCCTTGGCCACGTCGTTGAAGGCATCGACGTCCTGGCGCTTCGCATAGATTTCCAGCAGCTTGTTGCGGATTGCCTGCCGGTTCGGATCGGATTTCAGCGCCAGTTGCAGAATGTCTTCAGCCTGTTCTTCGCGGCCGAAGGAAATGTACATGTCAGCCTCTTCGATCGGATCGACGGCCTCGACTTCGGGCGCTTCGGCGACCGGAGTTGCAGCTGGCTCTTCAACCACGGCAACCGGTTCGGGAGCGGGCTTTTCCGCTTCCGCAGCAACTGCCGCCGCCGCTACAGCTGCGGCTTCAACCGCCGGTGGCGTTTCCTTGGGCGACGCCGCCGGCTCATCCTCCTGTTCGGGATCGCCTGCTGCCGCCGCGGCAGCCTTCTTCTTGTTGTTGCGCACGCGCACGACGCCCCACGCCGCCAGCAAGGCGACCAGCGTACCGGCGCCCGGCAACACGAAAGGATTGTCCTGGATACGATCAAAGAAGCTGGCGGTCGCGACCGGGCCGGGGACCACGGCGACTTTGGGCTTTGCTTCGGCCGGAGCGGCTGCGGGAGCAGGTGTCGCTTCAGGCTTGGCAGGCTCGGGCGCCGGTGCAGGTGTTGCTTCAGCCGGCTTGGCTTCGACCGGCTTTTCTTCCGGCTTCACTTCCGCAGCTGCAGGTGCGGCGGCCGGAGTTTCCGGCTTGGCGGCGGCCTTCTGCTGCTCGCTCATTTCGGCCAGCGTCTTGTTCTTGATTTCCAGCAGCTTCTGCAAATCGCTGACGTTCTTCTCCAGCGCCTTGACGCGATCATTGGCTTCGGCGATCGCCTTGTCTGCTGCAATCTTGTCTTCGGCCGCAGCTTTTTCAGCGGCGGCGCGATCTTTCGCTCCCGCGCCGGCCTTCGACAATTGCAAGCGGTCGCGGGCTTCGTTGGTGGAAGATTTTTCTTCCACGCGCGCAGTTACTTTACCGCCGCCGCTTTGCCTGGCGTCGTTGGCCTTGCGGGCCGGACCGCTGGCGACCTGGCCTGCCAGCTTGTTGCGGTAAGCGTTGAAATCCTGCGCCTGCGCCACCACGGTGCTGCGCGCTTCGCCCTTGTCGACCGCACCGGCGGCGGCGGCATCCGGCACCGACAACACGCGGCCTGCACGCAGGCGATTGATGTTGTCGCCGATGAAGGCGTCGGGATTGGCGCGGTACAACGCGATCAGCATCTGATCCAACGACACGGTGTTGTCTTTGGTGCGATTGGCGATGTCCGCCAGCGTGTCGCCTTCCTTGACGCGATAAGTCTTGTCGCCTGCCTTGCCTTCAGGCTTGGCTGCGGCATTAGCTGCGGCGCCCTTGCCTCGCTTGCCGGTAGCTGCAGGAGCGGTTTCTTCGGACTTGGCGGCAGCGGGCTGAGGTACGGTTCTGGCAGCCACGGCCGCAGGCACCGGCGCGTTGGTCAAGCCACCCTGCTCGCTGCTGCGGCCGTTGCGGATGATTTCTTCAGCCAGCGGCGAAGGTGCGGATTTGGTGACGATGCTCGACACCGGCTCGTCGTCGCTGTTGTTGGTTGCTGCAGACGACGCTGTCGCCGGTGCTGCAGCCGGTGCAGGTTTTGCGACTGGCGTAGCGGTAGTGGCAGCAACCGCAGCAGGTTTCGCGACAGCAGGCGCTGCTGCAGGCGGCGTTGCCGGCGCGGATTGCGCAGCCTGCGGCTTGCGCATGTCAGGCGGGTCGAGCAGGAAGGTGTACTCGCGCACAAGGCGCGTGCCGCCGCCGCTCAATTCCAGCAGCAGATCGACGAAGGGCTCGTTGAGCGCCTGCGCAGAACTGATGCGGACCAGTTGCCGGCCCTGACGCTGTTCGACGGAAAAACGCAGCGACGACAATACCGGATTGAAATCGATGTTGGCCTTGCGGAAAGCGTCGGCCGGCGCAAGGCGGGCCACCAGCGAGCCTTCCTCCTCTTTCGATACTGAAGTCAGCTCGATTTCCGCGCGCAGCGGCTGGCCCAGCGCCGACAAGACGGTCAGCTTGCCGAGCCCGGCGGCATGCGCTCCCATCGGCAGGATGACTGCCAGGGTAACGGCGGCGCTCAGTTTTTTCAGGCGGGACAGCGGAAACTTGTTATCAGTATGTAGAGGCATGTTTGTATGGTGAGGTAGACGTTCCATAAAGAAGGCCTGAAGACCAAAGTTTATTTCATCAATGACAAGTAAAAATTCGACAGGTCAACGAAAGTCCTCCAAATTGCCACTAAGCAATGGATTTGACCAGCCCTGTTGCGACGATCAGTTTATTGACGTGGATGAGATAAATTCTGATTTTCAACATATCATCAAGAACTTAGGCCTGCAAGTGTAACCAAGTTCTCAAGATGGTCAAAACCCGCCAACATTCCGGGTACGGAATGTTTGACGGGTTAGCGTTGCAAATTGACAACGAAACGGGAGAAAACCCCACGTCTCGTCATCAATTATTTTCCAAGGATGATGCGCAGCATGCGACGAAGCGGTTCGGCCGCGCCCCACAGCAACTGATCACCGATCACGAACGCGGAAATGTATTCCGGCCCCTGGTTCAGCTTGCGCACGCGGCCGACGCCGATTTCCAGGCTGCCGGTGATCGATGCCGGAGTCAATTCCTTGACCGTGATGGCGCGGTCGTTCGGCACCCATTTCACCCACTGGTTGCCCGCACGGATGATGGATTCGATCTCGGACAGCGGCAGATCGCGCTTGAGCTTGATGGTCAATGCCAGGCTGTGGCAACGCATCGCGCCGATGCGCACGCACAGGCCGTCGACAGGAATCGGCTTGTCGTTGCCGAGGATCTTGTTGACTTCGGCCTGGCCCTTCCACTCTTCCTTGGACTGGCCGTTTTCCAGCTGCGCGTCGATCCACGGGATCAGGCCGCCGGCCAGCGGCGCGCCGAAATACTCGGTCGGCACGTCTTCGCGGATGGTCTTGGCAACCACGCGGTCGATATCCAGAATCGCCGACGACGGCGTCGCCAGCTCATCGGTCACGGCAGCGCTGATCACGCCCATGCCCTTCAACAGCTCGCGCATGTGGTTGGCGCCGCCGCCGGAAGCCGCCTGATAGGTCATGGAACTGACCCACTCGACCAGACCTTCCTTGAACAGGCCGCCCACGCCCATCAGCAAGATGGAGTTGGTGCAATTGCCGCCGATGTAGTTCTTGACGCCCTTGGCCAGCGCGTCGCGGATGACGTTGTCATTGACCGGATCGAGCACGATCACGGCATCGTCCTTCATGCGCAGGGTCGACGCCGCATCGATCCAGAAACCGTTCCAGCCGGCTGCGCGCAGCTTGGGGAAGATCTCGGTGGTGTAGTCGCCGCCTTGCGCGGTAATAATGATGTCGCATTTTTTCAGCTCGTCAATGCTGTTGGCGTCTTTCAGCGTCGTTGCCGTTTTGGCGAACGACGGTGCTTTACCGCCTGCATTCGAGGTCGAAAAAAATACCGGTTCGATGTGATCGAAATCACCCTCGTCCTGCATGCGTTGCATCAGGACCGAACCCACCATTCCACGCCAGCCTACCAAACCAACCAGTTTCATCATCTTTCCCTATTTATGAACTTCCATAATCAATGAACTACAACGTTAAAAAAACCACTACCGCGATCAACCCAGAACTCAGCCCAATGCCTTGACGACTGCATCGCCCATTTCCTTGGTGCCGACCTTGGTGGTGCCCTCTTCATAAATATCGCCGGTGCGATAGCCTTGCGCAAGGACTTTCTTCACCGCCGCTTCAATACGGTCCGCCTGTTCCGCCTTGTTCAGCGAGAAACGCAGCATCATGGCTGCCGACAGGATAGTCGCCAGCGGATTGGCGATGCCCTTGCCGGCGATGTCCGGCGCCGAACCGTGCGATGGTTCGTACAGGCCCTTGTTGTTGGCGTCCAGCGAGGCCGACGGCAACATGCCGATCGAACCGGTCAGCATGGCTGCCGCATCGGACAAGATATCGCCGAACATGTTTCCGGTCACGATGACGTCGAAATTCTTCGGTGCCTTGACCAGTTGCATGGCGGCATTGTCCACGTACATGTGGGTCAGTTCGACTTGCGGATACTCCTTGTGCACGTCGGTGACGATGTCTTTCCAGAACTGGAAGGTCTCCAGCACGTTGGCCTTGTCGACGCTGCACAGGCGATTGCCGCGCTTGGCCGCAGCCTGGAAGGCAACGTGGGCTATGCGGCGGATTTCAGGCTCGCTGTAACGCATGGTATCGAAGCCTTCGCGGGCGCCCTTGAACGGACCGTCCGGCGCTTCGCGCATGCCGCGCGGTTGGCCGAAGTAAATGTCGCCGTTCAGTTCGCGCACGATCAGGATGTCCAGACCCGCCACCAGTTCAGGCTTCAGCGACGAAGCGCCGGTGAGTTCCGGATAACAGATCGCCGGACGGAAATTGGCGAACAGTTGCAGGTGCTTGCGCAGGCCCAGGATGGCTTGTTCAGGACGCAGCGGGCGATCCAGCGTGTCGTATTTCCAGTCGCCGACGGCGCCGAACAGGATGGCATCGGATTCCTTGGCCAGCTTCAGCGTGCCGTCCGGCAGCGGATGGCCGTGTGCTTCGTAGCCTGCGCCGCCGACCGGCGCGGTTTCCATCTCAAACTTTTCGCCCAGTGTATTGAGCACGCGCACCGCTTGTTCAATGATCTCGGGACCGATGCCATCGCCTGGCAAAATTGCAATCTTCATGTCGTCGTCTTCTAGTCTTGGAAAATGGTAACGCCGGCTGCCGCACCTGCACCGGTCCAGGAGACCGTGCGATGGGACATCCGGCTAATCGGAAACTTCAGAAACCTGCAGATACGCTCAGATGGTATTGGCCAGCCAAGGTTGATCGAACAGGTGACGCTCTTCAAAAGCGCGGATTTTGTCCGCTTGGCGCAATGTCAGACCGATGTCGTCCAGGCCGTTGAGCAAGCAATACTTGCGGAATTCGCCGACCTCAAACGGATAAGTCTGACTGCCATTGGCGGTAGTAATGACTTGTTTTTCCAAGTCAATGATCAGGCGGAAGCCCGGGAATGCCTTCACTTCATCGAACAGGCGGTCGATCTGCTGCTCCGGCAGCACGATCGGCAACAGGCCGTTCTTGAAGCAATTATTAAAGAAAATATCGGCAAAGCTCGGTGCGATCACAGCACGGAAGCCGTACTGATCAAGCGCCCACGGCGCGTGTTCGCGCGAGGAGCCGCAACCGAAATTCTTGCGCGCCAGCAGCACCGATGCGCCTTGATAACGTGCCTGGTTCAGCACGAAATCAGGATTCAGCGGACGCTTGGAATTGTCCATGCCCGGCTCGCCATGATCCAGATAACGCCATTCGTCGAACAGGTTCGGACCGAAGCCGCTGCGTTGGATCGATTTCAGGAATTGCTTGGGAATGATCGCGTCGGTATCGACGTTGGCGCGATCAAGCGGAGCAACCAGACCATCATGGACAATAAATTTATTCATGGCACTTTTATCGATGATGGATCGCCGCACCATGCGGCAATCCGATCAGCCGATTTCTTTTATCTCTTCAACAAAACAAATCAGCAACAGCGGTGCAGACACACCGGCTGCCGCCACCACTGCATCATTACTTCTTGCTGGCGTCCTGCATCTTGTCGCCGACCTTCGAGACGTCTTCACCGAATCCGCGCACGGTATTGCATGCAGTCAAGGTCAGGAACGACACGGCCAGTGCAGTCAAAACGATTATTTTTTTCATGATTTCACCAAGATAGTTTTATAAAGAACGCACGTCAACGAAATGTCCTGCGATACCAGCAGCAGCAGCCATCGCCGGGCTCACCAGGTGAGTACGGCCGCCGGCGCCCTGACGCCCTTCGAAGTTGCGGTTGGACGTCGACGCGCAACGCTCGCCCGGCTCCAGACGGTCGGCGTTCATCGCCAGGCACATCGAACAGCCCGGCTCGCGCCATTCAAAACCGGCATCGCGGAAAATCTTGTCCAGGCCTTCGCGTTCAGCCTGTTCCTTGACCAGGCCGGAGCCCGGCACCACCATCGCCAGCTTGACGTTGGAAGCGCGGAACTTGCCGCGCACCACCGCCGCCGCTTCACGCAAATCTTCGATGCGCGAGTTGGTGCAGGAACCGATGAACACCTTGTCGATGCGGATGTCTTCGATCGGGGTGTTGGGTTTCAACGCCATGTAGGCCAGGGCCTTTTCCATGCCGTCGCGCTTGGTGGCGTCTTTTTCCTTGTCCGGATCCGGCACGCGGCTGTCGATGGCGATCACCATTTCCGGCGAGGTGCCCCAAGTCACTTGCGGCTTGATCTCCGTGGCGTTCAATGTCACGACCATGTCGAACTTGGCGCCCGGGTCGGAATGCAGCGTACGCCAGTAACTCACGGCGCGTTCCCAGTGCGGACCCGCAGGCGAGAACGGCCGGCCCTTGAGATAGTTGATCGTGGTGTCGTCGACCGCGATCATGCCGGCGCGCGCACCCGCTTCGATGGCCATGTTGCAGACCGTCATACGGCCTTCCATGGTCAGCGCGCGCATGGTCGAGCCGGCGAATTCGATGGCGTAGCCGGTGCCGCCGGCGGTGCCGATCTTGCCGATCACCGCCAGGACGATGTCTTTTGCCGTCACGCCGTTCGGCAAGGCGCCGTCGACCTGGACCAGCATGGACTTGGATTTCTTGGCCAGCAGCGTTTGCGTCGCCAGCACATGCTCGACTTCGGAGGTGCCGATGCCGTGCGCCAGACAGGCGAAAGCGCCATGCGTGGATGTGTGCGAGTCGCCGCAGACCACGGTCATGCCGGGCAGCGTCGCACCTTGCTCAGGCCCGATGACGTGCACGATGCCCTGGCGCTTGTCGTTCATGCCGAAATAGGTCAGGCCGTATTCCTTGGCGTTGGCGTCCAGCGTCTCGACCTGCAAACGCGAGATCGGATCGGCGATGCCGTTGGCGCGATTGGTGGTCGGCACATTGTGATCGGCCACCACCAGATTGGCGGCATTGCGCCATGGCTGGCGACCGGCCAGCTTGAGGCCTTCGAATGCTTGCGGGCTGGTCACTTCATGCAATAGGTGACGGTCAATGTACAAAATGGCCGTTCCGTCTTGTTCAGCATGAACAACGTGAGATTCCCAAAGTTTGTCGTATAGCGTCTTGAGCATGATGATGCGGGCGTGTAAAGGCTACGCAAGTCGTTGAAATGAGCCTTTGATTATGCCATAAACACGCCTTTTCCGAGGCGGCAATGTGGTTTTGGCGCGCGTTCGGCAACGCTTTGCGGTCAACGCGTTTTCTTGCTCTGCTCGTAGAGCGGCATCACCCGCTGCGAATAGACGGTCAGATCGCTGATGCGATCGTCGCGCGAAGGATGCGTGGACATGAATTTCATCGGTTCGCTGCCGCCAATCTGCCCCATTTTTTGCCACAGGGAAATCGCAGCGCGCGGATCGTAACCGGCGCGGGCGGCGAGTTCCACGCCCATGCGGTCGGCTTCGGTTTCGTGTGTGCGCGAATTCGGCAGGCCGATCAGGCCCATGTAAGCGTACTGCGCACCCTGCTGGCCGAGTTCGCCGACGCCGAGCAGCGAAGAGCCGATGGAAATCAGCGAGCCGGTCACGGCCTGCTCGGAAGCCCGTTCGCGCGCGTGTTCGCGCAAGGCGTGGGAAATTTCATGGCCCATCACGGCGGCCAGTTCGTCGTCGGTGATCTTGAGTTTTTCGATCAGGCCGGTGTAGACGGCGATCTTGCCGCCGGGCATGCACCAGGCGTTGGCTTCCGGCGAGGTGATGACGTTGACTTCCCATTTCCACTTGGCGGCGTCGGGACGGAACGCCACGGTTTGCGGGATCAGCCGGTCGGCAATGGCGCGCACGCGGCGCACCTGGGCGGCGTTTTGATTCAGCGCGCCCTTCTTCCTTTGCTCGTCGAGCACCTGGGCGTATTCCTTGACGGCGGCGCTGTCGATTTCCTGCGCGGACAAGGCCATGCTTTGCGTGCGCGTCACGCCGACGGCGCCGCCCTGAGTGGTTTGCACGCTTTCGCAGGCGGTCAGCGCCAGTGCGGTCACTGCGAGCAGCAGCCGCGGCAGGAATTGTTGTCGATACGGTGTCTTCAGTGCCTGGTAGCCCATGCCATCCCCTCGTGAAAGATAAAAATACAGGGAAACAACTGTCCGGCCAGGTCGATGCTACGGCGCTGCCGTGCATCGTTGTTGTGGACGCAATGTCTCCCCGTGCTTGCGGATCGTTCGACCGGCGCACGACAACTCGGTTCTGCTTGCCGCGGAAAAAGCGCGGCAAATTGTTGAAATTCGATTTATTTCTGGGCGGCGATCTGCGGCGTCGTCACGTGCACGTCGCCGCATTGCGCACGATGACGCAAGGCGTGATCCATCAATACCAGCGCCAGCATGGCTTCAGCGATCGGCGTGGCGCGGATGCCGACGCAGGGATCGTGACGACCGTGGGTTTCGACGTCGGTGGCGTGGCCGGCCTTGTCGATCGACGGGCGCGGCGAGCGGATGCTCGAGGTCGGCTTGATGGCGATCGACGCGGTGATGTCCTGGCCGGTGGAAATCCCACCCAAAATGCCGCCGGCATTGTTGCCGACGAAACCATCCGGCGTCAGCGCGTCGCCATGTTCGGTGCCTTTTTGCGCCACCGACCTGAAGCCGGCGCCGATTTCCACGCCCTTGACGGCATTGATGCCCATCAGGGCGAAGGCGATCTCGGCGTCGAGCTTGTCGTAAATCGGCTCGCCCAGCCCGACCGGCACATTCTGCGCCACGACATCGATGCGCGCGCCCGGCGTCCATGTAGTCTTCCAGTTGCGGAATGACGGTCGCGTTGGCGGCGAAGAAAGGATTCTCGCGCACGTGCTCCCATGATTCGAACGGAATCGCGATGTCGCCGAGCTGGCTCATGCACCCCTTGAAGGTGGTGCCGTATTTCTCGAACAGCCACTTCTTGGCCACCGCCGCCGCGCCGACCACGGGTGCAGTCAGGCGCGCCGACGAACGGCCGCCGCCGCGCGGATCGCGGATGCCGTACTTGTGCCAGTAGGTGTAGTCGGCATGGCCGGGACGGAAAGTATCAAGGATATTGCCGTAATCCTTGCTGCGCTGGTCCTGGTTGCGGATCAGCAGCGCGATCGGCGTGCCGGTGGTTTTGCCTTCGAACACGCCGGACAGGATTTCGACCGTATCCGGTTCCTGGCGCTGGGTCACATGGCGCGAGGTGCCTGGCTTGCGGCGATCGAGCTCTGGCTGGATGTCGGCTTCGGACAATTCCATGCCCGGCGGGCAGCCGTCAATCACGCAACCGATGGCCGGGCCATGGGATTCGCCGAAGGTGGTAACGGTAAACAGCGTGCCGAGGGTATTGCCGGACATAACGAAGCTCTGCTTTTAATGATCTGAAAGGGTGATTTTACCAGCGTAGGGATTACTTCCACTCGCCACGCAGTTCGCTCACGCGTTGCTGCAGGTATTCCGGTGTCGCCTGCTGCGCCGGAATCGGCTCGCCCACCGCCAGCTCCAGCCGCGAAAACAAGCCGCGTTTGAACGAGCGATGGAAAGGATTGCCGGCGCCGCGCGTCAGCAGGCTGCCCCACAAGCCGCGCAAGGCCAGCGGGAATACCTGCACCGGCGAGCGGTCGATGATTTTCTTGATGCCGCCCTTGAATTCATTGATCTCGCCGGTGCTGGTCAGCTTGCCTTCCGGGAAGATGCAGACCAGGTCGCCTTCATGCAGCGCCTGCGCGATGTCGACGTAGGCCTTTTCCATCAGCCACGGGTCTTCCTTGGCAGGCGCAATCGGAATCGCCTTGGCGGTACGGAAGATCCACGACAGCACCGGCGTCCTGAAGATCCGGTGATCCATGACGAAACGGATCGGGCGCGGGCTGGCGGCCATGATCACGATGGCGTCGACATAGCTGACGTGGTTGCACACCAGCACCGCCGCGCCGTGCTTGGGAATCAGCTCGGCGTTGACGGTGCGCACGCGGTGGATGGTATGGATCAGCATCCACGCCAGGAAACGCATCAGGAATTCCGGCACCAGCGAGAAGATGTAGGTCGCCACCAGCGCGTTGAGAATCGCCGTGACCAGGAAAATCTGCGGGATCGTGAAGCCCGAGCGCAGCAGCACCATCGCCAGCAAAGCCGCCACCACCATGAACAGCGAGTTCATGATGTTCATGCCGGCGATGGTGCGAGAAACGTGCTCCGGATCGCAGCGCGTCTGGATCAGTGCAAACAGCGGCACGATGTACAAACCGCCGAAGACGCCGATCATCGCGCAATCGAACAGGATGCGCAGGCTACCGTGCTGCACCACGAAACCGCTCATGTCAACTGCCGCCGTCGCGGTATAGCTGACGCTGGCGAAGTACAGTTCGAGTCCGAACACCGACAGGCCGATCGCGCCGAACGGCACCAGACCGATTTCCACCTTGTGGCCGGAAAGGCGTTCGCACAGCAGCGAACCGATGCCAATGCCGACCGAAAACACCATCAGCAGCAGTACGAACACGCTGTGGTCGCCATGCAGGTAATTCTTCGCATACAGCGGGAATTGCGCCAGCACGATGGCGCCGTAAAACCAGAACCAGGAATTGCCCAGGATCGACAGGAACACCGGGCGGTTGCGGCGCGAAAAACCGAGGTTGCGCACCATTTCCGAGAACGGATTCCAATTGATTTTGAGATCAGGCGCCGGTGCCGGCGAAGAGGGAATGCCGAGGCTGGCCAGCCAGCCCAGCACGGCGAAGCCGATCGTGATCGCCGCGACCATTTCCAGTCCGAACGGCTTGTGCACCACCAGCACCGCGCCGATTACTTCACCCAGCAGGATGCCGACGAAGGTGCCCATTTCGATCACGCCGTTGCCGCCGATCAGTTCCTGCGGCTTGAGTTGCTGCGGCAAATAGGCGTACTTGACCGGCCCGAAGATGGTTGAATGCACGCCCATGCCGGCCACCGCCACCACCAGCAACCACAGGTGATGCGTCATCCAGCCGTAGGCGGCGATGCCCATGATGGCGATTTCCAGCAGCTTGACGTAGCGCGCCAGCCGGCCTTTTTCCATCTTGTCGGCCAGTTGCCCGGCGGTCGCCGAAAACAGGAAGAATGGCAGGATGAACAAACCCGGGATCAGGTTGTTGAGAAGGCCGGTGTCGATGTCGGTCCAGCTCAGCGCGTCATACGTCAGGATGGTCAGCAGCGCGGTCTTGAAAACATTGTCGTTGAGCGCGCCGAGGAACTGGGTCCAGAAGAATGGCGCGAAACGGCGTTGACCGAGCAGGGAGAACTGGCTGGATTGACTCATGGAGTAAAGATGAAGGGAAAAGAAATCGGGAACGAATGCGCGGACAGGGACGCAGGCATTCGGACAACAAAAAACCGCTCATGACGACATGAACGGTTTCTCTTGCAAGAGTGGCTTGCGGCTAATGCATCGGCAGGGCCGCCTGCGCGCAACTCAGCTATTCTCTTCTTCCGCCGGCCAGTCGCGGATATAGGCCTTGAGCATCTTGTTCTCGAAGCCCTGCGCGTCCAGCACTGCCTTGGCGACGTCATAGAACGACATCACGCCCAGCAGCGTCTTGGCGTCCATCACCGGCACGTAGCGCGCGTGCTTTTCGAGCATGATGCGGCGCACTTCGTTGAGGTCGGTGTCGGGCGTGACGGTGATCGGATGATCGTCCATGTGCTTGCGCACGCTGCTCGTTCCAACTGAGCCTTTGTTGTCCTGCAGTGTCTTGAGGACTTCGCGGAAGGTCAGCATGCCGACCAGCTCGCCGAATTCCATGACGACCAGGGAGCCAATGTCTTTCTCGGCCATTGCGTCTACGGCATCCGCAATCGGCGTGTCAGGGGTCACGGTGAAGAGAATGTTGCCTTTGACTTTAAGAATTTCAGAGACTTTCATGGTGTCATCCTTAAGTTATTGTAGCCATGGAGCGTCGGGCTCCTGTCCGGAATGTAGCCCATGCGAGAGCAAAAATCCACAAACAATGGCGGTATATGCATGGTACGAGGTTTGCGGACGGCCCACAATCCCACATTCGCAAAGCAATGCCGAAAATGAAATTTTTTCATTGATTCCGCCGGCGCCAAGGCCTACTCTGAAATCACAAGAACACAGGGAGACCAGCATGCCGACCGTCCTGCATCATGACAAATACACCAGCTTCGACGAGTTCTACCCGAACTACCTGAGCGAACATGCCAACCGCACCTGCCGCCAACTGCATTTCGCCGGCTCGACGCTGGCGCTGCTGTGCCTGGGAATGTTGCTGCTGACGCACAATTTCTGGTGGCTGGCGGCGGAGGTCCTGTGCGGCTACGGCTTTGCCTGGATCGGGCATTTCCGCTTCGAAAGGAACCGCCCGGCCAGTTTTCGCCAGCCGCTCTACTCCTTCATGGGCGACTGGGTCATGTACTGGCAACTATTGACCGGGCAAATATCGTTCTGAACCCCGACGGTCAGCGCCGATGACGTCGACCGGCGCTGACGAGGCAACTTCCCTCAAGTCCGGCGCCTGCGCACCTTCCGAGAAATAGGATGCCAGCGTCTGGTCCAGCACCAGGGACACCGCGCTTTCGACACGATTGACCAATTGCTGGTCTTCGCCTGCATGGGTGGCGCTGTCGAACACGAACAGGCGATACACGTCCACCAGCTTCAGCGATTCCGGATTGATCAGCAGCGTCCAGCGGTCCAGTCCGTCAGCGAGGCGCTTGTTCCAGGCCGACCGGCGTGGCGCGTCGCCCTTGAGCGAACCGACCCAGCCGGCTTCCAGCATCTTCTGCAGCAAGGTCTGCAATTCTTCCAGCCCAAGTTGCGTGCGTGTGCGCAACAAGCCGGCATCCACCTTCGCCGATTCGCCGTTGGCGCGCGCTTCATGCAGGATCTTGAGCACTTTCATGGCGTCGATGAACTCGCTGCCCGGCGACGCCACATGCCACCAGCGCTCGTAGCGCACGATCGGCAGCGCTGCGGTCACCAAAGCGCCCACCAGCGTGATCATCCACAGCATGTAAATCCACAGCAGGAAAATCGGCAAGGCCGCCACGGTGCCGTACACCATCGTGTAGGTCGGGAATTTCATGACATAGCTGGCGAACAGGCGCTTGGCGATTTCCACCCCCACGCCGGCCAGCAAGCCGCCCCAGACGGCGTCGCGCCAGTCCACCCATTGATTCGGCACGGCGATGTACAGCAGCGTGAACGCGCTGGTGGTCAGCAGCACCGAAATCAGCGTGTAAAAACTGGCGCCGATGAGCGGCACGCTGGTGACCACGCCGTTGGTGGCGGAATACAGATACGACGTCACGCTGATCGAAATCCCGATCAGCAAGGGGCCGAGCGTGATGATTGCCCAGTACACCAGGATGCGCTGCAGCAAAGGGCGCGACTTCTTGACGCGCCATATCTGGTTGAACACGCGATCGATGGTCGCCATGGTCAGCACCGACGTCAGGATCAGCGCCACGCCGCCGACCGCCGACAGGCGCGCCGACTTGGACGAAAACTGGTTCAGGTAGCCGAGGATGGTGCTGGCCACGCCCTTGGGCATCAGGCTCTGGACGAAATACGCCTCCAGCGCCGAGCGGAACGTGCTGAACAGCGGGAACGCGGTGAAGATCGCCAGCGCAATGGTCAGCAGCGGCACCAGCGACAGGATGGTGGTAAACGTCAGGCTGCCCGCCACCTGCGGCAGGCGATCGTCGCTCAGCCGCTTGGCGGCGAACCGGAACAAATCACGCAACTGGGTACGAGACAAGCCCTGCATGGGTTTCAGAAAAGTAAGCAAGAGAAAGCAATCAAAATCATGAAGAAGCCGGAACTGCGCCTCGTCATGCGCCAGGTTTCATTCTCGAAATGCGAGCAGTAAAACGCGTGCGATGGATAAATAAAGGCTCCTATAATACCAACATGCCGAACACAACTAATACAACGATACTGGTCCTTTACTACTCGAGACATGGCTCCACCCGCAAACTGGCCGAGCTGATCGCCCAAGGCGTGGAAAGCGTGCCGGGCTGCGATGCGCGCCTGCGCACCGTGCCCGCCGTCTCCACCGTGACGGAAGCCACCGAACCGGACGTGCCCGCCAACGGCGCCCCCTACGTCGAACTGAGCGACCTCGAACAATGCGCCGGGCTGGCGCTGGGCTCGCCGACGCGCTTCGGCAACATGGCGGCGGCGATGAAGTATTTCTGGGACGGCACGGCACCGCAATGGTTGTCGGGCGCGCTGGCCGGCAAACCCGCCAGCGTGTTCACCTCGACCGGCAGCCTGCACGGCGGCCAGGAATCGACGTTGTTGTCGATGATGATTCCTTTGCTGCACCACGGCATGCTGATCGTCGGCCTGCCCTACACCCAGCCCGAACTGATGAGCACCAGCAGCGGCGGCTCGCCTTACGGCGCCAGCCACTGGGCCGGCGTCAACGGCAACCAGGCGATTTCCGACGATACCCGCGCGCTGGCGGTTGCCCTCGGCCGCCGCCTCGCACAGAACGCCATCAAACTGCAGGAGACTTGAATGAGCACACTGAGCACGCATCGTTTTCGCATCTTCCATCTCGGCGCCGCCGTCAGCCTGGTCGCGCTGATCATCCTCTGCGTTGCCTGGGAACTGGCGCTGGCGCCGTTGCGACCGGGCGGTTCGTGGATGGTGCTCAAGGTGATCCCGCTGCTGTTCCCGCTGCGCGGCGTCCTCAAACGCGACGTCTACACCATGCAATGGTCGTCGATGCTGATCCTGCTGTACTTCACCGAAGGCATCGTGCGCGCCACCAGCGACCGCGTGGCCACGTCGATCACGCTCGGCTGGATCGAAGTCGCCCTCAGCTGCGTGTATTTCCTGTGCGCGGTCCTGTACCTGGCGCCCTACAAGAAAGCCGCCAAGGAAATCGCCCGCCAGGCCATCCAGAAGGCTTCGCAATAATCTTCCGGAAAACATCATGAGCGCAGCAGAACAAGATTTCTCCCAAGATTTTCCCCAAGATTTCCTGCAAGCCTGTCGCGATGCCCTCGGCGGCGCCTACGTCCTCACCGCGGATGCCGATACTGCCGGTTACCTGACCGACCAGCGCGGACGCTACACCGGCCGTGCGCTGGCCGTGCTGCGACCGGGCAGCACCGGGGAAGTCGCCGCCGTGGTCAAACTGTGCGTCCGACATCTGGTGCCGATCGTTCCGCAAGGCGGCAATACCGGCCTGGTGCTGGGCAGCGTGCCCGACACCAGTGGCAAGGCGGTATTGCTGTCGCTGACGCGGCTGAATCGCATCCGCGCAGTCGACCCGGTCAACAATACCATGACGGTCGAAGCCGGCTGCATCCTGCAAAACCTCCAGCAAGCCGCCGCGGCAGAGCAGCGTCTGTTCCCGTTGTCGCTGGCCGCTGAAGGCAGCTGCACCATCGGCGGCAACCTGTCGACCAATGCCGGCGGCACCGCGGTCCTGCGCTACGGCAATACGCGCGAATTGTGCCTGGGCCTGGAAGTCGTCACGGCAGAAGGCGACGTCATGAGCAGCCTGCGCGGCCTGCGCAAGGACAACACCGGCTACGACCTGCGCGACCTGTTCATCGGCGCCGAAGGCACGCTGGGCATCGTCACCGCGGCGGTCGTCAAACTGTTCCCGCAACCTAAAGCGCAGGTCACGGCGCTGGCCGCGCTGCGCACGCCGGACCACGCGCTGCGGCTGCTGAGCCTGGCGCAGGCGCATTGCGGCGCGGCGCTGACCGGGTTCGAGCTGATGTCGGATTTTTGCATGCAGCTGGTCGCCAAACACTTCCCGCCGCATCGCGCACCGTTCGACCGCCTCCATCCGCAATACGTGCTGCTGGAATTATCGGACAGCGAATCCGAAGCGCATGCGTCCGAAATGTTCGAAGCCGTGATCGGCCTGGCGCTGGAGCAGGAGCTGATCGACGACGCCGTCATCGCCACCTCGATCGCGCAATCGAAAGCCCTGTGGCAATTGCGCGAGCACATCTCCATGGCGCAGGCGCATGAAGGCAAGAACATCAAGCACGACATCTCGGTGCCGATCTCGCGCATCGGCGAATTCATCCGCGTGACCGACGTGCTGGTGCAGCAGGCATCGCCCGGCTGCCGCATGGTCACCTTCGGCCATCTCGGCGACGGCAACCTGCACTACAACGTGTCGCCGCCGCCCGGCGTCAAGGACACCGACTTCGTCCTCGAACAACCGGTCATCAATCGCGCGGTGCATGACAGCGTCGATAAATTCGGCGGGTCGATCTCGGCCGAACACGGACTCGGCGCGCTCAAACGTGAAGAAATCCTGCGTTATAAATCGCCGGTAGAACTCCGGCTCATGCGCGCCATCAAACAGGCGCTGGATCCGCACGGGCTGATGAATCCCGGCAAAGTGCTCTGACCGCAGCCGACGGCGGCGGTCGGATCCCCCGACAACATATCTCTCCGTCGCCAGGAGTTTCACCCATGTTTTCCGTCAGGTTTTCCGTCCGCCCGCCACTGCTCGCGCTGTCCTTGCTGCTTTGTTCCCTGCCCGCCTGGGCAGTCTACAAATGCGACAGCGACGGCAAAGTCACCTACAGCGACGCCGCCTGCGCCAACGGCACGACCGTCGCCATCGACGCGGCGTCAAGAGCCCCACGCAAACTACCGCCGCCAAAGACAAAGCCCTCCGGCAGCGCCTCGACAAAAGCCGTGCAGAGGAAGAAAAGCGCGTGAGCCGGCAACGCGAAAAACAAGAACGCGAAGAAGCGCGCGCCAGACTGGTCGCCGAAAAGCAGAAAAGAAAATGCGCCCAGCTGGCGCAACGCAAGACCTGGGCGGAAGACGACCTGCGCAATGCACCGGTCAAGACGATGGAAAAAGCACGGCGCAAGAGCCAGCGCGCGGCCGAGAATTACCGCGCCGAATGCCCGGCCTGATCTGATCGGATCTCCAGGAATTTCAACGCAAAAAAAAAA
>NZ_AJHH01000241.1 GCF_000256565.1 Herbaspirillum lusitanum P6-12 | reverse complement strand
AAAAAGCGCAAGCAGGTTTTCCACTTCCGTCGAATAATTCTTCGCTGCCGGGAGATAGTCTTTTTCCAGTGCGTCCGCAATCATCGCCGGGTCCGGATTGGGCTCCCCCTTGGCTTTGTAGATCACGTCGCGTTTGGCGAGGTACACTTTGCGCAGCGACATGATTTTTTCGTAAAGCTGCTTTTCCTCATCGCTGACGAGCAGCTCCAGAATTTTCTTTTGCAATTCGGTCGAGATACGCGTGGCCTCATCGGTTTCCGGCTTGAAGAACGCGCTCAACGACGGGTCTGAACTCTTGGCCACCGCGGTCGCGCGGCGAATCCCCGAATAAGTATGTCGATACCAGTCGCCAATCATCCGCTCCTTGGCCAGCGGCACGTCCATCATGGCTTGCGTTGCCTTGGCGACGCTTTGCAGGCGCCAGACGCCAATCACGGCAATCAGGACGGACAGCGCCAGGATAATGGCGAAGCCCAGTCCAAGACGCTTGCCAATCTTCATGTTTCCAATCACGTTCATGTTGTCCCCCTGCCATTCGGGTCAGGTAAATGTTGAATTATCGTCATGGCTCAGCCGGCCACATACTCTTCATAATGCTCTGGGACAGAAGGCTTGAATGCGCGGAACAGCGTGTGACTGTCGCGTCTGTTCATGGCTTGCGGGGCTTGTGTTGACGAGCGGCAACACGATGGCGATCTCCGGCGGCGCGCCGGTTCTCACTGGGTGGGAAGATCTCGCCAAGTGGGCAATCCACAGGCGAGATCGGAGGAAATCAGGACGTCGGCGCGGTGTTCTTCATCAGGTTGGAAGTCGCCTCGATGAACTTGTCGGGCGGCATCGGCCGACCCATGAGGTAACCCTGCAACGCATCGCAACCGACCGAGGTCAGGAAGTTCTGCTGCTTGGTGGTTTCCACGCCTTCGGCGACGATGCGCAGATTGAGCGTACGGCCCAGCGCCACGATGGCCGAGATGATGGCAGCGTCGTCGTTGCCGTCGCTGAGGTCGCGCACGAAGCCGCGATCGATCTTGAGTTCGTTGGCCGGCAAGCGCTTCAGATACAGCAGGCTCGAATAACCGGTGCCGAAATCGTCGATGGAAATATCCACCCCGAGGTCGGCGATCTGCTGCAGCGTCTTGAGACTGCTTTCGGCATCGTGCATGGCGGTGGACTCGGTGACTTCCAGCGTCAGGCAGCGCGCCGGCAAGTCATGGCGCGCCAGCGTGTCCTTGACCAGATCGATCAGGTCGGTTTGCGCGAACTGCAGCGCCGAGAGATTGACTGCAATCTTCCAGTCTTCGTGGCCGATGTCGTACCAGACCTTCATCTGGCGGCAGGCTTCATCGAGCACCCATGCCCCGATCGGCACGATCAGCCCGGAACGTTCAGCCAGGCCGATGAACTCATCCGGCCCCACCATTCCATGCACCGGATGCTGCCAGCGCAACAAGGCTTCCGCGCCCAGCACCGGGCCGTTCGGCGAGTTGTACTTGGGCTGGTAATGGAGGATGAATTCCTTGCGCTCCAGCGCCAGGCGCAAGTCTTGCAGCCATTGCAACTGGTTGTGCGCGTTGACGTTCATCGACGCTTCAAAGAAGTGGTAGCCGTTACGGCCGCTGCGCTTGGTATGGTACATCGCGGCGTCGGCGTTGATCACCAGGTCGTGGCGGCTGCTGCCGTCTTCCGGATAGATCGCGATGCCGATGCTGGCCGAGACGCGCAACTCGTGCTTTTCGATATTGAAGGACTGGTTGATGATCTTCACCAGCTTGTCGGCGACGGTGACTGCATCGTCGGGCTCCTTCAGATCGACCAGCATCACGAACTCATCGCCGCCCAGTCGCGCCACCGTATCCTGCGCGCGCATGACCGAGCGGATGCGTTGCGCCACCTCTACCAGCATCAGGTCGCCGACATGGTGACCGAGCGAATCGTTGATCGCCTTGAAACCGTCGAGGTCGCAAAACATCAAGGCAAAATGTCCCTGCTCGCGCGCCGCCTTGCTGATGGCCTGGTTGAGGCGGTCATCCAGCAAGGTGCGGTTGGGCAACTTGGTCAGGTTATCGTGCAGGACCAGTTGCGTGAGTTCTTCATTGGCTTCGGCCAGCGAACGCGCCAGCTTGGCGGTGCGCGACTCCAGCCGCGCATCCAGCAGCGACGTCAGCAAGGCGATCGTCAGCACCGCCAGCGTGACGACGATGATCAGGATCGCCAGCCAGCCCGGGCTCACCCCGTCGCGCACGGCAAGGCAAAAGCTGCCCTCGGGGAAATTTGCAGCCGCCATGCCGGTGTAATGCATGCCGACGATGGCCACGCCCATCACCACGGCGGCCCCGCCCCGCGCAAGCTTGACATGCGGCGTATTGCGGCGCAGGCGGAACGCTATCCACAACGCCGCGCCCGAGGCGGCGATGGCGATGGCGACGGACGCCGCAAACAGCAAGGGATCGTAATGAATGCCCGGCATCATCAGCAAGGCGGCCATGCCGGTGTAATGCATCGCAGCGATGCCGACTCCCATCGCCAGCGCGCTGTTGAGCAGCCGGCGCAGCGGCAGCTCGGGACGGCTGACGATCCACAGCGCGAAGCCGGACACGCCAATGGCGATCAGCAGCGACAGGAAGGTGATCCAGGGGTCGTAGCCGAGATCGATGGGAAGACGAAACGCGAGCATGCCGACGAAATGCATCGACCAGATACCGATACCCATGGCGACAGCACCGCCAAGTAGCCAGGAGCGACCGGCATATTCCTGGGTCGCATTGATCCGCTCGGTCATATCCAGCGCAGTATAGGAGGCAAGTACCGCCACCAGCAGGGACACAACAACTAGCAAACTATCGTAGGAAGCGGATAACATGATGAGGAAATATGAGAATAATAATCAACATTTTTTAGGTATTTAGCCCATTATCCCGCAAAAAGACATATCGAAGTCTGACGAAGTCTGAAATCGAACGCTTTACATTCTTAAGTGTATGAAACGTCGGATCGAAGCAACTTTACGCGCGGAAACCAATCCATATGGCTGATGCACGCTCCCGACAATTGATAAATCGATAAAAACCACAATGCGCCCTACGCCTATAACAGTAAAAGATCCCGGCCTCATGCTCCCCACGCTTTTCTCCGGCCGTCCGCATTCTCAAGGTCCGGTCGCACTGTTTGCACCAAAGCGCCTGATCCAGACCCTCGCCGCCCTCGGCGCGCTGTCGCTGATGCAGGGCGCCAGCGCCGGCATTTCGCTGCTGCAGCCGCCCAAGCTGGTTGACGGCAACAAGCCGTTTACCCTGACCTTGCTGGTCGCGGAAGATGAACGCGACAGCCAGGCTTACGCCATCCCGGACAATCTGGTCGTGGCGGCCTCGGCCGACATGACGCCGCCGGTGCAACTGCGCATGGAACGCGAAGCCGGCGCGCCTGGCGAAATCACGCTCAAGCGCGGCGAGTTCCGCAAAATCACCTACAGCGCCACCCTGCCCGACTACTTGCGCGGCGTGGTGCGCCTTGAAACCGTGGGGGTGGACGCCTCGCCGGTGCTGGTTGCGGTGATCCGTCCCAAAGACGGCAAGATGCCGGTGCCGTCGGCGGAAGGCATCGCGCTGGCCGGCGCAGCCACGCCCTCTGCCTCGGTCATCACGCCGGGCGCCAACGCCAGTCCGATCGGCATTGCGCCGGCCGCGCTCGACCTGATCGATATCCCGCGCCTGTCTTTCCACGAACCGATGTACTTCGCCGCCGGCAACAGCGGCGGCAACCGCAATGCCAGGTTCCAGCTCAGCTTCAAGTTCCGCATCTTCCAACCGGAAGACATGCGTTCGCGCGGCCTGATCGACAATCTGTATTTCGGCTACACCCAGTATTCGCTGTGGGACCTGGAAAGCCCGTCGGCGCCCTTCCGCGACACCAGCTACCGCCCCAGCCTGTTCTATTACCTGCCCGACCTCGGCATCCATAACAGCATCCTGAGCCGCATGGCGATTTCGACCGGGCTGGAGCATGAGTCGAACGGACGCGACGGCGCACAGTCGCGCGGCATCAACACTTTCTTCGTTGAACCGACCTTCACGGTCGGTAACCTCAACGATTACCAGTTGCGCATTTCACCCAAGGTCTACGCCTACCTCGGCCCGACTTCCGACAACCCCGACATCGGCCAGTATCGCGGCCACGCGGATCTCAAGCTGGCAGTGGGCAAACCGGACGGCGTGGAGTTTTCGACCACCTTGCGCAAGGGCACGCGCAACAGCTCCGGCAGCGCCGACTCGACGCTGTCCTATCCGCTGGCGAAACTGGTGCCGGGCATGGCCGGCTATTTGATGGCGAGCTATTTCTACGGCTACGGCGAGAGCCTGCTGACTTACAACCAGAAATCGACCCCGCAGTTCCGCATCGGCTACGCGCTTTCGCGCTAGGCCAGGACGGACCGGACGGTCGCAGGAGAATCCTCCGGCGACCGTCTCATGACATGCTTATGCCACCGGCGTACGCATCGTGACGAACTCTTCCGCCGAGGTCGGATGGATGCCGATGGTGGCGTCGAACTGGGCCTTGGTGGCGCCACATTGCAAGGCGACCGCAAAGCCCTGGACGATCTCGCCGGCATCAGCGCCGACCATGTGCACCCCCAGCACGCGATCATTCTTCGCGTCCACTACCAGCTTCATGAAGGTGCGCTCGGCATTGCCGCTCAGCGTGTGCTTGAGCGCCTTGAATTCCGATTTGAAGATGCGCACTTCGCCCACTTTCTTGCGCGCGTCTTCTTCGCCCAGGCCGACCGTGCCGACGTTCGGATGGCTGAAGACCGCCGTCGGGATATTCTCGTAAGACATTTCCCGGCCGCCTTGGTTGAACAGGCGCGCGGCCACCACCATGCCTTCCGCCAGCGCCACCGGCGTCAGTGCGACACGATCGATGACGTCGCCGATCGCATGGATGGACGCGACATCCGAAACGAAATGCTGGTCGACCTTGACGGCGCCTTTGGCGGTCAGCGCGACGCCGACTTTTTCCAGGCCGAGACCGGCCGTGTTGGGATGACGGCCGGTGGCGAACAGCACGCAATCGGCGTCGACGGTCTTGCCGTCGCTGAGCTTGACGCGCTTGCCGGCGCCGTCTGACGCGATGGCGTCGATGTTGTTTTCAAACAGGATGTTCATGCCCTTCTTGCGCATCTCTTCCGCCAGGAAAATGCCGAGTTCGCTGTCCATGCCGCGCAGCAGGCTCTTGCCGCGATACACCAGCGTCACTTCGCTGCCGAGACCATTGAGGATAGACGCCAGTTCCACCGCAATATAGCCGCCGCCCAGCACCACGCTGCGCTTCGGCAAGGCGGTCAAGTGGAAGAAATCATCGGACACGATGCCCAGTTCCTTGCCCGGAATCTCCGGCACCATCGGCCGGCCGCCGACCAGGATATGCGCGGCGGTGTAGCGCTTGCCGTTGACGCTGACGGTGTGAGCGTCTTCCACGGCCGCATGGCCTTCGACGATGTCGACCTTGGCGCCCTCCAGGATCTTGCGGTAGATGCCGTTGAGGCGCGCGATCTCCTTGTCCTTGGCAGCGATCAGCGCGGCCCAGTCGAAACTGGTTTCGCCCACGGTCCAGCCGAAGCCGGCGGCGTCGGCAAAATCTTGATGGAAATGCGCGCCATACGACATCAGTTTTTTCGGAATGCAGCCGACATTGACGCAAGTGCCGCCCAGGTCCTTGCTCTCGGCAATCGCCACGCGCGCGCGCGCGC
>NZ_AJHH01000240.1 GCF_000256565.1 Herbaspirillum lusitanum P6-12 | reverse complement strand
AACTGATTTCGCGCCGCGCCGTATTGCGAGGCGAAGCGGCTGGCGCGTACGCCGCCGGAACCGCCGCCGATGGTGAACAGGTCGTAATCATATTGGCTCATTTTTTCCTCTATTGTTTGTTCAATACCTGCGCAGGGCCCGCGTCACGAGCATCACCGGGATCAAGCCGACCAGCACGATGCTCAGCGCCGGCAGTGCCGCCTCGCCGAGACGTTCGTCGCGCGCCAGATTATGGGCGATCACGGCCAGCGTATCGGTATTGAATGGACGCAGCAGCAGCGTTGCCGGCAACTCTTTCACCACGTCAACGAACACCATCAGCGCCCCCGTCGTCAGCGAGCGCCACAGCAAGGGCATGTGCAGCTTGAGCACGATGCGGCTGCGCGAGGCGCCCATGGTGCGGGCCGCTTCGTCCAGGCTCAGCGGGATGCGCGTGTAACCGGCTTCCACCGACTGCACCGCCACGGCCGTAAAGCGTACCAGATACGCATAGATCACGCCGAGCGCAGTCGCCGTCAGCCAGACGCCCGCGCCGCTGCCGGGGAACATCGCCTGCAACCACGCAACCGGCAGCAAAATACCAACTGCGATCACCGACCCGGGAATCGCATATCCCATGGACGCCAGGCGCGCGACCAGACGCAGGAAAGCGGATTTGAAGCGCGGCAAGCCGCCGGCGCGCTGGGCGAAACCCAAGGCCAGCGCCAGCCCCACCGCCAGCGCCGCCGCCACGCCGCCGAAGCGGAAGCTGTTCCAGGTCCAGCCGGCGTAGCGCGCGAGATTGGTCGCCATCGACAACTCACTCTCGCGCCACATCAATTGCAACAGGATCAGCACCGGCAACACGAAGCCCAGCAGCACCGGCGTCGCGCACACCAGCCAGGCCAATGCCTCGCGTGCGCCGCGCAACACCGGCAAGCGTGCTTCGGCGCCATCGCCGTCATTGCCACCCAGGCCGCGATTACCGCGCACCGTCGCAAAACGCATGCGCCCCTGCTCGCGGCGCTCCAGCCACAACAGCATGGCGACGAACAGCAGCAACAACGTTGCGTACTGGGCCGCCGCAATGCGATCGTCCATCACCATCCATGCCTTGTAAATGCCGGTGGTAAACGTGGTCAAGCCGAAATAGGCGCTGACGCCATAGTCGGCCAGCGTCTCCATCAAGGCCAGCGCCGCACCCGCCATCAGCGCCGGTCGCGCCAGCGGCAAGGCCACGCGGCGGATGCGTGCGCTCAACGGCGTGCCGAGCAGGCGTGCCGCCTCCATCAGATGCACGCCGCGTTCGCCGAGCGCATTGCGCGCCAGCAGGTAGGCGTACGGATACAGCGTAAAAATGAACAGGAAGATCGCTCCCGCCAGACTGCGCACGTCGACACGAAAGCCCGGCCACAGCGCGCGCAGGCTGCTTTGCACTGCGCCGCCGTATTGGAGGAAATCGGTGTACGCATACGCGCACACATACGCCGGCATCGCCATCGGCAACAGCAGCGCCCAGGCAAAGAAGCGCTTGCCGCGAAACTCGAACAAGCCGATCGTCACCGCCGTGGCCGCGCCAACGACGATCACGCCCAGCGTGACGAACAAGGCCAGCCATGCGGAAGTCGCCAGATAACCCGGCAATACCGTCTGCATCTGCTGATGCAAGGCGTCGATGGCGGCCGCGTCAAGCTGCAGCCACGCACCGGCGATGCCGAGGATGGGCAAGGAAATCAGGAAGGCAATCAGGCCGATGAGATACATAAATTCACGATGAAAACTGGTCCGGCGTGTGCTGCGCCTCGGCGTCGATGCGCTACACTTCGCTTATTGAAAACGGGTAAAAAATCATCAACTGCGTGGCGCATTGTAGCGGCAGGAATCTCACTCCACCGATTTTTCCCAAGCAAGAAAATTCGCCGAAAAAAGGACACCATGTTTTTGCAAGTCGATCAGGTCAGCATCAGTTATCCACGCGCATCGGCATGGTGTTCCAGGACTTCGCACTGTTTCCTCACCTCGATGTCGAAGCCAACATCGGCTTCGGCCTGCACAGTGATCACGGCGACAATCACGGAAACAAGCAACAACGTCGCCGGCGCGTACAGGACATGCTGGAACTGGTCGGTCTCGGCGGCATGCAAAGCAAATTCCCGCATCAGCTGTCCGGCGGCCAGCAGCAACGCGTTGCACTGGCCCGCGCCCTGGCGCCGCAGCCGCGGCTGTTGTTGCTGGACGAGCCGTTCTCCAGCCTCGACATCGAATTGCGCGAACGTCTCGCCGAAGAAGTGCGCCGCATCCTCAAGCATGCCGGCATCACGGCGCTGATGGTGACGCACGACCAGATGGAAGCGTTCGCCGTCGGCGACGTGGTCGGCGTCATGCAGCAGAGCCGCCTCGAACAATGGGACCAGCCCTATGCGCTGTACCACCGCCCCGCTACGCGTTTCGTCGCCGACTTCATCGGTGACTTGTCGCCGTTCAGGGCCCGCATCGTGCGCAAGTCTTTCCGCGGCGCCGACTTCCTCTATACGCTGCAACTCGACGATGGCCTGGAATTACTGTCGCTGGTGCCTTCGCATCACGATCACGCCGTCGGCGAATCGATCGGCATCCGGCTTGAAGTGAATCATGTCGTGGCGTTTCCGCGCGCAACCGGTTGAAGCAGACGCTTGCCCGCAGGCCGGCGCCGTTCCCATTTCGCCATCGTTAAAAAAGCACCGGAGGCCGTGGCCGCCCGGTGCTTTTTTCATGCCCGCCGAAACAGGCGATTACGCCTGCATCATTTGTACCCGACGCGATCGAGGATCTGCAATACCTTCTGCTGATTACGGCCGGTTGCAGCAACGTCGATCACTTCCGCCTTGAACGGTCCCAGCGTGTCGAGCGCGGCATTGCCGGTCTTCACGCTCTTGACGGCGGGCCATTCGTTATTGCCCTCGGCGAAGTAGCGCTGGGCCGAATCGCTGGCCAGGTATTCCAGGAACTGCACCGCTTCGGCCTTGTGCGGCGCATGCTTGGCCACACCGCCACCGGCGATGTTGACGTGCGCGCCAAAGGTCTTCTGATTCGGCCAGACCACGCCGAATTTGCTGACCACGGCGATGTCTTCCGGCTTGGTCGACTTCATCAGGCGCGCAACATAGTAGGAGTTGGAAATCGCCACGCCGCATTCGCCGGAAGCGACCGCCTTGATCTGGTCGGTGTCCCCGCCCACCGGCGAGCGCGCCATGTTGGCGACCATGCCCTTCAGGATGGTTTCGGTCCTGGCTTCGCCGACGTGCTCATACAGCGCGCCGAATAGCGAGACATTGTAAGGATGCGCGCCCGAACGGGTGCACAGCTTGCCCTTGTTCCTGGGATCGGCCAGCGACTCGTAGGTATCGACGTCTTCCGGCTTCACATTTTGCTTGTTGTAGACGATCACGCGGGCGCGTGTCGAGAAACCGAACCATTGCGAACCCTGGCCCTCATCCTTGCCGCGCAGGTTGGCGGGGATGCGCGAGTCGAGCACGCCGGATTTCACGGGTTGGAACAGGCCGTCGTTCTCGCCGCGCCACAGGCGGGCTGCGTCAACCAGCAGGATCACGTCGGCCGGGCTGGCAGTTCCCTCGCTTTTGAGACGCGCCAGGATACCGGCGTCATCGGCGTCGACGCGGTTGATCTTGATGCCGGTGGCCTTGGTGAAATTGCCGTACAAGGCTTCATCGGTCTGATAATGGCGCGCGGAGTAAAGGTTGATCACCTTTTCCTGGGCAGACACGCCGATCGAGGTAGTCGCCAACACCATACCTGCAACAAAAGTACGTAAAAACATGAACTTATCCCTTTATGCTGATTGATCAGTCTGCTTGCCGGCGGCCGCAAGAAGTCCGAAAAACACAGGACAACGCGCACTGGCGCAACCGGAAAGACGAGCGACTATAGCATGAATGAGAATAATTCCTGTTTTAAATTCAGCTTTTTGTCAGGATTGGACGCTTGAAAAACCGATGACCGAAGACGCCGGACAACCTCGCCGCAACACCGCGTTTGCCGGCCGGCTCGCATTCACGGCTTGGCTCGCAACGCAGTTCGCGTCCGGCCAATGCCGCCAGACGCTGCTGCATGGGCATCAACATCAGCATGCTCAGGCGCGCGCCTTGGACAGCACGACCAGCCAGCGGCGGAACAACAGGATTTCCAGATGGCCGGCTTGCAGGCCGGCGCTGCATTCGATCACGGGATTGACGCGGTAGCGGCGCACATACGAGTCGCGGCACACGAACATTTCGCGACGGCCGAAGCGCAGGCTGAAAGACGAAGGGGAAGAAGATTCCAGACCAAAGCGAGCGCCTGAAGTGAGATCCAAGTGTGTCATGGCAGTGGTTCCTATCTCTGTTGAAGAGATTCCACTGTATCACGAATACTGTATAAATAAACAGTAGTTTTTGATCTCGTTGTTTTTTGAGTGATTTCGGAAATTTTTCGATTTCGATCCGAATGCAGCCCATTCTACCCTGTTCGGACTTGAATGGGCCAAATCCACTGATCCGCTATCGGCAGCCTACGCGCCGCTTTCAAGCCGGCTGCGCACAAATCCGATGTGTTCACGCAGCACGTAGAACTGATCGGCAAACGCCAGCGGCATCTTCATGCGATTGACTGAGGTTTCAATCTCATCCAGCTGTTTCAGCATCTGCTCCTGCTCTTCCTTGGTGTGGGTGGTGACGCCGCGCTCCAGCGTGATCAGCACGCCATACCATTTATAGATGCGTGAACGGATGCGCCAGCCGTACAGCAACGGCACCAGCTTGATGCCGGGAATCAGCAGCAGGATGATCGGCAGCAAAATCACCATCGTGCGATCCACCAGGCTCGCCAGCCAGAACGGCAGCGTGCGGTAGAAGAAGCTCTTGCCCGACTTGTAATAGCGCGCGGCGTCGTCGCTGATCGGATATTCATGCACCAGCGGCGCCGGGAACTCGCCGGCCTTCTGCAGCACGCTGGCCTTGCCGTGCACTTCACGCGCCGCTTCAATCAGCAGATCGGACAAGGCCGGATGCAGGTCATCGCGCGCGATCAGCTCGGCAGTCGGGGCGATCAGGCGGATCGTGTGGTCCGGCAGGTTGCGACGGAAGTCGAACACGCCGGGCGGCAGCGTCAGTTCATTCAGATAACTGAACCGGCGCGTGTAAGCCGATGCCTGCGAGAAGTCCAGCAGGCGGACGCCGGATGTGCGCAGCAGCTTGCCCATGGTGGCCGGCGCCGCCGACTCGCCCATCAGGAAGGCGACATCGATCTTGCCCTTGCTGAGTGCGTCCGCGGCCTCGTCGCCGCCCATGTCGATCAGTTTGGTCGCCCCGCCCGGCTCGATTCCGCTGGCCTTCAGCAAGGTCAGCGCCAGCACGCGCGAGCCGCTGCCCTGCAGGCCGATGGCGATGCTTTTCCCGGTCAGCTCGGACAGCCGCGAGACCACCTTGTCATTGCGATAAAACACCGACACCGGCGAATACGCCACGCTGCCCAGCGACACCAGGCTATCGATATCGACGCTGTCGGCAATGCCGCCCTGCACGAAGGCGACATCGACGTCGCCGTCCGGATCAACCAGCTTGCGCAGGTTGTCGAGCGAACCTTCCGAGGCCACGATCTTCACCGTCACGCCGTCGCGCGCGAGGATATTCTTGTATTTCTCGGCGACGTTCCAGAAATTGCTGTGTTCCGGCCCGGTCGCGATGGTAATGGTCTTCGGCGGCGCCGGATGGATCAGCCAGATCGCCAGCCAGACGCCGACGATGATCAGCAGCACCATGGGGCCGAAACTGACGGCCAGGTCGCGCCACGAAATGGCGACGAAGCGCGCCTTCATGGCGCTGACGGAATGCTTGCGGGGGGCGGTAGTTTTTTCCATGGAGGCATTCTACCGCCCTCCTTCTGGCGCGGGCGAAAACCAATCAATAGGTTTTGTAAGGCAGGAACTTCCCGCTCAGCACCACATTGACGCGGTCGCCGGCAGGATCGGCCTGGCGCTGGATGTCCATCTTGAAGTCGATCGCGCTCATGATGCCGTCGCCGAACTCTTCGTGGATCAGCTCCTTGATGGTCGAGCCGTAGACGCTGACGATTTCATACCAGCGGTAAATCAGCGGATCGGTCGGCACCGGCGTCGGCAGCGAGCCCTTGTACGGCACGATCTGCAGCCACAGGGTTTCTTCGTCGCTCAGGCCGAACAATTCCTGCGTGACGGCAGCCTGCCTGGCGGTCAGCGTCATCTGGCCGAGCATGGCGGCGGTCGTCCATTCCTTGCTCTGGCCGATGCTCTCGGCGATCCTGGTCCAGGTCATCTTGTTCCTGACCTTGGCCTGGATGATTTTTTGGGTAACGAGGTTGCGGTCCATGAAGTTCTCCTTGCGATGAATGATAAAAATGATCGTGAAAAATCAAGCGGCTGCTTGCGGGAAATTGTCGAGCGGATCCGGTGCACTTTGCTCCAGCCCGGGCGTCACCACCCGCGTCCCGGCGTCTTCCGCTCCGGCTTCCTGAATGCGGCGCGAACGATGCACCAGGAAATCCACCAGATGGTTGCGGATCCGGTAGAACTGCGGATCGTGGTGCATGGTTTCGCGGGTGCGCGTCTTGGGCATGGTGTTGACCACCACTTCGGCGATGCGCGCCCGCGGGCCGTTGGACATCAGGAAAATCTTGTCGGCCAGCAGGATCGCCTCGTCGACGTCGTGCGTGATCATGAACACGGTCTGGTGCGTGGCGCTGCAAATCTTCAGCAGCTCGTCCTGCACCACGCCGCGCGTCAGCGCATCGAGCGCACCGAACGGCTCATCCATCAGCAGCATCTTCGGTTCGATGGAAAACGCCCGCGCAATGCCAACGCGTTGCTTCATGCCGCCCGACAGTTCGGACGGCTTCTTGTGTTCCGCCCCCTTGAGGCCGACCATCTCGATGAAGCGGCGCGCATGCGTCTCGGCCTTGTCGCGTGACCAATCCGGCCAGCGCGAACGCACCGCGAACACGACGTTGCCCAGCACGCTGAACCACGGCATCAGCGCATGGCTCTGGAACACCACGCCGCGATCCAGGCTCGGCCCCTTGACCTCGCGCTGATCCATGATCACCACGCCGCCCGACGGCGCTTCGAGACCGGCCAGCACGTTCAGGATGGTGGTCTTGCCGCAGCCCGAGTGGCCGATGATGCAGACGAACTCGCCCTTGTCGATGCCGAACGAGACCTGGTCGAAGACCGGCAGGCCGTCATCGGTGTAACGCTTGTTGAGGTTCTCGACGGTGAGAAATGCTTTTTCCATATCGCTCCTGTTACGCCTATTCCGTGTAAGTCACCAGTTTTTGCAACCGCGCAAAAAACAGGTCCAGCACCATGCCCGTCACCCCGATCACCAGGATCGCGAAGATCACGCTGGTCAGCGACAGGTTGTTCCATTCATTCCAGACGAAGTAGCCGATGCCGGTGCCGCCGACCAGCATCTCGGCCGCCACGATCACCAGCCAGGCAATCCCCATCGAGATGCGCATGCCGGTCAGGATGGTCGGCGCCGCCGCCGGCAGGATCACCAGGAAAGCCTTGCGCAGCGGCGTGACTTCCAGCGTCTTGGCGACATTGAGCCAGTCGCGCCGCACCGACGCCACGCCGAACGCGGTGTTCATCAACATCGGCCACACCGAGCAGATGAAGATCACGAAGATCCCCGAGATCGATGAATCCTTGATCGTGTACAAGGCCAGCGGCATCCACGCCAGCGGCGAGATCGGCTTGAGGATTTGGATGAAAGGATTCAACGCCCGCTGCATCAGCGGCGACATCCCGAGCAGGAAGCCCAACGGGATCGCTACCAGCGCCGCAATCGCAAACCCGAGTCCCACGCGCGCCAGCGAATAGCCGAGCTGGATGCCGATGCCCTTGTCGTTGGGGCCGTTGTCGTAGAAAGGATTGGCCAGCTCCCTGCGCATGGTCTCGCCCATCTGCGCCAGCCCCGGGAAGCCGCTGGTCTTGACCGGCGAACTGCTGCTCTTGCCCATCAGCTTGGCGTACTCGTCATCGGCTGAAGATGTTGCCGCCGCCCGCGCCTGCTCAACGCTCTGCTTGGGCGCCGTCGCCAGGTGCCACACCAGCAACAGGCAGCCGAACAGCGCCAGCGAAATCATCGCGGCGCGCCAGCCAGGTTGTGCCGCCGGCTTCATCAGGTGGTCCTCTTGATGGCGAAGCTGTTGACGTAGGCGTCGGCCTTGGCCGGGTCGAATTCCTTGTCCATGATCTTGTACTTGCGATAGGCGCCGTCCGGCACCGGCTGGCCGAGTTCCTTCATGTATTTCTTGGCGTCGGTCAGCAGCAGCACGCGCTCAGAGATGCCCTTGTAGTCGACCTCCCCCTTGACGTAACCCCAGCGCTTCATCTGGCTCAGGATCCACACGGCCATCGAATCCCACGGCACCGGATCGAAATCGGCCCGGCCCGGTACGTTCTTGACGTTGCCCAGGCCATCGGCGAAGCGGCCGGTCAGCACCTGCTCGACCACGGTCTCGGGTTGATTCAGATACGCCGCCGGCGAAATCACCTTGGCCACCAGCGAGCGGTTGGCCGGATCGCGCGCCATCGCGGCGGCGGTCAGCACGGCGCGGAACAGCGCCGCGAAGGTGTTGGGATTCTGCTTGACGAAATCTTCCGACATGCCGAAGGCACAGCACGGGTGACCATCCCAGATTTCCTTCGACAGGATATGAATGAAACCAACCTCGTCGTACACGGCGCGCTGGTTGAACGGATCGGGTCCGAGGAAGCCGTCGATGTTGCCGGCGCGCAGGTTGGCCACCATTTCGGGCGGCGGCGTGACGCGGATCTGGACGTCGCGGTCCGGATCGATACCGTTTTCAGCGAGGTAATAACGCAGCAGGAAGTTGTGCATCGAATACTCGAACGGCACCGCGAACCTGAAGCCCTTCCATTGCTTGGGATCGCGCTTGTCCTTGTGCTTGACGTGCAGCGTGATGGCCTGGCCGTTGATGTTCTGGATCGTGGCGACGCGCATCTGCACCGGATTGCTGCCTACGCCCATCGACATCGCCAGCGGCATCGGCGACAGGAAGTGCGAAGCGTCGTGTTCCTTGTTGATCATCTTGTCGCGGATCAGCGCCCAGCCGGCGGTCTTGTTCAGCGAGACATTCAGGCCCTGCTTCTTGTAGAAGCCGAGCGGATCGGCCATGATCAGCGGCGCCGCGCAGGTGATGGCAATGAAGCCGATCTTGAGATCCTTCTTTTCGATCGCGCCGTTCTTTTCCTGCGCCATGGCCTGCAGTGCGCCCAGCGGGAACATGCTGGCGATCGCCGCACGCGCGGTGTTGATGCCGACCGCGCGCAGGAAGTCGCGGCGTTGCTCCGCCTGCGGGAACAGCGCGCGCATCACCGATTCTTCCACCACGTCGTTGCTCAGTTGCTCGGGGTCTTGCGCACGTACCTGCAACTGTCGTTGCTGCTCGTCGTCATGCGCCGCTTGGCTGGCATGCCTGCCGCAGGAACAGTTGTTGCCTGCGCGCTCGGCGTCGTAGGTGTGGAAGATGGTGCTGTCGATTTCTTTTGGCATGGATTCCCCCGATGGATGGATGAAATAACGGCTGCTGCTTTGTTACGTCATCACGTGCAAGGGGCTTGCCAGTGTGCTTTGCGATGTCATCGACGGACGACGCCTTGTAGTGGAACGACTACAAGACGCTGTCAGGGCGACAACTTACGCCGGTAGAAGCTGATGCCGCACGGCGTACATGGCGATGCCGACATCGTTGCCGGCGCCGGTCTTTTCCAGGATGCGGCTGCGGTAAGTGCTGACCGTATTCGGGCTCAGCGTGAGCTGGTCGGCGATTTCCTTGACGCTGCGCCCGGCCGCGATCAGCTGGAACACCTGGTATTCGCGATGCGACAGCGTCTCGTGCGCGGCGCGCTGGGTGCTGGCCGAATGCGCACTGAGTTCCGCTGCCAGCGTCTCGGCCATATGCAGGCTGACGTACACGCCGCCATCGGCCGCCTTGCGGATCGCCGCCACCAACTGCTCGGTATCGGCGCTCTTGTTCAGATAGCCTGCTGCGCCGAGGCGATAGCAGCGCGCGGCGTATTGTTTCTCGGGATAGGTCGACAGCATCAGCACCGGCAGGCGCGGCATCTCTTGCTTGAGCTGGCGCAACACGTCGAGTCCGTCCTGCAGCGGGATGGCAATGTCCAGCAAGACCAGGTCGATCGCTTCCACGCGCGCCTTGCGCAACACCTCCGGGCCGTCGGCGCACTCGGCCGCCACCTCGATGTCCGAGGTGTCGGCAAGGATCTGCTTGAGGCCTTCGCGCACGATGCGGTGGTCGTCGCAGAGCAGGATGCGGATCATTGGTTTCCTTGTGGCTGTTGCTGCTGCCGGGTTGATTGTTTATCGATGCTCATGCGTCGTTCCTCAGCGGCAAGACCAGGCGCACGCGCGTGCCCGGGTTGCGGATCGACTTGCCGCTTTCCGGTGCAACTCCTGCCTCTTTTGCACCATCAACGGCATTTTCGATGTTCAGTGCGCCGGCAAAGTGCAGCGCACGCTCACGCATGCCCATGACGCCGTAGGACTTCGGATTCGCCAGCGCCGCCGCCGGCACGCCGACGCCATTGTCTTCCACTTCCATCAGCAAGGCATCCGGCGTCAAGCGCACGACGATCTTCACCTGCGTTGCTTGCGAATGCTGTGCCACGTTGCTCAGCATTTCCTGGAAGATACGAAACGCCGCCGTCGCCAGCGTGCCTTGCGGCGCGAACGCCTGCGGCGAAATGTCGAACTCGACGTCGCACGGCAACTCGGTCGCCTCGGAGAATTCCTGCACCTGCCATTCCAGCGCCGCAACCAAACCCTGGTGGTCCAGAATGCTCGGCCGCAGATCGGTGATGATGCGCCCGACGTTGTCCACCGCCGCCTCGATCAACCGGTTCATGCTGGCGCACTTGCGCGCCACCGGCTCACGGTCGGCGACCCGGCCGGCCATCCAGTTGACGTCCAGCTTGAGCGCCACCAGCAGGCTGCCGAGCTCATCGTGGATTTCGCGCGCGATGCGCGTGCGTTCATCCTCGCGCACCGAATGCGCATGCGCCGACAGTTCCCGCACCTGCATCAGCGCCGCCGACAGCTCGCGCGTACGCTCGGCCACGCGCTGCTCCAGCTCGGCCTTGGCGCGCTGCAACTGCTCCTCGGCCAGACGCCGTTTGGAAATGTCGCTGAACGTGATCACCGCCCCGCGCACCCGGCCGCCGTCGATGATCTGGTAGGAAGAATATTCGGTGGCGAAGCAGGTGCCGTCGGCGCGCCAGAACACTTCCTGATCGACGCGGCACGACTCGCCCTTGCGGAAGGCCTTCAGGATCGGACAGTCTTCTTCCGGATAGTGTTCGCCGTGTTCGTGACTGTGGTGCACGAGCTCATGCATGTTCTTGCCCAGCATCTGTTCGATCCGATACCCGAGCATCTCGGCGCCGGCACGATTGATGAAGGTGCAGCGGCCGTCGAGGTCGATGCCGTAGATGCCTTCGCCGGTGGAGTCGAGCAGGAGAGTCAGTTTGTCGCGCAACAGCGTCGCATCGCTGGAACCGCGCAGGGCGGAATCCATGGCGCCGATCGGCTTTATTTCGGTAGGAGCGAACATGGTCATTCCGGTGTTTTCAGACAAGAGGCCTTGTGCAAACCTCATGCCAATACTTCCGGGAAACGTCTTCCCCAATAAACCAACGCCGCCTTGAGCTCTCGCTGAAGACGGCGTTGGTGTCCCACACTGACTCTTTATTGAGACTGAGCCGGCATCAAGGCATGTACTGCCCGCCGTTCACATCGATGATCTGCCCCGTCACATACCCCGACAACGCATCCGAAGCCAGGTACAGGAACGCGCCGTCGCATTCCGCCGGGTCGCCGATGCGTCCCATGGGAATGGTCTTGCGGAAGGATTCCAGCTGCTCCGGCGTGGTGAAGCGTTCCTGGAATGGCGTCATGATGACGCCCGGCGCCACTGCGTTGACGCGAATGTTGTCCGGCTGCAGTTCTTTCGCCATGCCGCGCGTGATGGTGCTGACGAAGCCTTTCGACGCTGCGTAGATCAGCGCGCCGGGGCCGCCGCCGTGGCGTGCCGCCACCGAGGTGACGTTGATGATGTTGCCGCCGCCCTGCTTGCGCATGACCGGGATCACGGCGCGCGTGAAGGCCACCACCGAGCGGGCGTTGATGTTGATGATGTCGTCGAAGAGTTCATCGGTGACCGTTTCCAGCGGCGCACGCTTGACCAGCGCCCCGGCGTTGTTGATGAGCACATCGATGCGGCCCATCTGCGCCACCGCCTTGGCCACTGCCGCGTTGATGGCCGACGTATCGCGCACATCGGCGCCGATGGTGATGGACTTGCTGCCCGCGGCGCGCACCTCGGCGGCGACGGCCTCGGCTTCCTTTTCCGAGCTGTTGTAGTGCACCACCAGATGGGAACCCCGGGCCGCAAAGGCCCTGGCGGCGGCCGCGCCGATACCGGTGCTGGCGCCGCTGATGAAGATAACTTTACCTGCCAGATCTTGCATTGCTGTTCTCCTGAGAAAGTAAGCGTGAACCAAAGGTGAATCACGGTCCGGCTCGTTTCAATGTAGGTATTCTTTGAAGGCCGGGGTGTTTTTTTATTTTTCTGAGCAAATCGAAATCAATATCGATGATGGTGCAGATGACGGTACAGATCAGTCGTGCACCGATTCATCCTTGTTCTGCGCCGCGCCACGATAGGCGTCGCGCACACGGATCAGGTGCGTGCGCATGGCGTCGGAGGCCTGTTGCGGATCACGGGCTTTCAATGCAATGAGAATGTCGCGGTGATCCTGCAGGCTGCGTTCCAGCGTGGCCGGAATGCGCGAAGTGATGGTGCGGCTTTTCTTGCCGAGCAGGTAGAGGCTGCCGGCGATGCTTTGCAGGAAA
>NZ_AJHH01000239.1 GCF_000256565.1 Herbaspirillum lusitanum P6-12 | reverse complement strand
CTTCGCGCACGGCCGGACGGCCGACGCCGAGCATGGCCGCCAGTTCACGCTCCGGCGGCAATTGCTGGCCGGGCTTGAGCAGGCCGCTGCGGATCATGGTGAGCAGGCGTTGCGCAACTTGCTCGGAAATGGATTTCTGGACGATGGGGTCGAAGGACATGGAGTCTGCTTGGGTGCCTGTTATGTTTCCTGGTCGCTCCGCACCATATGGAGGCGCGGGAGAGTGGTAAGACCTTTGGGTATGCAGAGAATAGGTGCGGGTCCGGGGGCTGTCAAGCGAGGACTGTCCGCAATGGTCAAACCTTTTTCATGTGTGCTTTGGCGGCGATTGTTGACGGGAAGGCAATGCCGCCAACGCGCTTGCGTCCGCTGTCGCTTCCACTTACATGCCGATACAGATGCAAAACCCGAACTGGGCTAGCATGAGACCTTTTGCGCTGCTCCATTTCCGCTCATCATGCCTAGCCAACCTGCCTCGCGTCCTTCTGAAAAGTCATCCCGTCCCGACCTGGTCAACGGCCCCATTGCCGCCACGCTGCTGATGTTCGCCTTGCCGGTACTCGGCAGCAACGTCCTGCAATCGCTGAACGCCTCGATCAATGCGATCTGGGTCGGCCACTACCTCGGCGAGGCGGCGCTGACCGCGACCTCGAACGCCAACATCGTCCTGTTCTTCCTGCTCGGCGTGGTGTTCGGCATCAGCATGGCCACCACCATCCTGGTCGGACAGTCGATCGGCGCGGCTACATCTTCACGCCGCACATCCTCGCGCTGATGCAGACGCCGGCCGACGCCGCGCCCTATGCGATCGCGTACCTGCGCATCATCTTCGTTGCGCTGCCGATGATGTATTTCTATAACTTCATGATGATGACGCTGCGTGGTGCAGGCGACTCGCGCACGCCGTTCTATTTCATGCTGCTGTCGGTGGGACTCGATATCGCGCTCAATCCGCTGCTGATCTTCGGCCTCGGTCCGATCCCGGCGATGGGCATTGCCGGTTCGGCGCTGGCGACGCTGATCGCGCAATCGGGCAGCCTGCTCCTGATGATCGCCTTCCTCTATCGCCGCAAGCATTTCCTGGCGTTGCACAGCAATGAACTGAACTACCTGAAGCCCGACCTGGCGATCTTGCGCGCGCTGGTGACCAAGGGCCTGCCGATGGGCTTGCAGATGCTGGTGATCTCGTCGTCGGCGCTGGTGATGATCAGCCTGGTCAACGGCTACGGTTCGCAAGTGACGGCCGGTTACGGCGTGACCTCGCAGCTGTGGACGTATGTGCAGATGCCGGCGCTGGCGCTGGGCGCGAGCGTGTCGTCGATGGCCGCGCAGAATATCGGCGCCGGTCGCTGGGATCGCGTCACGCGCATCGCCACCATCGGCGTCGGCTACAACTTCCTGCTGACCGGCGCGCTGGTGGCCTTGCTGTACCTGTTCGATCATGCGGCGCTGGGACTGTTCCTGCCGCATGAAGCGCTTCGGTACCCGCACCGCGC
>NZ_AJHH01000238.1 GCF_000256565.1 Herbaspirillum lusitanum P6-12 | reverse complement strand
TTCCTGCCGCATGAAGGCGAAGCCATGGCGCGCCACATCAACAATATCGTGGCCTGGTCCTTCGTGCTGTTCGGCGTGACGATGGTGTTGTTCGGCGTGGTGCGCTCAACCGGCGCAGTGATGGCGCCGCTGGTGATGCTGTTCATCGCGATCTGGCTGGTGCGCCTGCCGTTTGCGACATGGCTGATCCCGACATATGGCGCGGAGGCGATCTGGTGGAGCTTCCCGCTCGGCAGCGTGGTGCTGATCGTGCTGGCGGTTTTTGGGGTTGGCGCGCCACATCAACAATATCGTGGCCTGGTCCTTCGTGCTGTTCGGCGTGACGATGGTGTTGTTCGGCGTGGTGCGCTCAACCGGCGCAGTGATGGCGCCGCTGGTGATGCTGTTCATCGCGATCTGGCTGGTGCGCCTGCCGTTTGCGACATGGCTGATCCCGACATATGGCGCGGAGGCGATCTGGTGGAGCTTCCCGCTCGGCAGCGTGGTGCTGATCGTGCTGGGCGCCCGACACCGGCATGGCCACGCCCGCCATGGCCGCTGTCGACGACAAGGTTTAGCTTAAGGATTTAGCTCAAGGAGCGCTGGCCTGGTCCAGCCGGGCGATGGCGGCCGCGTCCAGCGACAGGCGCGTTGCCGCGATCAGCGCATCCATCTGCTCCAGCGTGGTGGCGCTGGCGATCGGCGCGGTGATGCTGGGACGTGCAATCAGCCATGCCAATGCCACGGCCGCGGGCGTGCTGCCGTAGCGTTCAGCGACGGCGTCCAGCGCATCGAGGATGCGCAGGCCGCGCGGATTCAGGTAGCTTTGCGTCTTGCCGCCGCGGGTGCTCTTGCCGAGGTCTTTCTCGGAGCGGTATTTGCCGCTGAGGAAACCGCTGGCCAGCGAGTAATAATTGATGACGCCGATTTTCTCCTTGAGGCAGTACTGCTCAAGATTGTTTTCAAAGTCGGCGCGCGAATATAGGTTGTATTCCGGTTGCAGCGTCTGGTACAGCGGGTAGCCATGTTCACGGCTGAGCTTGCGCGCTTCTTCCAGCCGGCCGGCGCCGAAGTTGGATGCGCCGATCAGACGCACCTTGCCTTGCTGGACCAGTTCGCCGTAGGTGTGCAGGGTTTCTTCCTGCGGCGTGTTCTTGTCGTCGGTGTGCGACTGGTAGAGATCGATGTAATCGGTTTGCAGGCGCGTCAGCGAGTCTTCCACCGCGCGCCTGATGTAGGCCGGCGACAAGCCGACCTTGCCGTCGCCCATGTCCATGCCGACCTTGGTGGCGATGACCAGCTTGTCGCGCCGGCCGCCTTGCCTGATCCATTTGCCGATGATGGTTTCGGATTCACCGCCCTTGTTGCCGCTGGCCCAGCGTGAATAAACGTCGGCGGTGTCGACCAGGTTGAGGCCGGCGTCGACGAATTTGTCGAGCAGGGAGAACGACGTCGCTTCATCGGCGGTCCAGCCGAACACGTTGCCGCCGAACGCCAGCGGCGCAACTTCAATGGCGGAATTCCCGAGCTTGCGATATTCCAGTTGATTGCCGTTTTTATCAGTTGCATCAGTCGTACCCATTGCATGTACTCCATGTCGCCGAGGAGCAATGATTTTATGCCTGATCCGCTTTTTCTGCCGGGACCCGCGCAGGCTCTATACTTACGACTCGTCAGGTCCTGATTTTTAGTCGGGAGCTCCACTTCTGTCCCTGCCCCAATCTTCTGCTTTCGTTCCGATGGAAATTGTCTTCACCGTTCTGATCCTGCTGTTGGCCGTCGCCGTTTCCGGCGTAGCCGCGCGCCTTGTCCCCTTCAAGATCCCGCTGCCGCTGTTCCAGATCGGCCTTGGCGCCGTGCTGGCGCTGCCGCTGTTCGGCCTGCGCATCAGCTTCGACCCTGAACTGTTCCTGCTGCTGTTCATCCCGCCGCTGCTGTTTACCGATGGCTGGCGCATGCCCAAGCGCGAGTTCTTCCGGCTGGCGCAACCTATCCTGGCGCTGGCGCTCGGCCTGGTGCTGTTCACCGTGGTCGGGGTCGGCTACTTCATCCACTGGATGATTCCGGCCATCGCGCTGCCGTCGGCATTTGCGCTGGCGGCGGTGCTGTCGCCGACCGACGCCGTCGCGGTGTCGTCCATCATCGGCAAACGCCGACTGCCGTCCACCATGCAGCACGTGCTCGAAGGCGAAGCGCTGATGAACGACGCGTCCGGCCTGGTGGCGTTCAAGTTCGCCATCATCGCGGTGCTGTCGGGCACCTTCTCGCTGCTCGACGCCGGCATCAGCTTCACGCTGATCGCCATCGGCGGCATCGCGGTCGGTTTGATCGTGGCCTGGGGGTTCGGCCTGATCCGCCGCAAGATCATCGAGTGGAGCGGCGACGAACCCGGCATCCAGGTCGTGTTGCTGTTGCTGATTCCGTTTTCGGCCTATATCTTCGCCGAACACTTCGGCCTGTCCGGCATCCTGTCTGCGGTCGCCGCCGGCATGCTGATGCCTTACATCGACACCGCCGGCGCCGAATCGGCCGCCACGCGCATGCAGAGCCAGAGCATGCTGACGATGCTGGACTTCGTCTTCAACGGCATGTCCTTCATCCTGCTGGGCCTGCAATTGCCGGGCATTGTCAGCCTCGCGCATCTCGACGCCCAGGTCGCCGGCAACGTGCCGGTGTGGCATCTGTTCGCCTACATCGTCGCGATCACGGTAGCGCTGATCACGTTGCGTTTCGTCTGGGTCTGGTTCAACCTGCGCCTGCGGCGCTTCTCCAATGCGGTGCGCGGCCAGCGCGCCAGACAACGCTATTTCGATGTGCGCCTGATCAGCATCACCGCGTTGGCCGGTGTGCGCGGCGCGATCACGCTGGCCGGCGTGATGTCGATTCCGCTGCTGATGCCGAATGGCCATGCCTTCCCGGCGCGCGACCTGCTGATCTTCCTGGCGACGGGAGTGATCGTGTGTTCCCTGCTGGGCGGCAGCTTTTTACTGCCGTGGTTGCTCACTGGTCTCAAGCTCGACGCCGACAACGAACGCCGCCGTACGGAAGAAACCATGGCGCGCCTGCGCGTCTCGGAAGCGGCGGTGCGCAGCATCGAAGAAGCGCAGGAGCGACTTGGCGCCGACATGGATCAGGAAGACCTGGCGCTCCTCACCGAAGTCAGCGGCAGCCTGCTGGCGACTTATCGCATGCGCATGGACGCCGAAAGCGGTACCGAAGAAACCCACCGCACCGCCAATCGCGCCAAGCATTTCGAACGCGAACTGCGACTCGAAGCGATCCGGGCCGAACGCCGTGAAGTCCATCACCTGCGCGCCGAGCAGCAGATCAAC
>NZ_AJHH01000237.1 GCF_000256565.1 Herbaspirillum lusitanum P6-12 | reverse complement strand
TGAATATTCTTTTTTTGCGCCAGCGCCTGGGTCCATTGTTCCCAGGACAGGTCGAGGTCGGTGCCGATGCGCCCCTCGTAACGGCGACGCCATTGGCCGGATTCGACCAGGCCGATGAGGATGCCGTTGACGCGGATCTTTTGTGTCGCGAATTCCGTCGCCAGCGAGCGCACCAGGTTATGGATGCCGGCGCGCGCGGCGGAAGTCGCCACCATGTGCGGTTCGGGCTGGATCGCCAGCAGCGAGTTGACGCAGACCACGGCCGCTTCGCCATGCACGGCGCTCATGCGCTGCAACTGCGGCTGGAAGGCGCGGGTCGGATAGATCACCGAGAAAAATTTCAGGCGCAGCTCTTCGGTCCAGGCGGCGTCTTCAGTATCCGCAAAGGTCGACACGCGGCCCTGGCCGGCGTTGTTGACCAACATGGAGACCGCGCCGAGTTTTTCTTCCACGGCGGCGGCGAAGGCTTGCACCTGCTCATGCGACAACACGTCGCAGACGGACGAAAACAATTTCGCTTGCGGGAAGCGCGCGCGCAGTTGCGCTTCCACCTGTTGCAAACGTTCCTGGTTGCGGCCGCAGAACGCGACCGCCGCGCCGGCTTCGAGCAACAGCTCGACAGTCGCCAGGCCGATGCCCGAAGAGCCGCCGGTAACGACGGCGACTTTGCCTTCGAGTTGAATCATGCTCATTGCCGTTACTCCCGCCACATGTTGACGACCTTGCCCGACTTTGCCGGCGCATGGTCGAGCAGGCGCGACAGTTCGCCCGCGGTGTCGCGCACCTTGGCCACGATCAGGTCGAGCTGGTCGGTGTCGATGTGCGGCGACGGGATCGTCGCGCCCATCGCGGCCACCACCTTGCCGGAGAGATCGCGCACCGGTGCGGCGATGGTGGAGATGCTGGTTTCGAAGAAGCCTTCCTGCAGCACGTAACCGCGTTGCTTGTCGTTCTGCACCATGTCGAACAGCTCGACCACGGTCTTCGGCGTATTGCTGGAGAAGACTTCCAGGTGTTCTTCCGGATACAGGTCGCGCAGTTCGGCCAGGGTCAGGTCTTCCAGCAGCACGCGGCCGAGCACGGTAGCGTGCGCAGGCAGACGGGTGCCGACGTTGACGTGGCTGGCGAAGGCGGTTTGTGTGACCGACTTGGCGACGTACACGATGGAACGGCCGTCGCGCACGACCAGGTTGCAGGAGTAGCCGATTTCGTCGCGCAGGCGGTCCAGCAACGGACGACCGATCTCGGTCAATTCCAGCGAGGCCAGGTATTCGAAGCCGAGGCGCAGCACGGCCATGCCGAGGCGGTAGTCGCGGCCGCCGTCGTTGCGCTCGACGAAGCCCATGCGTTCCAGCGTGGTCAGCAGGCGGAATACGGTGGAACGCGGCACGTCGAGGCGACGCGCCCTGGAACGAGGTATTTCTCTTGCGATTCTTCTTCTGGCAGCACTGGTTTGTTCATGATTTTTGTTTTACGAAAGTTGATAAAGATGACCGCTGAGCTGGCGACGTATGGCTGCTGCTACCGCTCCGGCTTGTTCGATGTAGCAGGCGTGGCCTGCATTGTCGATCAGGTGGAACGGCAAATTCAAATTCCAGGCCAGTTCACGGCTGTCGTCGGCGCTGGTGACCACGTCTTCGGCGCCGCAACAGACCGTCGCCGGTACGTGTCCCAACATGCCGTTGGGCGCATAGGCCTGCAATGCATCGCCGCACAGCATGTGCACCGCCTGCGTGTAGCCGGCCGGGTTGAGCCACTGAATATTCCAGCGCACCCAGGCGCGTTCGGCATCGCCGGCCTGCGCCGACAACATGCGCGCCGGGCTGCGCTCGGCCATGCCTTCGACGCCGATGGCGC
>NZ_AJHH01000236.1 GCF_000256565.1 Herbaspirillum lusitanum P6-12 | reverse complement strand
GCGGCCCGACGCGAGCCGGTACGGAAGCTGCGTGGTCGATGACGCCATCGTGGTGCTGGAAAATATTTCCCGCCATATCGAACAGGGCATGAAGCCGGTCAAGGCAGCGCTGATCGGCGCACGCGAAGTCGGCTTCACGGTGCTGTCGATGAGCATTTCTCTGATCGCGGTGTTCATCCCCATCCTGATGATGGGCGGCATTGTCGGACGGTTGTTCCGCGAGTTCGCGGTGACGCTGTCGGTGGCGATCCTGGTGTCCCTGTTGGTGTCGCTGACGACCACGCCGATGATGTGCGCCATGCTGCTCAAACAAGAGAGCGAAGAGGAGCGCAAGCCGGGTCGTTTCTTCACTGCTGTCGAGCGCCTGTTCGACAGCATGCTGCGCGGCTATGAGCGCTCGCTGGCGTGGGCCCTGCGATTCTCGCCGCTGATGATCGTGATCCTGCTCGCCACCATCGCGCTCAATGTCTATCTGTACGTGATCGTGCCCAAGGGCTTCTTCCCGCAGCAGGACACCGGCCGGCTGGTTGGCGGCATCCGCGGCGACCAGTCGATCTCGTTCCAGGCCATGCGCATCAAGCTCAACGAATTCATCGAAATCGTGCGCCAGGATCCGGCGGTGGCCAACGTCACCGCCTTCACCGGAGGCGGTCGCCGCAACGGCGGCAGCATGTTCATCGCGCTCAAGCCGCTATCGGAGCGCAAGATATCCGCCGACAAGGTGATTGCGCGGCTGCGCATGAAGCTGGGCCACGTGGCC
>NZ_AJHH01000235.1 GCF_000256565.1 Herbaspirillum lusitanum P6-12 | reverse complement strand
CTTGTCGGTATATTAGTATACGTCCTAGTTTAACGCGCAGGACGTCGAGACGTTCCTGCGCAATCTGCCGGCCGCGTTCGCGTTTGGCGTCGCTGCCGTAGCCTTGCGCCGGACTGACCAGCAACAGGCGCGAGGCGCGCTTGCCGCCGCCGCTGCCGCCGACATAGGCCGCCGCCATCATGGCGCCGAGCGAATGGCCGACCAGCAGGCAGTTGTTGACGCCCAGCGCCTGCAGGAACAGTTCCAGACGCGCGGCGTAATCGGCGGCGCTCGGCTGCATCTGCGGTAGTGCGGTCGAACGACCGTAGCCGGGCGCGTTCCAGGCGATGACCTGGGCGTCTTTTTCAAGACGCAGCGCGCATTGCAGCCACGACGCCGCACCCGAGCTGATGCCGTGCAGCAGCACGATCACCGGGCCGCGTCCGCACGAGCGATACGAGACGATGCTGCCGTCGTCGAGATCAACGGTGCTTTCCGCGAAGCGTCCCTCGAGCAGGCTCAGGGAATCCTTCAGCGTGTCGGCGCAGGCGACGGAGGCGGAGGCGAGTGCGTGCGGAGTCATGTCGGTTTCCGGTCGGCTCTTGCTGCCGATCAGCCGCGCTTGATGGAAGCCAGCGGATGTTCCGGCGGATAGGTCGGCGTGATCGGCTTCTTCGCGCCCAGCATCACGCACATCAGCGCATCTTCGTCGCCGATGTTGATTTCTTCGCGGTATACGCCGGGCGGCACCGACACGACGTCGCGGTCGGTCAGGATGGTTTCGAAGCGCTCGCCGTCTTTTTCCAGCACCAGCTTGAGCTTGCCGCGCAGGACGAAGAACACTTCTTCGACGTCGATATGCAGGTGCGGCGGGCCTTCGTGGCCGGCCGGGATGATCATGGTCGAGAAGGTGAAGTGCTCCGAAGGAATCACGTTGGCGTCGACCGCCACGCCGGTGCCGCCGGTGCCGATGTAGCGCATTTGCGCGCGGCGGAATTTCGGATCGTGGTCGGCCTGGAACTTCAGCGCGTCCCAGTCGTACTTGCGGGTCGACAGGCGCGCCACGCGCGATTCCATCCAGTCGCCGAAGCTGCTGCCTTCAGGCTGGTCCCAGCTGCGCTTGACGTTGTTTTGTTCGGACATGTCGGTCATTCTTTTCTCCTTGGTAGGTCAGGGAAACGTAGTCGGTTTTGATTCAATTCATCACGAAGCCGCCGTTGACGGCCATGACTTGTCCTGTGTAAAAACGGGACAAATCGGATAGAGCAAAGATCACGGCGCCGCAGACGTCTTCCGGCAACTGGTCGCGCTGGATGGCGCGGCGGTCGTGGTAAGTCTTGTGGCGTTCCTTCGGTACGTATTCGGTGGCTTCGACCAGCGTCAGGCCCGGCGCCACGGCGTTGACGGTGATGTTGTCGCCGCCCAGTTCGCGCGCCAGCGAGCGCGTCATGCCAATCACCGCGCTCTTGCTGGCGACATAGGCCAGCAGGTTGGTGGCGCCCCACAGCGGCGTGTCGGATGACAGGTTGACGACGCTGCCGCGGCCCGATTCGCGCAAGGCCGGCAAGCAGGCGTTGGTCATGAGCCAGGTGCCGCGCACGTTGACATCCATGACCTTGTCCCACATGTCGATCGCCAGTTGCTCGGTGGTCTTGCCGCCCGAATTGGTGATCGCCGCATTGTTGACCAGACCGTCAAGACCGCCCAGCCATTGCACCGATGCCTTGGCGCAGGCGTCGATCGACTGCGGGTCGGCCAGGTCGACGGTGAAGCCGGCGACGTTCAGGCCGCGCTGTTGCAAACCGGCGACCGCGCCCTGCAAAGTGTCTTGCAGGATGTCGGCCATCGCCACGCTGGCGCCC
>NZ_AJHH01000234.1 GCF_000256565.1 Herbaspirillum lusitanum P6-12 | reverse complement strand
GGGCCCGGCGCGGCGCCGGTGATCAGGATGCGGCGACCGGCCAGCAATTGGTTGGGAATCGTCGTGGAAGAAGTCATTTCGTATTGCTCCATCAGACCGTGCTGGTGTGCACTTTGGGCAGGTAGTGCAGCACGCGGCGTTCGGCCCAGACGACGGCGCCGTAAGTGACGATACCGATCAGCGTCAGCGCGCAGATGGCGACGAACACGGCGGCGGTATTGCCCTGGCCTTCGCCGTCGACCAGCAGGTAGCCGAGGCCTTGATTGCCGCCGACCAGTTCGCCGACGGTCACGCCGATGACGGACAGCGTCGATGCAATGCGCAGGCCGGAGAACAGCGCCGGCAGCGCCGAACGAAACTCAACCAGATGGAAGATCTGCCAGCGGCCGGCGTTGAGCGTGCGCACCAGGTTGACCATGTCGGGATCCACCGTGCGGACGGCCGACAGCACGTTGATCATGATCGGGAAGAACACGATCAGCACGGCGACGATGATCTTCGGATAGATGGTGTAGCCGAGCCACATCACGAACAACGGTGCAAACGCGACCTTCGGTGCAATCTGCAAGGCCAGGATGTACGGCGACAGCATCGCTTCGGCGCGCGGCGACAAACCCAGCGCAACGCCGACAGCCAATCCCAGCAACGCGCCGAACAGGAAGCCGAACACCACTTCCATGGCGGTGATGCCGAAGTGCGTCAGCAAGTCGTTGTTGTTCCACATGACCACGGATTCCCTGAGCACGTGCGACAGGTTCGGCAGGATGTATTCCGGCATGCCGAGCCAGCCCGGCCCCCATTGCCATGAGGCGAGGAACAGGACCAGCACCACCAGGCTGCCGCAGACGGTGCGCGCGCGCTCATTGAGCAGCGGGCGTTTTACCTTGGCGATGGTGCCGGTCTCCGGCGCAGGCGTAGTCATGGGATTGGCTGTAGTAGAGGTATCCATTTATCTTGCTGTTCCAACGAATTGATTGGTGAAGAGTTCGTTGACCGGCGTGGCCTTGGTCACGATGCCTTCGCTGACGTAGAACTTCTGCACGCTATCCATGCGGGCGGCGTCGATCTGGCCCAGCGTCTTCTGGCCGGCGTAGACGTATTTGCGATACATCTCGAAGGTCGCTTCGATGCTGGCTTCCTTGCCTTTGTAGGCAGGCAGTGCGGCGACGTAGTCGGTGGCGGCGGCTTTCGGGTCCTTCATGATGTCCTGCATGCCGCGCAGGGTGGCGCGCACCAGGCGCTTGAGCAATTCGGGCTTGTTCTTGATGGTGTCGTCGGAGGCCAGGATCGCTTGCGCCATGCTCTTGAAGCCGCCGTTGTCGAGCAGCTCGACCTTGGCGCCGGCATCGGTGGAATTGACAACCCAGTCAGGCACGCCGGCGAACGCCGACGCCTTGCCTGCGGTGAACACTTGCCATACGCCTGCCGGACCGGCGGCCTGGATCTGCAGGTCGGTCTTGGACAGGCCGGCTGTCTTGAGGCTACCGAGGAAGGCGTAGTAAGTGGTGTCGGTGTACGACATCACGGTGACGGTCTTGCCCTTGAGGTCTTTGAGCGACTTGATGTTTTCACCGGCGTTGGCGGCGACCATGGTGATCGAGCCTGCGCCCAGAACTGCAATCGCCTTGACCGGAATGCCGTTGGCGCGCACCACGATCGGTGTGTCGCCGATGGCGCCGCCGATGACGGCGTTGCCGGCGCCGATCTGCTTGGCGACGTCGACGCCGCCCTTGGCGACGATGAAGTTGATCTTGAGGTTTTCGTCGGCGTAATAGCCCTTGTGCTGCGCCAGCACCCACGGTGCGAAGGCCGGGGAATTCGGCGGCGCCGGCAGCAGGTAGGTCACTTCTTCAGGCGCGGCGTGGGCAATGCCCGGCACCAGCGCGGCGGCGACGGTAACCGCGAGTGTCGTTGCAACGGCGGCGCTCAGGACCAGCTTGCTGCAGAAAGAGGCGAGAAATTTTGTCATGCTTGCTTCACTCCTATTGTTCGGTGGTGATCAGGTTGGATGTCGGGATGCTGGGATACGTCTTAATGCAATTCAGCGGTTTCCTTGCCTACTTTGAGCAACTCCATCAGGCGGCCTTGCAGCGGGCCGATCTCCGGCAGCTTGCGGCGCTCCAGCGGGTTGTCGCGGAAAGGCAGGTTGACTTCGATCTCTTCGATGATGGTGCCGGGACGCTCGCTCATGACCAGCAGGCGGTCCGACAGGGCGATCGCTTCGACCAGGTCGTGGGTGATGAAGAGCGCGGTCTTTTTCTTTTCGAACAGCATCTTGGCCAGGTCCTGCTGCAAGACCATCTTGGTCTGCGCGTCCAGCGCCGAGAACGGCTCGTCCATCAGCAGCACTTGCGGATCCACCGCCAGCGTGCGGGCCAGCGCGGCGCGTTGACGCATGCCGCCGGACAATTGATAGGGATAGTGTTCTTCGAAGCCCTTGAGGTGGCACTTGGCCAGCAACTCATCGGCCACGCGCTTGCGCTCGGCGGCGTTGACGCCGTCGATTTCCAGGCCGAGCGAGACGTTGGCGCGGATATTGCGCCAGGGCATGAGCAAGTCCTTTTGCAGCATGAAGGCGACGTTGCGGACCGGCTTGGTGACGCGCTGGCCGCCGACGATCACTTCGCCGGAGGTCGGCAGGTACAAGCCGGCGCCCATGTTCAGCAAGGTGCTCTTGCCGCAGCCCGACGGACCGATGATGGAAACCACTTCGCCGCTGCGTATCGACAGGTTGACGTTGGTGACCGCGGCGCGCGGCTGGGAAGTCTGGCGGTCGACGAAGCTCTTGCCGACGTTGCGAAATTCGATTTCGATCATGATGCCTCTTGGTTAGTTACGTGTTGCTTTGGCGCCCTCGCGCCTAATTACGTGACATTCGCTGAAGCCGGCGACCGGTAGGTGACTGGTGCGGCACAAATGTCAGTTGTCTCATATATAAAACCACAAACCAAATGCGAGATATACGAATCAAATATAGCAGATATTTCGCAAAAAGATAGTGCTTTTTGTTTCATATATGGTTTGATGATTTATATAAGAACTGTTTTCCTCTTCTCGCAAGGTTTGTGCCACGCAAAAATCTGCGGTTTTGTCTCATATTTCAGACACTCGCTCACCAAAGAAACGCGCTGACGCGCTTCACCGGTGCGGCTTGCACCAATTCCAGCCGGCTAGCGCCGCAGCGTCCCCGCACGGAAAATACCGGATTGGCGATGGATTCGGCGTTCATGACAATGACGATACGGATCGTCTTCACATTCCTTGAAGAATCTTCACCCGTCTTGAGAGGCGTTTTCGCTGATTTACAGCGCATTAACTTCCGCTTACAGGCTTTGCCGCGATGATGGCCGCGAGGGCCTGTCCTTTGCAGGACCCGTTGCCGGTTATCGGTTTTTATCGGTTTGCCAGGGGGGAAGATCATGATTCAGGGACGCATTGCCTGCACTGCTTATGCGGCAGGACTTTTATGCATGTTGAGCGCGTGCAGCAGCCCGCCGCCGATGGTGCAGGGACCGACCAGCGTGCGGCCGGCCTATCCGGTGGCCAATATCGAAAACAACGGCGCGATCTTCCGCGTCAGCAGCGCGCAGTTGTTTGAAGAATCGACCACGCACTACGTCGGCGACATCCTCAAGATCGAGATCGCCGAGTCGCTCACCGGCAGCAACAAGTCGACCACCTCCAACAGCCGCGACACCAGCCTGAAGCAAGTCGGCCCCGGCGCCGGCTCGTCGATGAGCGGCCTGCTGGCCTCGGTCTTCAACATCAACGCGACGGCCACCGGCAGCGACTCCTTCAAGGGCAGCGGCCAGACCGACAACAGCAACAGCATGACCGGCAGCCTGATGGTGTCGATCATCGAGGTGCTCCCCAACGGCAACCTGGTGGTGGCGGGAGAGAAGCGCATCGGCATGAACGGGTCGATCAATACCTTGCGGTTTTCGGGAGTGGTGAGGGCGCGCGATATTCGCGGGGGGAATGTGGTTTCTTCCAGCAATGTGGCGGATGCGCGGCTGGAGCAAGTTGGCGGCGGGACGGTGGCGGATGCGAATTCGCAGGGATGGATGCAGCAGTTTTTCAGGAGTGTTTTGACGTTTTGGTGATGAGGGATTGGCTGTGGTTGTTTGAGAGCGGCGTTTTGTTCCGACTTGCTTGTTGTGCGTTGATGAATGCTGTTC
>NZ_AJHH01000233.1 GCF_000256565.1 Herbaspirillum lusitanum P6-12 | reverse complement strand
GGCAACCCCGGTCGTCCGAAGAAAGAAAAATTCAAGCTACCAAGAACAACGAAGTCGGAACAACCGACAACGACTCAAGACCCGCCAAACACATTCGACGCCCCCACACTATTGGTAGCCTCCACCACCGGATTGCTGATCAGCAAAGCATCCACCACCGGCCCCAGCTTGCTCCCCGTGGAAGACCACTTGTCCTGCGCAATCGACCCCATCTTGTAAGAAGCGCTGCCCACCACCCGCCCCTCCTTGCGCAGGGTCACCGAGGCAAACGTCAGGTAGGGCATATAGGCATTGCTGAAGGTCTTCATGTCCCATTTGACGAATGCCGCATACGCCAGCGTCATCGAACAGCTGCCCGGCTGGGTGCCGGCGTCATAGACGCGGCTCGGCACGCCGTGGCGTTGCAGCTCGCTTTGCAGGCTGGGGACAAAATCGCTGAGCCCCACCGCGCCGTTCCACTCGATGCAGATCTCCTTGATCGGCGCGTGCGCGAAGACGATGGGATTCTGCGGCGTGGCCGGCGTCATCGACGAGACGCCGGAGATGGCGGAGCCGAGCAGGTTGGCGGCTTCCACGATCGGACTGGGCGACATGACGACGCAGCCGGACAGGGAAAATGCCGAAGCGGCGCAGACAGAAGCGAAGAGAATTTTGATCATGGCGGCGACCGGTTCGACGATGAGTGAAATTCATCATATCCGCCGATGTTCCCGGACTAGCGCGCTTTTACCCTGATTTACGCCACGCCGGACACGGCTTTACACTCGCCGGTTTTCTGTAGCCTGTCCGCGACGGTGGCACAATGGTCGCTCTGATTTTTCAGGAGAAGCATCATGCGCGCCTTGCTGCCCACGACCGTCGTCGCGTTGTTCGCGGCGACCACATTCAATGTCCACGCCGACACGCTCAAAAACGAAACCGAAGTACGCCAGCTCGCCGACAAGGTCATGGCCGCCGCCGGCAAGGGGCAGACCGACGACGCCTACGCGGCGATGACGCCGTACACGCTGACCGACGTCAACACGCTCGACCGCGCACGGCTCGGCGCACGCACTTCGCGCATGCAACTGGAGCAATACATCGGCGGGTCGGTGGGCTACGAGTTCATCCGCAGCGAAAAGGTGGGCGAATCGCTGCTCAAGCTGGTCTATATAGAGAAGGCCGAGAAGCAGGCGATTCCCTGGCAATTCATCTTCTACAGGACCAGCTCGGGCTGGGCGCTGAGCAACTTCAGCAATGGCGACAACATCAACAGCTTGTTTACACGCTGACTACGCAAACGCACGCAACGGACTCAGATCGTCGCTGATGATTTCGGTAGCGACGCCGGCGATCTTGTCGGCGATCAGGCGACTCGAGCCGCAAGCCGTAGTCCAGCCGTTGGAGCCGTGGCCGGCGTTGAGGTAGAGATTGGAAAACGCGGTCGCGCCGATCAGCGGCGCGCCGTCCGGCGTCATCGGACGCAGCCCGGCCCAGTAGCTGATGCCGCTCATGTCGGCGCCGCCCGGGAACAGCGAACTCAACGACTTCACTGCGGTGGCGCAATCGCGCGGCGTCACTTTGGTATCCCAGCTGCCGATCTCGGCGGTGCCGGCGGCGCGGATGTGCGACCCCATGCGGGTGATCGCGACCTTGTAGTACTCATCCATCACGCCGCTCTTCGGCGCCCGC
>NZ_AJHH01000232.1 GCF_000256565.1 Herbaspirillum lusitanum P6-12 | reverse complement strand
GCGGGCCGGGCGCCGCCGTCGCGTCAGCGACCGGCACCGTGATGGCGTAACCCTTGACCGGATACACCGGCAATTGCAAACCCAGCGGCTTGACCAGCGCCACCGATGCGCTGGCGCAGGCCACCACATAGGCGTCGGCCTTCAACATGCCGTTGGCGGTGCGCAGCCCGGTGACGGCGCCGCCGGCATATTCGATCTGCTGCACGGACGTGCCGAGCTCGAAGCCGACACCCTGGGTCTGCAGCCAGCCGGCCAGCGCGCGGGCGAACAGCGGACAATTGCCGGTCTCATCCTGCGGCAACAGCATGCCGCCGACCAGTTGATCGCGCGCGGCGCGCAGGGCCGGGTCGAAGGTCACGCAGGCGCCGGCGTCGAGCAACTCGTAGGCCACGCCCGCTTCGGCCAGCACGCGCGCGGCGAGGCCGGCGTTGTCCATGCCTTCCTGGGTGCGGAACAGTTGCAGGTTGCCGACCGTGGTTTGTTCGTACTCAATGCCGAGGCGTTCGCGGATGTCCTTCAGCTGCGTGTGGCTGTAGCGCGCCAGGCGTCCCATGCGCGCCTTGTTGACGGCGTAGCGATCGGCGTTGCATTGCGACAGGAACTGGCCGAGCCAGCGCCATTGATGACGGTCCAGGCGCGGCGTGAAGCGCAATGCCGACTCCATGCCCAGCCAGCTTTGCAGCGACCACTTGAGCGACTTGCCCTTCATCCCGGGCGCCGCCCACGGCGTGGCGTAGGACGGGCAGACGTGGCCGGCGTTGCCGACGCTGGTTTCGGCCGCGACTTCCGGCTGGCGGTCGACTACCGTGACGGTGTAGCCCTTTTCGTGCAGGAAATAGGCGGTGGTTACGCCGACGATGCCGGCGCCGATGACGATGATGTGCATGATGAATTAACTATTTATAGAGTAAGGCCACCGTCGATGTGCCAAACCTGACCCGTGACGTATGACGCGGCCGGGCTCAGTAAAAAGGCGATGACGTTGGCGATTTCCTGCGGTTGGCCGAGGCGCTGCATGGGAATGCGCTCCAGCGCGGCGGCCCAGGCGGCCGGGTCGATGGCGGATTTGTTGGGATCGGATTTCTGCACGTAGCCGGGCGCCACGGCATTGACGGTCGCGCCCGACGGCGCCAGCTGCACCGCCAGCGATTTCACCAGCGCTTCGATGCCGGCCTTGGCCGCAGCCGAGGCCGGGAAACCCGATTCGCCGAGGCGATACACGTGCGCGACAAAAGAGCTGACCGCCACCACGCGGCCCGCCGGCGCCTGTTGCAAGGCGTCCTTGCAGGCAGTGACCAGCTGGAAGAAGCCGCCCAGCAGCGCATCAATCGAACGCGACCAGTCCTGCGTACTGAGCTCGCCGATGCGCTTGCGGTCGGCGAAGCCGGCGTTGGCAACCAGGGCGTCGAGGCGGCCGTAGGTGTTGAGTGCGACGTCGGCGTCCTA
>NZ_AJHH01000231.1 GCF_000256565.1 Herbaspirillum lusitanum P6-12 | reverse complement strand
GGCGCCGATGCCGCGTGCGGCGCCGGTAATCAGGATCACGCGCTGCACGCTGGAAGATGGATTCATGGGTGACGGGGAAATAATATGAAGAATAAGGAGGGCCGGAACGGCCGTGCGCTATTTTAACCAATAAGCGCCGCCCAGCCGCAAAAGCGCTGCACAACAGCTTCCGCTACATCCCGGGCGGTATTCTCCATTACAATTGCGGGGTTTTCGGGAAGGGAAATTGGTCAGACCGACCATCTTTTCTGCATCGACTGGCACATTTCATGCTGCCCTGCCTGCGCACCCTTTTGCAACCCGGGCAACTCAGGCAACTGAGGCAACCAAGAATTCAGACACCAAAGAGTAAAAGAAAAGGAAACACGATGTATCACTGGGACTTCGCCGCGCTCTGGCAATTCCGCAACGTCATTGCGGTGGGCTTCGGCTACACGCTGGCCTATACGGTCGCCTGCGTCTTGCTGGGCCTGCTGATCGGACTGGCGGTCGGCCTCGGCCGCCTGTCGACCAACCCGCTGGTGTCGGGCCCGCTGCGCGCCTACGTCGAAGTGTTCCGCTGCACGCCGGTGCTGGTGCAACTGGTGTGGTTCTATTATGCGTTGCCGGTGCTGGTCGGCATCGAGATGTCGGCCGGTACTTCGGCCTTGCTGGCGCTGGCGCTGTACGGCGGCGCCTTCTATTCGGAAATCATCCGCGGCGGCATCGTCTCGATCGACATCGGCCAGAGCGAAGCCGGCTGTGCGCTGGGCATGACGCGCTTCCAGCTGATGCGCCGCGTGATCCTGCCGCAGGCGTTCAAGCGCATGACGCCGCCGCTGGTCAGCCAGTCCATCATGCAACTCAAGAACACCTCACTGCTGTCGGTGCTGGCGGTGCCGGACCTGCTGTACCAGGGCCAGATCATCGCGCATGAAACTTACCGCCCGCTGGAAATCTACACCATGGTCGCGGTGATCTATTTCCTCATCCTGCTGCCGGCGACGATCTGGGCCAAGCGCCTGGAAAACCGCCTGACCGCGCAACAGGGAGCATAAGAACATGAGTAACACTAATCACGCCAATCACGCCAATCACGTAGGCAATGAAGTCATGATTGAAATCAGGAATCTGAAGAAGGCCTTCGGCGACCACGTGGTGCTCAAGGACATTTCGCTGCAGGTCAACAAGGGCAGCGTGGTCGCCATGATCGGCCCGTCCGGTTCCGGCAAGTCGACGCTGCTGCGCTGTATCAACCTGCTGACCGTGCCCGAGCAAGGCAGCATCCGCGTCGGCGCGCAGGATTTCACCTTTGGTTCCAAAGCATCCAAGCCGCTCAAGGATCGCGAGCTGGCCAGGTTCCGCACCAACACCGGCATGGTGTTCCAGCACTTCAACCTGTTCCCGCACATGACCGCGCTGGAAAACGTCATGGAAGGCATGCTCACGGTGCTGCGCAAACCCAAGGCGGAAGCGCGCGCCTACGCACTGGAACTGCTGCAGAAAGTCGGCCTGTCCGACCGCGCCGACATCTATCCGCAACGTCTGTCCGGCGGCCAGAAGCAACGCGTGGCAATTGCCCGCGCGCTGGCCATGCGTCCAGGCGTGATGCTGTTCGACGAAGCCACCTCGGCGCTCGATCCGGAACTGGTGGGCGAAGTGCTCAATGTCATCCGCTCACTGGCGGCCGACGGCATGACCATGATCCTGGTCACGCACGAAATCGCCTTCGCTCGCGAAGTGGCCGACCAGGTCATCTTCATGCGCGATGGCGTGGTGGTCGAAGCCGGTCCGCCGTCGCAGGTCATCGACAATCCGCAGCAGGCGGCGACGCAATCCTTCCTCACCCGCTTCAACGGCTAGCGGCTGATCCGATGACCGGCCGCCTCGACCTGCTCGACGACACCGATCGCAAGCTGATCTCGCTGCTGCAGCAATCGGCGCGCGACAGCGTCGCCAACCTGGC
>NZ_AJHH01000230.1 GCF_000256565.1 Herbaspirillum lusitanum P6-12 | reverse complement strand
CGTCATCCTGTCGACCTCGTGGGGCGGCGATCTCGACACCTTCGTGCGCCAGTCGGCGCAACGCGGCCTGATCAAGAACTCGCTGTTCGTGCTGCCGCTGGCCGAAAGCTCGCTGGAACGCCTGGGAACGACGCTGCCTGACGGCGTCATCGTCGGCTACACCGTCAAGCTGGGCCAGGAAGCCCAGGACAGCGGCCTGCTCGCCTACGTCGGGATCACGGTCGAAGCCAAGACCGCGCGCGACGTCCTCAAGCGCTTCAAGCGCATCCCCGAGATCGAACAACTCTGCTCCGTCAGCGGCGAGTTCGACTACGTCGCCTGGCTGCGCGCCGGCTCGGCCGAACAACTCGACAAGCTGCTCGACGACATCGGCGAAATCGAAGGCGTGCGCAAGACCACCACCTCGATCGTGCTGTCGCGCAAGATAGACCGATGAACATCGCGCTCCGTCGGCGCGGCTGAAGCGCCATGTTGCAGATCACCGAAGACCTGAGCCTGCCCGATACGGACATCGAGCTCAGCTTCACGCGCTCCCAGGGCGCGGGCGGGCAGAACGTCAACAAGACATCGACCGCGGTGCACCTGCGCTTCGACATCCGCGCCTCCTCGCTGCCCGACTTCTACAAGGAAAAGTTGCTGCTGCTGAAGGACCAGCGCATCACCCGCGACGGCGTGATCGTGATCAAGTCGCAGCAGAGCCGCAGCCAGGAGCAGAATCGTGTTGCAGCGCTGGAACGGCTGGCGGCGCTGATCCGGGAGGCCGGCGTCATCCATCCATCGCGCAGGCCGACCAAACCCACCCGCAGCGCCAAACGCAAGCGCGTCGACAGCAAGACCCGGCGCGGGCTGCTGAAGGTGTTGCGTACGCGCATCGCGGAATGAAACGGTGCAGAGGGATTGACCTTTGAGGCCGTTGCCATCGAAGCTGCCCTGGATCGCTTTTGAGAACTTTCCTATAGCACGACAAGCGCTCGATCCCTACCATGGCGTCTTTGGCCGACATGCAATCCCGATGTGTCCATGCCACGACGAACCCGCCACAACCATGAAAAAACTGACTCCGCTTTTGCTGTCGCTCTTGTTATGGACAGCCTCGCACCAAGCTCACGCCCAAGTCTGCACACGCTGGCAAGGTACCAATATCGTGCTGGATCCTCTGACGATTCCCACGAACCTTCCCGTTGGCAGCATCGTGTATGACAGAACCTTCACTTCTATCATCACTCCAACAACCCAGTGTGAAATCAAACCCAATCGGACGATTTATTTCACAAATTACGCCGGGGGAAATACCGCTCCGGATGGAAACGGCATTTCCCCGACATCCGTGGCGGGCTTAGGTGTTCGCCTCTCCATGAGTTATGGAAGCGTCAACGGCACGCTGAACCTCACGACACGAGAAGATGATCTGCCGACTGCGGCAACCACGCCTTTTTCATTGCGCGTTGAGCTTATCAAGACGGGAGCGATCACCGGCCCAATCAGGTCCAATACGTATGTCTCCAACAGCGGTAGTGAGTTCGTCCATATGAGTCCTTCGATCGACCCCTCCAATTTGGATATCATATGGTTCTGGCGCGCCACATTCAGCACAGCCAAAGTCGTGGCGACCACCTGCGATTTCACCCAGACCAACCAGCTGGTGACGCTGGGCAGAGCCCCGGTGCGCGAATTCCAGGGCGTCGGCACCACCGCACGGCCCACCGACTTCAACGTGCAGATCAGGTGCGCACAGGAAGACCAGGTCGCCGATATCGGCCTCTCGTTCGATCCTGCCTATCGGCATGCGTCCCAGGCGGCGGGCGTCATTGCCGTGGACGCCACCGCCAATTCGGCAGCAGGCGTTGCGATCCAGATCGTCAACAAGACAACAAACCTGCCGATCCAGTTCGGTCGTTTCGAAAGCGGGAACATCGTCAAGGGGCTGAACGGCACCTACAGTTACCCCCTCAGCGCGCGCTATTACCAAACCGACGCGACGGTCGGCACCGGCACCGTGGCCGGACGCGCGGT
>NZ_AJHH01000229.1 GCF_000256565.1 Herbaspirillum lusitanum P6-12 | reverse complement strand
GAATCTGCGGCGGCACGTCTTCCGGACGCACGCCGGACAGCTTCTGCAGGTTTTCCAGCACGGTGGACTTGACCTTGCCGGCGGCGCGCTCTTGCACGATCCACTTGTTGATGTAGTCGAGCCAGGCCTTGTCGTCTTCCTTCGGCACGCCGATGTTGGTCGAGGTCGCTTCCAGCGGCATCGGCACGATCATGGTGCCCAGGCTCGGGTTCTTCTTCAGCACGTTCAGCGCCAGCAGCCAGACCAGCACCTGCACGTCGACGCGACCGGTTTGCAATGCCAGGGTGGCGTCGTCGGCTTTTTCCAGGCGCACGATGGTGGCCTTGGGACAGACGCGCGAAATCATCGCATCGTGCGACGAACCGATGTCGACGCCGATCTTGACTTCAGGTTTGTTGAGCTCTTCCCAGGTCTTCGGCGCGAAACCCTTCTTGGAGACGATGGTGAAGGCGTTGTTGAACAGCGGCTCGGAGAAGCCGACCGTTTCGCGACGCGCCGGCGTCGGATTGAGGCCGAAGAAGACGTCGATCTTGCGCGTCTGCAGGTCCAGCACCGAATTGCCCCAGGTGGTTTCCAGCACTTCCAGCTTGACGTTCAGGCTGGCCGCGAGGTTCTTGGCGAAATCAACCATGAAGCCGACCCATTCACCGCTGGCCAGGTCCTTGTTGTAGTAAGGGGCCTGACCGCGTACACCACCAATGCGCAGCACTTTGGTCCGCTTGATGCGGGCGAAGGTGCTTTCCGCGCCTGGCGCACTTTGCGCGAAGACGCCCGGCAGATAGCCGGCGGCGGCGAGACCCGCCACGTTGGTGATGAAACGGCGACGATTTTGCATTGCTTCTCTCCCTGATGAATTGAGTGGCACTGATGTGCGCTGGTTGGCTTGCGTGCCGCCCGGACTTCTGGCCCCGACGGCATCCTGCAATTTTAATACCAAGCGGTATGTGTTGCGCAGCATATTGCACATTCCCGCTTGCCGGGAATGCCGCTGGAAGCGGCTTGTGCGGATGCTTTTTCGGCATGGACTGCCATTTGCATCATTGATCGCTACAAAACGACCAAATTATCGTCATAGACGCATCAATCTTGGTCTTTTTATCGTGACGGTGGCTTCTTACAATGAAGGCACCCCGGCCAACACGGCTGTAAATCCACAACACGGAGCGCCATCATGAAAATCGTCCTGCTCGGCACCGGCCACATTGGCCTGGCCATCGCCCGCCTCCTTCACTTGCATGCCGACGGCGACTATCAGTTGCTGGCCGCCGACCGCGATGCCTCCGCACTGGCGGCGATGCGCGCCCTCGGCGTGGAAACCGCCCAGGTCGACTTCAACGACCATGATGCGCTGTGCAGCCTGCTGTCGGGGCGCGATGCCTGCCTCAACGCGCTGCCGTACCACATGGCGACCGCCGTGGCGAAGGCGGCCAAACTGAGCGGCGTGCATTACTTCGACCTGACCGAAGACGTGCGCTCCACCCGCGCCATCGCCAAGCTGGCCGCCGGTGCGGACACGGCGTTCATGCCGCAATGCGGTCTCGCGCCGGGCTTCATCGGCATCGCCGCGCATTCGCTGACCGGCAGCTTCGACGAAATCCACGAGGTCAAGATGCGCGTCGGCGCGCTGCCGGAGTTTCCCACCAATGCGCTGAAATACAACCTGACCTGGAGCGTCGACGGGCTGGTCAACGAGTACTGCCATCCTTGCGAAGCGATCCGCGACGGCAAGATGCAGGACATCCAGCCGCTCGAAGGACTGGAGCATTTTTCGCTGGACGGGGTCGAGTACGAAGCCTTCAACACCTCGGGAGGACTCGGCACGCTGTGCA
>NZ_AJHH01000228.1 GCF_000256565.1 Herbaspirillum lusitanum P6-12 | reverse complement strand
CGGTGCGTTATCCGGGCCATCGCGACCTCGTGAAATTCCTGCTGGAAGAACTGCGCCTGCGCGACGACCAGGAGCAGCTCAAGGGCATCCTGCGCAAATCGGTGCCGACGACGATGCAGGATGTGGTGCTTGTGTTCGTGACGGTCAGCGGCATGCGCGACGGCTTGCATGTGCAGGAGGTGTTCTCTCGCAAGATCTTCGCCGCCACCCGCGACGGCGTGCATGAAAGCGCGATCCAGATCACCACGGCGGCCGGCATCTGCACGGCGCTGGACCTGTTCCGGCTGGGCAAACTGCCGGCGCACGGCTTTATCCGGCAGGAGCAGATCGCACTGGCGGATTTCCTCGCCAACCGCTTCGGCCGGGTCTATGCCCAGGGCGCACAGGGAGCAAACCCGCATGCGCCGTACGTGTCACACTATGCGAATCAGGACGCCAATCAGGACGCCAGGGAGGCCGCAGTCGCGGTCTAGGTCCCGGCAAATCCGACATTCGCAAGGAGCAGACATGGACACCACCCTCAACGCACTGCTGACGCAAGCCTGCGACAGCGCGACGGCGCAACGCCTGTTCGATACGCTGGAGGTGCCGGAGAGCGCGCTGCAGGAAGCCGGTTCCGGCGCGTCGCGGCTGGAAATCGCGCAGGCGCTCAACATGCTGCTGTTCAACAAGCTGCTGGGCGAGGTGCCGGAAGCGGCCGCTTATGTCGCCGACGCCGTGCGCGACGGTCGCAAGATCTGCTTCGACCACGGCGCCCTGCGCACCGTGCTGGGCGCCCAGACCGGCGCATTGCCGGCCGGTCAGGAAGCCATCACGCGCATCCTGCTGCCGCTCGGCTATCGCCTCAACGGCGTGTATCCGCTCGACCGCCTCGGCATGACCGGACGCGCCTATGCGCATGAAGACGACGACGAGGGCGTGGCGCAATTCTTTGTCAGCGAATTGCATCCGGAGCGCTTCTCCATCGCGTTCCAGGATGCGGTGGCGCGCGTGCTGTCGACCTCGATCGATCCGCTCGACGCACTCAGCAAAGCTGCATTGCAACAGCTGGAACAGATCGGCCGCCTGCCGGTTCCCGAGGCTGCAGCGCTGTTGCCGGTGCTGCTGTCCTGCTTCGGCCGCCAGCATGATTTACCGTCGCTGGCCGACTACGAAACACTGCTGCAGGAATCCGCCGAAATGGCCTGGATCGCCACCGAAGGCAATGTCTTCAACCACGCCACCGACCGCGTCGCCGACGTCGAAGCGGTGGCGCAGACGCAGCGCGAACTACTAGGACAAGATCGAAGTCTCGCGCAACGGCCGCGTGCGCCAGACCGCCTTCCGCGCTACGACGGTGGTGCGCGAGATGGCCGACGAGCACGGTCGCCCGGTGACGCGCAAGGTGCCGGGCTCGTTCTACGAGTTCATCTCGCGGGACCGCTACACAGATGAGTCTTCGCACGGCGAACGACTGGACCTGACGTTCGACAGCGGCAATGCGCAGGGAATTTTCAAGATGACGGCAGGCGCCGCAGCCTCGTAGAAAAGAACGAAACAAGACAAGGAATTTCATGGATATCGCATCGCTGTACGCCGACCTCGGTCTCGATCTTTCCGCCCACGAGGGCCGCGAGCTGCACATCCGCGCGCCGCCGGTGCGCGGCGAACTGGTGCGGCTGCTCGGTGAAGTGCTGCGCGAGAAACGCGAAGCGCTCGGCCTGCTGGTGTCGCTGGAAGCCGGCAAGATCCGCGCCGAAGGACTCGGCGAAGTGCAGGAGATGATCGATATCTGCGATTTTGCGGTGGGTTTGTCGCGCCAGTTGCACGGCCTGACCATCGCTTCGGAACGGCCCGGCCATCGCATGATGGAAACCTGGCATCCGCTGGGCGTGTGCGGCGTGATCACCGCGTTCAACTTCCCGGTGGCGGTATGGGCATGGAATGCGGCGCTGGCGCTGGTCTGCGGCAACGCCGTGGTATGGAAGCCGTCGGAAAAAACGCCGGTCACCGCGCTGGCGGTGCAGGCACTGATGCGGCAGGCGATCGCGCGCTTCGGGCAGCAACGTCCCGGCGCCGTGCCGGCCGGATTATGCGGCTTGCTGATCGGCGGCGCCAATGTCGGCGCGGCGATCTCGGCATCGCCCGACGTCGCCCTGGTGAGCGCCACCGGCAGCGTGGCGATGGGCCGCAAGGTCGCCGTGACGGTGGCCCGACGACTCGGTCGCAGCCTGCTGGAACTGGGCGGCAACAACGCCATGATCGTGGCGCCGACCGCCGACCTCAACCTGGCGCTGCGCGCCATCGTGTTCTCGGCGGTCGGCACGGCAACCGCCGCGTGTTCATTCATCGCAGCCTGTTCGACAAAGTATGCGCGGACATCGAACGCGTGTACGCCGGGATCCGCGTCGGCGATCCGCTCGCGCCCGAAACACTGGTCGGTCCGCTGATCGACGGCGGCGCTTACGACCAGATGCAGCAGGCATTGGCGCAGGCGCAGAAGGAAGGCGGCAATGTGCTTGGCGGCGAACGCGTGACCACGTTTGGCGGCGAGCATGCCTACTATGTGCGGCCGGCGCTGGTGCGCATGCCGCGCCAGAGCGCGGTGATGCATCGCGAGACGTTTGCGCCGATCCTGTACGCCGTGGCGTACGACGATGTCGAGGAAGCGATCGCGCTCAACAACGCCGTGCCGCAAGGCCTGTCGTCGGCGATCTTCACCAACGACGTGCGCGAGAGCGAGTTGTTCATGTCGGCGCAGGGCAGCGACTGCGGCCTGGCCAACGTCAACATCGGCACCAGCGGCGCAGAAATCGGCGGCGCGTTCGGCGGCGAAAAGGAAACCGGCGGCGGCCGCGAATCAGGCTCCGACGCGTGGAAAAATTACATGCGCCGCGCCACCAACACCATCAACTACAGCCGCGTGCTGCCGCTGGCGCAGGGTGTGCAGTTCGATATCGGATAGCGTTTCAATTCCACAGCGACAAAGACTGCCTTGACGATTTTGAACACAGGTAAAGTTGCATCAGGATGATGTAATAGTTTTTCGCCCGGTTCTACACTGGTCGCGTCGCCACTCCACGTAGAACCATCATGCGCATCACTGAAATTCGCACTGCCGCGCAATCCGGCTTGCGCAACCTGCTTGCCGCCGCCGCGGCCTGTTCGCTGAGCGCCTGCGCCAACTACAGCCAGGTGATTACCGAGGACGCCGACGGCTCCTGCAAGCTCATCGCCACCGGCATCAGCTACACCATGTCGATGCCGGCGCTGACCGCCGCCAGCCATCAAAAGGCGGCGTCCTGGTGCGCCGCCCAGGACGGCGAGCTGCAATTGCGCCAGCAGACGCGCGGCTGGAAGCCGATGGAGGTGGAATTGAATTTCCGCTGCCTGCCCCGCCAGCTCGGCCAACTGGAACCCTCAAGCTCCTTGCCCGTCATCACCGTCATCAAATAGCGCCAATGGCTGCTATGATCGACGACAGTCGCCGGTCATACCTTCACCCGACCGGCTTTCACGCTTTGAAGGAACCGCCATGACCGCTCCCCAACCCAACGATCCGGCCCAGCTCGACGACGCCACACTGGATTTCGCCGCCAGGATGTTCGACCTGGCGCGCCATGGCGAAGCCGACGAGCTCGAGGCTTATCTCGCCAAAGGCTTGCCGCCCAACCTGCGCGACCACAAGGGCGACAGCCTGCTGATGCTGGCCGCGTATCACGGTCACGCTGCGGCGGTGCGAGTCATGCTGCAGCACAAGGCCGATGCCGGCTTGCGCAACGACAACGGCCAGACGCCGATTGCGGGCGCGGCGTTCAAGGGACACGTCGCGGTGGTGCAGGCCTTGCTCGACGGCGGCGCCGATATCGAAGGCGCATCGCCCGACGGCAAGACCGCCCTGATGATTGCCGCGATGTTCAATCGCGTGGAGATCGTGGAGTTACTGCTGGCGCACGGCGCCGACATCAATCTCACGCCCAATGCGGTGCGCGCACTGGACGGTCTGGGCATCGCGGACGCTGTGCGCCGCACCGCTGCGCGCCCGACCCATCGCATCAGCCGCACCTGGGACAGCGGCGAAGAAACCTCGCGCCTGGAAATGGGCGACACCGCCGAGAAGAAATACGGCGCACCGCAACTGACCATCCACCGCGCCGATTTGCTGGCGGCGCTGGCGGAAGTGTTCCCGGCCGGGCGCGTGCAGTTCGCCAAGCGTGCCGAAGCGATTGTGGAAGACGCGCAAGGCATCACACTGAGCTTCACCGACGGCACCACCGACAAGGTCGACGTGCTGATCGGCGGCGACGGCATCCACTCCGCCGTGCGCAGCGCCATGTTCGGCAAGGAAAGCCCGCGCTTCACCGGCGTGGTCGCCTTCCGCGCCGTGATCCCGGCCGACAGCGTGGCGCAAGTGCCGAACCTGCAGGCCTTCACCAAATGGTGGGGCCCTGATCCGGAAAGCCAGATCGTCACCTTCCCGCTCAACTGCGGCAAGGACATTTTCATCTTCGCCACCACCGCGCAGGAAACCTGGCATCTCGAATCGTGGACCACGCCGGGCAGCGTGCAGGAATTGCGCGACAGCTATGCCGGTTTCCACCCCGACGCCACCGCGTTGCTGGATGCCTGCGACGAAGTGCTGAAGACCGCGCTGTACGAACGCGATCCGCTGCCGCACTGGTCCAAGGGCCATATGACACTGTTGGGCGATGCCAGCCATCCGATGATGCCGTTCATGGCGCAAGGCGCAGGCATGGCGATTGAAGACGCCGTGGTGTTGGCGCGCTGCCTGGAAAAAGTGGCGAGCGTTGATGGTATCGATGAGGCACTGAAGACTTATCAGGAACTGCGCCTGGAACGCACCAGCAAGATCCAGATCGGTTCGCGCGGCAACAACTGGCTGCGCGAAGGCGGCAATGCGGATTGGGTGTACGGCTACGACGCCTGGTCCATCCCGCTTGAAGCGGAAACGGTCTGAAGGCCTGAGCGATGAGCGACACCGACAACAAGTCCGGGCTGATGCTGCTGACCGTGCTGCTCAAGCACGATCAGTCGAAGAACCTGGAAGACATCCAGGCGCACATGAAGAAGGTCGGCTGGTGGGATCGTTTTCCCGTCGAAGGCACGCGCGTGGTGTCGTGGACCGTGGCCATGGGTCTGGGCCAGATTGTCACGCTGGAATTGCCGCCGGCCTTGCTGCCGCTGGTGAACGTGGAGCTGGAACGCTCCGCCTGGGGCGTGTTCCGCACGGAATGCTACCCGACTTACGATTTTGTACCTGTGCGTGAGCGTATCCGCGAGCGCGTCAAGAATGGAGGCCAATAATGGTTGCAACAGTCACAGAGGTTTATCTCAATCCGCATCAGGCGCGTCGTCGTGCGCCGACCCAGTATGAAGATCTGCTGGGCGATTCCATCGAGCGTGCCTACGGCGCCGGCATCACCGAGCTGGCGGCGCTGGTCGCGCATCTGAATCGTACCGGCCCCGGCTGTCCGTACAACAACGGCGTCTGGACCGAGGAAAATTATCAACAGGAAATCGCGCGTCTGGCTGCCTAAGCCGACAGTCCGCCTACCCTCAGGAGAATAGTCAATGAGAACGACAGCCAATGATCCAGTCGATGCGGTCCTCGCCGTTGGATTGAAAGATTTGTGGTACCCGATTTGCCCGTCCGAATTCGTCGCCGAGCGTCCTGTGTCGCTGCGCCGCCTGGGCAAGAAATTCGTGCTCTGGCGTGAAGCCAACGGCGCCTTGCACGCGCTGGAAGACCACTGTCCGCACCGCGGCGCCCCGCTGTCCATGGGCATCGCCATGGGCGACCGCATCGCCTGCGGCTACCACGGCGTGCAAGTCCGCTTCGACGGCGTCGTCATGAGCGTGCCCGGCAGCCCGGGTTGCAAACTGGAAGGCGCCAAAGCCACCCGTTCGTATCACGTCACCGAAGCCTGCGGCGCGATCTTCCTGTTCAACGCCGGCAGCGACATCGCCGAACCGCCGCCGCTGCGCCTGCCGGAAGAACTGACCAGTCCCGAGTATTCCAACTTCCTGTGCTACACCGAATGGAAGGGCGACTACCGCTACGTGCTGGACAACGTCATGGACCCGATGCACGGCACCTTCCTGCACAAGCAATCGCACTCGATGGCCGAAGGCGACAACACCGCCTCGTTCGGCATCCGTGAAACCGACATCGGTTTCATCTTCGAAAAAGAAGGCCAGCGCGACGTCAACTTCGACTGGACCGAATGGGCCGACACCGATCTGCACTGGATGCGCCTGGCGATCCCGTATCCGAAGACCGGCGGCCCGGGCGGCAGCTTCTACATCGTCGGCAGCTATACGCCGATCGTCGACAACATCGCAGCCGTCTTCCACTGGCGCTGCCGCAAGCTGACCGGCTGGCAAAAAGACACCTGGCGCTTCCTCTATCGCAACCGCCTGGAGGCGCGTCACTGGAACGTGCTGGAGCAAGACCGCGCGGTGCTGGAAGTGATGGAGCCGGACGCCAACCAACGCGAAATGCTGTACCAGCACGACATGGGCATCGTCCGCCTGCGCCGCCACATGCGCAACCTCGCCAAGGAACAACTGGCGAAGGAAGCAGCGGCACAGGAAAACAAGTCGGCCAAGGCAGCGTAGGCGGATGACTGCGCAGACTATCGTCCAGATGCAGACAGTGCGTCACATCAAGACCGACAAGGTGGCCGAGCTGGCCGCCGCGACCTGGTCGAATTGCCTGGTGATCGGCAAGGAGATTTCCATGTCGGGCATGACCGCGCATCCGGCCTCGCGCAACAGTGTGCTGTCGACCTACGAGCAGACGCTGGTGGTGCTGGGCAAGGTGCGCGATCTGGTGGAGGCTGCCGGCGGTACGCTGGGCAGCATCTACAAGCTGGTGATTTACGTGAAGGACATCGCGGACAAGGATGAAGTCGGACGCGCGCGCCGCGATTTCTTCACAGCGCCGCAGCCATGTCCCTATCCGTGTTCGACGCTGGTGGAAGTCAGCGGCCTGGTGTTTCCCGAATTGACGGTCGAGATCGATGCATTTGCGCGGCTCGACATCGATTTGCAGCAAGCAGTTTCCTGATTTGGATTTTTTATGAGCAGCTCTCTTCTTTCCGTCCGTGTCCAGGCCATACGCTTTGAAGCGCAGGGCATCGTCAGCGTCGAGCTGGTGTCGCCCGAAGGTGCGGAACTGCCGGCCTTCGAAGCCGGTTCGCACGTCGACCTGCACCTGGCCAACGGCATCGTGCGCAGCTATTCGTTGTTGAACGCGCCGGCCGAACGTCATCGCTATGTCGTCGGTGTGCTCAACGACCGCAACAGCCGTGGCGGCTCGCGCTACGTTCACGAGCAATTGCGCGTCGGTGCGACGCTGAGAATTTCAGCACCTCGCAACAACTTCCCGGTCGACGAGAGCGCCACGCATTCGGTGCTCATCGCCGGCGGCATCGGCATCACGCCGATCTCCTGCATGCTCAATTACCTGCGCGGCAAGGGCAAGTCGGCCGAGCTGCTGTACTGCGCGCGCTCACGTGCGGAAGCAGCGTTCGCCAGCGAGTTGCTGCAACAGACCGGAGTGAGCAGTCACTTCGACGCCGAGAAAGGCGCGCCGCCGGACCTGCGCGCTTTCCTCGCGAGCAAGCCGAAGGATGCGCATTTCTACTGCTGCGGTCCGACGCCGATGTTGAATGCGTTTGAAGCGATCTGCGCCGAACTCGGTCTGCCCAACGTGCACATTGAACGTTTTGCTGCGGCGGAAAACGTCGAAGCCGTGCAAGGCGATGAATACGTCGCCGAACTGGCGCGCAGCAAGAAGTCGGTCACGGTGCCGGCCGGGAAATCCTTGCTGGATGCACTCCTCGATGCCGGTCTCGATGTCGAACACAGCTGCCGCGAAGGCGTCTGCGGCGCCTGCGAAACCAAGGTGCTCGAAGGCGAACCGGAACATCGCGACGGCGTGCTGAGCAAGGCGGAGAAAGCCTCCAACAAAATGATGATGGTGTGCGTTTCAGGCTGTAAAGGACGCCGCCTGGTGTTAGATCTGTAGTACTTAAGCGCTCCCAAAAATGCCCGCAAGCGCCGGGCATTTTTTTGAGCCCGAACATTTTTGTGGAACGTTGATTCATGGGTGAAACAAAGACCTGATTCAACGCCCGCGAACCTGTTCAAGGTCCGTAGCGAGAGGCCATCAGCTGGTGGCGCCCGGAGCGGAGAAACCGGAACGTACTTGAGTACGTGAGGATTTCGAGCACCGGACGACGCCAGATCATGGCCTCGCAGTAGGACCTTGGACAGGTTGCAGGATTCACCTCTCATAGGCGCGGGGCAGATGAGAGCAGTGAACGCGGCGTCAGCCGTGCTTAATTGAAGGGGAGTTTTTCATGAAGAAGGTACTCTTTGCCGTCGCCGCCACCGGCTTCGCGGCAAGCGCATTCGCCCAGAGCAACGTGACGATCTACGGTAGTCTGGACGCCGGCGTGGCCTATGTCAGCAACCTCGGGGGCGGATCGGTCGCACGTGTGGATCAGGGCACCATGCAACCGGACCGTATCGGTTTCCGCGGCACGGAAGATCTGGGCGGCAATCTCAAAGCCAACTTCCAGCTGGAAACCGGCTTTTATACCGACAGCGGCGCTCAACCGAGCGCCGGCAAACTGTTCAACCGCTACAGCACGGTCGGCCTGTCCGGCGACTTCGGCGCGGTGACCATGGGCCACATGCCCGACATCGTGTTCGATTACGTCGGCAAGCTGTCCAACGGCTATCAACTGACCAACTGGTACCTGTTCCACCCGGGTAACCTGGACAGCCTGGCCAATACCTATCAGTTCGACAATGCCGTGCGCTACACCTCGCCGACCTTCGCGGGTCTGCAACTGAGCGGCATGTACGGTTTCGGCGAAGTCGCCGGCGACAACAGCAACGGCCGCAACATCAGCGCCGGCGCGACCTACACCAACGGTCCTTTGCGCGCCGCACTGGCGTATTCGAAGCTGAACAATCGCGCAGCCGGCTACGGCGGCGCGTTCCTGCAAAGCCTCGGCCTCGGCACCGCGGCAACCGTGTTCAACAGCCTGAGCACCACTGCTGCGGGCGTCGGTTACACCATCGGTCCGGTGCGCCTGAACGCCGACTACACCCAGGTCAAGATCTCGTTGCCAACCGGCGTCACGCCGAAGCAAAAGAACTTCGACCTCGGCGCAGCCTGGCGCTATGCGGCGGCTGACACGCTCAACTTCGGTTACGGCCTGTCCAAGCTGGAAAGCGCACGCTGGAACACCTTCAGCCTGAGCCACGTGCATGCGTTCTCCAAGCGCACCGAGTTCTACGTCCAGGCGGCATATCAACGCGCCGGCGGCAGCGCGCGCTTTGCGGTCATGAACGGCACCGGCATTT
>NZ_AJHH01000227.1 GCF_000256565.1 Herbaspirillum lusitanum P6-12 | reverse complement strand
GGGGGGTTTGTTTTTGGGGGACTAAAAAAGATGACTAATTTGAAACTCGGTACGCGTCTTGGCTTGGCATTCGGTCTGGTAGTACTGCTGCTGATCGGCATCACCGGCCTCGGCATCCAGAGCCTTGGCGCGTTGCATGACGGCACGCAACTGATCGTGAAAAACCGCTATCCGCAAGTGGTGGTCGCCAACGACATCGTGCTGCAGATCAGCGACAACGCGATTGCCATGCGCAACATCCTGCTGATCGACGATCACGACACCTTGCTCAAGGAAATCCAGCGCATCGAAGACGGCGAAAAGAGCATCAACGCCAATCTCGTCACACTCCGGCAGATGCTGTCCAGCGACATGGGGCGCAAGTCCTACGGCGAAATCTCCGCCCTGCGCGCGACCTACGAAAAAGGCCAGAAGGAATTCCTCAAGCTGGCCGCCACCGGCGCCACCATGGATGCATCGCAGTTGCTGCTGACGTCCTTGCGCAACGACCAGCAGAACTACATCAATCGCGTCAAAGGCTTCATCAAGGGCGGTTCCATCGTGATGGCCAAGAGCAGCGTCGAAGCCAGCGATCTGTATCGCAACAAGACCGTCATCATGCTGAGCATGGCCGCCATCGCGGTGTTGCTGGCCTGTGGCTTTGCGTACTGGATCACGCGCTCGATCACGCGCCCGGTCAATCACGCAGTGCAGGTGGCGCAGAGCGTCGCCGCTGGCGACCTCAGCAGCCATGTCGAAGTGAGATCGCAGGATGAAATCGGCCAGCTGCTGATGGCGCTGCGAGACATGAACGGCAGCCTCACCAACATCGTCTCGGAAGTACGCACTGGCGCCGACACCATCGCCACCGCGTCGAGCGAAATCGCCACCGGCAACCTCGACCTGTCCAGCCGCACCGAGCAGCAGGCCGGTTCGCTGGAAGAGACCGCCGCCACCATGGAACAGCTGACCTCTACGGTCAAACAGAACGCCGACAATGCGCGCCAGGCCAACCAGCTGGCGGCGACCGCCTCCGACGTCGCTGCACACAGCGGCTCGGTGGTGGCGCAGGTGGTCACGACCATGGGTTCCATCAGCGAATCCTCGCGCAAGATCGTCGACATCATCAGCGTGATTGACGGTATCGCATTTCAGACCAATATCCTCGCGCTCAACGCCGCAGTGGAAGCGCACGCGCCGGCGAGCAGGGCCGCGGCTTTGCGGTTGTCGCCAGCGAAGTGCGCAGCCTGGCGCAACGCTCGGCCGGCGCGGCGAAAGAGATCAAGGCGCTCATCGACGACTCGGTCGAGAAGGTCGACATCGGCAGCAAGCTGGTCGCACAGGCCGGCAGCACCATGGACGACGTCGTTGCCAGCGTCAAACGCGTGAGCGACATCGTGGGCGAAATCAGCTTCGCCAGCCAGGAGCAGAGTTCAGGCATCGAGCAGGTCAACCAGGCCATCACGCACATGGACGAAGTGACGCAGCAGAATGCCGCGCTGGTCGAGCAGGCCGCTGCCGCCGCGCAATCGCTGCAGGATCAGTCGGCCAACCTGGCGCAGGTGGTGGGGGTGTTCCGCCTCAACTCTCAGGATGCGCCGCGACTGGCAAAACCAGCAGGGCCGGTCGCGACAGTCGCACCGCGCATTGGCGCACCGGCCGTACGCAAGAT
>NZ_AJHH01000226.1 GCF_000256565.1 Herbaspirillum lusitanum P6-12 | reverse complement strand
ACAGTCGCACCGCGCATTGGCGCACCGGCCGTACGCACCGGCGACGGCGATTGGGAAACGTTCTAAGGCTTAGGCAAAGCGATTCTGCGGACGCGCCAATCCCAGGTGCCGGCGCAGCGTGTCGCCTTCATACTCGCGGCGGAACAGGCCGCGTTCCTGCAAGATCGGCACCACCTGTTCAACAAAATCGCTCAGCGATTCGGGCAGGTAAGCCGGCATCAGGTTGAAGCCGTCACAGGCGCCGCTGTCGAACCATTCGGCGAAGTTGTCGGCGATCTGTTCGGCGGTGCCGGCCACCACGCGGTGCGAGCGGCTGCCGCCGAAGCGTTTGCCGAGCTGGCGCAAGGTCAGGTTGTCGCGCTTCGACATTTCCTGCACCAGCTTGTAGCGGCTCTGATTGCCGCGGATGTCTTTCAGATCCGGCAAAGGTTCATCCAGCGAATACACCGACAGGTCGTGGTTCATGCTGTCGGACAGCAGCGCCAGTCCTCCGAGCGGATGCACCAGGTCTTCCAGATGGCGCAGCTTCTCTTCGGCCTCGGCTTGCGTGGCGCCGATGATGGGCATCACGCCGGGTAAGATCTTGATGCTGTCGGGCGTGCGACCATATTTGAGGACGCGTGCGTGGATGTCGTTGCGGAATTCGCGCGCCGCTGCGATCTGCGGTTGCGATGAAAATATCACCTCGGCCGTCTGCGCTGCGAAATCGCGTCCTGTATCCGATGAACCGGCCTGGATCAACACCGGATGGCCTTGCGGCGGACGCGTCACATTGAGCGGGCCACGCACGCCGAACCAGTCGCCCTTGTGATGCAGGTAATGGACCTTCGAAGGGTCGGCGTAGACGCCGTTCTCCTTGTCGAGCACCAGTGCATCGTCTTCCCAGCTATCCCACAACCTGGTGACCACATCGAGGAATTCGTGCGCGCGGCCGTAGCGGGTCTCGTGTTCCAGATGTTCCTGCTTGCTGAAATTGAGTGCTTCGCCGTCGTTGGTCGAGGTGACGATATTCCAGGCGATGCGTCCGCCGGTCAGGTGGTCCAGCGTGGCGAAGGCGCGCGCGAGGAAGAAGGGTTCGTTGTACGTCGTGGAGGCGGTGGCGGCCAGGCCGATCTTTTCCGTGACGGCGCCGAGTGCACCCAATAGCGAGATCGGCTCAGGCCGCGCTTGCGCGAGGTAGCGCACGGTGGTGTCGAAACGGTTGTCGAATCGATCCGAAATCGCCAGCCGGTCGGCAAAGAAAATCAGATCGAACTTGCCCGCCTCGGCGATCTGCGCCAGCTTCTTGTAATAAGCGAAGTTCATGGTGTTGGCCGGATCAACGCCGGGAAAGCGCCAGCCGGCGGCGTGGTGGCCGACCGACATGAGGAAGGCGCCGAGGTGCATTTGTTTGGGCGATGACATAAGAGTGTGTCCGATGGGTTACTTGACGGAGACCGACGCGTCCTTGATCTGCACGGCCTTGGGAATCAGCTTGTAGCGGAAGAAGGTATCGGCCACTTCCTGCTGCGCTTCGACGATATTCGGCGGCAGCGGATAGGCCACGCCCCAGGCCTGACGGGTCAGCGCGAGCTGCCAGACTTTCAGCGGCACGCGCGTGTCTTTTTCCAGGAAGCGGGCGGTCTCGTCGGCGTGCTCCCTGGCGTATTGCTCGGTGTCGTTGAGCTTGTCCAGCGTGAGGCGCAGGATGGCCGGATAGGCTGAGGCGAATTTCGCCGGCGCGACGTAGAAGCTGTATTGCGGCGTCAGTCTGGACGCGGTCACCAACGGACGGGCGCCGATGTTTTGCTCGATATCGGCCAGGCGCGGATCGGGCACCACCCACGCGGC
>NZ_AJHH01000225.1 GCF_000256565.1 Herbaspirillum lusitanum P6-12 | reverse complement strand
GAGATCGATCTCGCCGGCGTTGAGCGCTTCCACCATCGGCGGGCCGAACGGAAATTCGTACCATTTCACCGTGACGCCATTGGACGCGAGCGCCTTTTCCAACTCGCCGCTGGCTTTGAGGATGACCAGGCTGTTGCCCTTCTGATAGCCGATGCGGAATTCCCTGGGGTAGGAAGTCGCCGGCGCGGCGGCGTGAGCGACGATCGCCGACAGGCTCAGCATGAGCGCCAGCAGCGCACCGAGGGTGCGCGTGAAGAGGAGGATGGGCATGGAGTTCCGGGCAGCGAATAAAAGTATGGTCGCTGACCATAGCACCGGCGTCGCGCAAAACTAAGCGATGTTTCTGCATGAGCTTATGCGGTGGATTTCTATGGTGGGCAGCTGAGATTTCTTGATGAAAGCGAGTTGAATCCGGAGGTTGCTTTGAGAGTTTTCTCATATCGCGGGCCAGCCCGAAAAGCGACAATCTTCTGCTTACTGCGGATGCAGTGAACGTTGCATCGCAGGCCTCACCGTCGGCGCCAGACAGCGGTGAAAAAAATGAAATAGTTTCTGAGGAAAATTATGCGGAAAATCAGAATAACGATCAAATCCATCCTGTGGATGATGTTGATTTTCGTGGGGCTATCTTGTGGAGCTGCCCATGCCGCGTCTGGATGCACAGTGATGGGCATGGCGGGGGACTCAACCATCACGATACCCAATATGACGGTCAGCCGGGATACGGCGATTGGACAAGTCATCGGGACGGCGCGATCCACCCCGCCGATTCTGCAAGTCAGCTGCACCAACTACATTCCACCGCTTACCGTCTCCGAAATTGCGGCAAGAGACATCGCGCGTGCCACTTCCACCATGTCCGTATTGGATAGCGCCGGCGTCGCCATTCCCGGACTCGGCGTGAAGATATCCAACACGTACTGCACCGGCGTAGTTGCTCAAAGAAGCACAAGGTGCTCCGGCACCGGCAGCGTCAATGACGATCCGATCGGAGTGCCGGTAAGCTATCCCGCCATCTTTCTGGAGTTCATCAAGACGGCCAACACGCTCAGCGCTGCGACCTTGGGCTCGGGCAACGTCTTCAGGATGAGTATTCCTTCGATGCCAAATACAACGCAGACGTATTCCATCGGCAATAGCGCCACCATCACCGCCAACGTCTGCAGATTCACTATTCCAGTTGCCGTCCCTCTGGGATCGCTGACGCGTGCAAGCATCGCGACCGGTACTCCTGGGCCGACGACGAGTTTCAGGCTGGAGATTGACTGTGATGCGGGTACCCAGGCCAAAGTCAGGTTCGATGTAACCGGCTCCAGTACGACGGAGGCCTCCAGCGGCCTGATCAATAATGCTGCCCCGACCGATCCGGCAGCCAATGTGCAGGTCCAATTGCTCGACAGTGCGGGCAACGCGGTCGCACTCAATGCCGACAGAAACTACGCTGCGACGTTGACCTATCCGGCGACCCTCGCCTACGGCGCGCGTATGCGGCAGAAGCCCGGCAGCGTTGCCGGCGTCGGACAGGTAAGGGCATCGGCGGTCGTCACCTTTACGTTCTTTTGATGCCATCCGGCCACGGCAAGACGGGCTTTCGCATTCATTGAGATAGTCCCGGAAGTTGCATCAGATAGTTGCCTGCATTCAGGGAAGGCCGATGTTTCTCGTGCTTGCACCGGCCCGACTCAGCCCCGGCTCCGTTTCGGGGCATAATGGCAACAATTTCATTCGTATCGCGCCCACGCGCTCCATTCCACAATGGCAACAGACCAACCACGACCAAGCGTGCACGACGAATTGGTGTCCGAACTAGTGTCGAATCGCATCCGCGCGCGCATCAAGGCTGCCGGCGTCCGCTTTCACGCCAATGACAATATCTCTGCCTTCATTGAAGACGGCGAGCTCGACGCCTTGCAGGCCGAGGTGCAGGCCAAGCTGGCCGGCGTGCTGGAGAGCCTGGTGATCGACGTCGACAGCGACCACAATACCCAGGACACCGCCAAGCGCGTGGCCAAGATGTATCTGCAGGAAGTGTTCCGCGGGCGTTATCTGCCGGCGCCGCCGGTGACGGAATTCCCCAATATCGAACGCCTCAACGAGTTGATGATCGTCGGCCCGATCACGGTGCGCAGCGCCTGCTCGCATCACCTGTGCCCGATCATGGGCAAGGTCTGGGTCGGCGTGATGCCGAATGAACATTCCAACCTGATCGGCCTGTCCAAGTACGCCCGCCTGATCGAGTGGATCATGAGCCGTCCGCAGATCCAGGAAGAGGCCGTGTCGCAAGTGGCCGGCCTGCTGATGGAAAAGCTGCAGCCGGACGGCCTGGCGATCGTGATGGAAGCCGATCACTTCTGCATGCACTGGCGCGGCGTCAAGGACACCGAGTCGAAGATGATCAACAGCGTCATGCGCGGTTCGTTCCTGCGCGACGCCAACTTGCGCCGCGAATTCCTCGCGCTCATCCGGAAAGGATAATCACCATGCTGGTTCGTCTGATCTATGCAAGCCGCGCCTGTACTCCGATTGCCCAGGAGCAGGTCGACGCCATCCTGGCGACGGCGCGCCGCCACAATCCGGCCAGCGGCATCACCGGCGTGCTGTGCCACAGCGAAGACGTGTTCGTGCAGGCGCTGGAAGGCGGCCGCGAGCAGGTCAACCAGCTATACGCACGCCTGTTGCAGGACCCGCGCCACAAGGACGTGATCCTGCTGTGCTACGAAGAGGTCGGCGTGCGACGGTATTCGTCGTGGACCATGGGCAAGGTGAGGCTGGACAAGCTCAACCGTTCACTGCTGCTGAAATACTCCAGTACCGGCGTGCTCAATCCCTACGACGTGTCGGGTTGCGCTACCGTGGCGCTGCTGGAAGAGTTGGCGGAAACCGGCGCGTTCGCAGTCCGGGATTAAGCTTCACGCGACCGCTCAGGCGATCGCTGCCGAAGCCCAGATGGTTTCCAGATTGGGCAGGTGCAGTTTGGCCGGATCCACGTGCGAGGCGATCTTGTCGCCGCTGCGCGTGGTGGCCAGGTCGATGATCTCGATCGGCAGCGGCGCCATTGTCAGAGCCGAGAAAAATACTTTCACCTTCGGCGTCAGCAGCGATCCGGGATGCTGGTCGATCACGATGCCGACCTTGCCGGATTGCATCACCACACAGGACCCGGTCGGAAAAATCCCCACGCTCTTGATGAATGCCTCGAGGATGGTCTCGTCGAAATGGCCTTGGTTGTTGGCCATGCGCTTGACCGAATGGCCCGGCTCCCAGCCCGGCTTGTAGGGCCGGTTGGAGGTGATGGCGTCATAGACATCGCAGACCGCGCCCATCTTGGCCATGATCGAAATGCTGTCGGCCTTGAGGTTGAAGGGATAGCCGCTGCCGTCGATCTTTTCGTGATGATGCAACGACACATCCAGGGCGACCTCGCCAATGCCCTCGATCTGCTGCAGGATGCCGTGGCCTTGCACGGTGTGCATGCGCACCGATGCGAATTCTTCCTCGGTCAGCTTGGCGGGCTTGTTGAGGATGTCCAACGGCACGGCCATCTTGCCCACATCGTGCAGCAGCCCGGCCATGCCGGCCTGCTTGGTCTGTTGCGGCGTCATGCCCAGCTGGTTGGCCAGCGAGATCATCATGGCGCAGACCGCCACCGAATGCAGGTAGGTGTAATCGTCGGCCGTCTTCAGGCGCGCCAGGCTGATCAGCGCGCCGGAGTTGCGCGCCACCGAGGCGGTGATTTCCTGCACCACCGGCATCGCCTGGCGAATGTCCAGCGCTTTGCCCATGCGGGTTTCGTTGAACATCGTCATGATGGCTCTTCTGGATCCGGTCAGGACGCGCGCGGCTTGCACGCGCTCCTGTTCGGCGCCGACATGGACGACGATCTTCGCTTGTTTCGGGCGGGTGGCTTCGGATGCTGTTTCAGCCGCTATTTCAGCAGTAGCGGGCGCGGCCGCTGCAGCTTTGGGCTCGTCTTCCATGACGATGTCGCGACCTTTGGTGGTGTCGATCAGGATCTGTTCGATCTTGGCGGAACGCAGCGTCTTGAGGTCTTCGTATTTTTCCAGTTTGAAGGAACCCCGCCAGAATGGATGATTCATCCACGGGCCTGGAATCTCCTGGACATACATGCCAAGGCGCAACTGATCGGGTGCAATACGCTTCAACACTTTCGGTCCTCCATGGACGCTTATTGTTGGAACTCATTTCATCAATCGGCGTGAAATGCGTTCTTATGTTGCTGCTCTGAAATACGCATGAATCCTGGACTTCCGCGAATTCACGTTCAGCGATTGCATGGCCTTATCGTAGCAGAACCTGCTCGGAATGTGGCTGTTGTATTTGTACTGCGCGAAGGCTTGGAAAAACGAAGATTACTGGTCGTTGCGGACGATCCGTGCCGTCGTGGCGCGGATCGTCCGCAAGAAGTGATGTGACTTACTTCTGCGCCGGCGGCGCGTACGGATTGGTGGTCAACAGACGCATGAAACTGGCGAGACAGGCGGCGCCCGCAAAGCCGGCGCCGAGTCCCAGTGCGATGCGCGAGCCGTGCAGTTCCGACATGCTGAAGCACAGCGCCACCAGCGCCGCGCCGATGCTCTGGCCGAACAGCCGTGCGGTGGCGACGATGCCGCTGGCGCCGCCGCTGCGATTGGGCGGCGCACTGGTCATCAGCGCCTTGAGATTGGGAGACTGGAAGAAGCCGAAGCCCATGCCGCAGACGAACATGCGCCAGGAAATTTCAAACACGCCTGGCGCGGCCGGCATCAGCGTCATCAGCATCAGGCCGATGCACAGCAGCGCCAGGCCGAAGCCGCCGAGCATGCCGGCGGGGTAGTGATCCGACATGCGCCCGGCGATCGGCGCCATGATGGCGACCGCGACTGGCCATGGCGTCATCAGCAAACCGATTTCCACTTGCGAGCGGCCGAGGTCGTGATGGAAGAAGAACGGCAGCGACACGAAGGCCAGGCCTTGCGCGGCGAACGAACACACTGCGGTGATGGCCGACAGCGAGAACATCGGCCGGCGGAACAAATCGACCGGCAGCATCGGCGCCGGATGCGAGGCTTCGCGGCGCATCAGCAGGTAGCCGCATACCAGCGCGGCGACGAATTCCAGCACGACCACGCTCGGCGCCGCCTGGTGCGCGCCTTCGCCGATGGCCATGATCAGGAGACCGAAGGCGGCGGCGTTGAGCAGCGCGCTCTTGATGTCGAAATGGTGGGTGGACTTCGGCGTGTACGGCAGCGACGGCACGGCCATCACCAGGCCGATGATGCCGAGCGGGACGTTGACGGCGAACAGCCATGGCCACGGCGCGATCGCCAGGATGCCGGAGGCGACGCTGGGGCCGATGGTGAAGGAGATGGCGACGATCAGCGTGTTGATGCCGACGCCGCGCCCGAGCGAACGGGTCGGGTAGATATAGCGGATCAGCGCGGTGTTGACGCTCATGATGCCGGCGCCGCCCAGGCCTTGCAGGAAGCGCGCGACGGTCAGGGCCGGCAGCGACCATGCGACAGCGCACAACAACGAGGCGGCCGTGAACAGCGCCAGCCCTCCTATATAGATCCGGCGATAGCCGACGATTTCGCCCAGCGCGGCCAGCGGCAGCAGCGAGACCATCATCGCCAACTGGTAGGCGGTGACGATCCAGACCGAGGCAGCCGGGGTGGTGTTGAGGTCGCGCGCCATGACCGGTAGCGCCGTGTTGGCGATGGCGGTGTCGAGCGTGGCCAGGCCGACGGCGATCAGCAGCGTGATGATGGCAATGGCGCGCTTGTCGGCGGGCAGGCCTTCGCCGGCGATGACTACAGGGTGAACGGGAGCGGCCGCGGCGGCCTTGGACTTCGACGGTTCCATTGTGATGCGCAGTAGTGGCAGAGGAAAGGGGGGGGGCGGACGACCGGCGCGCGGGCTGCTGTTGAATCGCGCGAAACGTAGCAGCAGAGCAGCAGCGCGGGCCGGCCGGAGCTGCGGTCATGATATACGGGAACCGCCGGGACTGCTGGCGAGGGCGTTTTGCGGAGGATACGAAAATATTGGCAGGGGGAGGCGGTTTCTAGTATTTTCTAGAAGATATAAGATACTTTTCTGTATCCGCCTCGTCGTTGATTACAATGATGACCCACCCTAGCGAGAAAGATTCATGCTCAAGCAAGCTGCCGTACAACAGCCGGTATCTCGTTCGCCTGCGGCCCGGCCAGTGATGTTGCCGGGTTTGTCATTCCGTCAGCTGTTGCTGGCGGCGTTCCTGTTGATCGCCGCACTGCTGAGCGGCACTTCGGTGCATGCCCTGTTCACGCTGGAGCGCATGTCCGTCCACAGCCGCGAGACCGCCGGCCAGGCCGTGCGCCTGACCGAGCAGGCGCAGCGACTGGCCGAGCGCACGGTGGCGATGGAGCGCAGCGCGCGCCAGTACTTGGTGCTGGACGATCCGGCTTTCCGCGATCGTTACGCCGAAGCGTGGCAACAAGCCAAGACCGCGCTGACCGAATTGCAGGAAGCGCTGCCGCAGACGCTGGCCGACACATTCAATTCCTGGAACAGCTACGGCGAAGCGGCCTGGACCGTGTTGCAGGCGGATCAGACGCCTGCAGTCGCAATCGTCCCTGTACCGCTGACGGGTGGCAAGCGCAAGCAGGCGGCGCGCAAGGTCGAGGCGCGCAAGCCTGACCAGCGTGCGCTGTTCCAGGCGTTCGCCCATCTGCCGGCGCTCAATGAACAACTGGCGCTGGAAAGCAAGCGCGAAGTCGAGCGCCGCAACAACGCCTTGTCCAACGATCTGGAGCAACAGCGCCAGATGCTGACGTTTCAGGTGATCGGCGCCATCGTGCTGGCGGTGCTGCTGGCATTCTGGTTTGGACTTTGGCTGTCGCGGCCGCTGGCGCGCATCGAGTTGGCGATCAATCGTCTCGGCGAAAACCGTTTCGACCAGCCGATCATCGTCAAGGGCCCGGCCGACTTGCGCCGCCTCGGCCAGCAACTGGATTGGCTGCGACAACGGCTGGCCGATCTGGAGGCGGAGAAATCACGCTTTTTGCGCCATGTTTCGCATGAACTGAAGACGCCGCTGGCAGCCCTGTGTGAAGGCGCGGCGCTGCTCGACGACGAGGTGGCCGGCAAGCTGACCGACAGCCAGCGCGAGATTTCGCGCATCCTGCGCCAGAACACGCAAGCGTTGCAGAACCAGATCGAGGATTTGCTGCGCTATAACGAAGTGGCGTTCGACGCACAGCACATCAACCGCCTGCCGGTGGATTTGCGCGCGCTCTTATATAAGGTGATCGATGACCAGCGCCTGCAATGGACGGCGCGCGATCTCAAGGTCGAAGTCGAGGGCGGCGCCCGCACGGCGGTGCTGGATCCGGACAAGTTCGCCATCGTGCTGGCCAACCTGCTGTCGAATGCGGTGCGCTTCAGTCCGCGCGGCGGCACCATCCGTTTCGTGCTGTCGGGGCATGAAGGCCGCGTGCGCATCGATTGCATCGACCAGGGGCCGGGCGTGGCGGCGACCGACACGGTGCGGATTTTCGATCCCTTCTACCAGGGCCTGAACCAGCCGCAAGGCGCACGTCACGGCAACGGCATCGGCCTGTCCATCGTGCGTGAGTACGTGCTGGCGCACAATGGCGAGGTGCAATTGGTGGCGGGCCCGGGCGGCGCGCATTTCCGCATCGAATTGCCGGATGAAAGCTGAAAACTGACAAATCATGAAATCCAGATTACTTCTCCTGCTGCTTTCCCTATTACTGGCTGCCTGCGCCACACCTGCGCCGGAAGCGCCGACCAGTACCGTCAAGCTGGTGACAACGGTGGGCGGCATGGAGGACTTGCTCGCGTATCACCAATCCTTGCGTCGCCTGTCGCCGCAGGAGCTGGGGCGCGAACTGCAGGTGCTCAACGCGCGTCATGGCGGCGGCGCCATGCTGGCAATGCAAAAAGCCATGGTGCTGGGCCTGACGCACGACGCCGGCGATCTGACCAAGGCGCTGGCGCAACTGGGCGCGGTGCTCAGTGCGACCGATTCCGATGCGACCGCCTTGAAGCCACTGGCGCAACTGCTGGTGAGCAACTACGCCGAGATGCGCCGTTTGAATGACAACGTCGACAAGGCCAACCAGCAGGCGCGCGATAGCCAGCGCCGCCTCGACCAGTTGAGCGAAAAGCTGGAGGCGCTGAAGAACATCGAGCGCACCCTGCCGGGCCAGCCAAAGTAGATCCCCTTATATAGAGCATAGAGAAGCACATCGAGATGAGCACACCGCGCCACCTGCTGCTGGTCGATGACGACGCCGATTTGCTGCAACTGCTGTCGCTGCGCCTGACCGCCAACGGTTATCGCGTCACCGGCGTGGCGAGCACCGAAGCGGCCCAGGCGCAACTGGCAATGGACTTGCCGGCGCTGGTCATCAGCGATATCCGGCTGCCGGGCAAGGACGGGCTGGCGCTGTTCGACGAGATCCGCGCGCAGTATCCGGCGCTGCCGGTGATCCTGCTGACGGCGCACGGCACCATTCCCGATGCGGTCGAGGCCACCACGCGGGGCGCCTTCGCCTACCTGACCAAACCTTACGATCCCAAGATCCTGTTGGCCAAGATCGAGCAGGCGCTGAGCCTGACCGCGTCGGTCGACGGCAATGCCGATGAAGCCTGGCGCGAAGAATTGATCAGCCGCAGTCCGCGCATGGCGGAAGTATTGTCGGAAGCACGGTTGGTGGCGGTGTCCGACGCCAGCATCCTGATCCGCGGCGAAAGCGGCACCGGCAAGGAATTGCTGGCGCGCGCGATCCATCGGGCCAGTCGCCGCGCCAAGGCGCCGTTCATCGCCGTCAATTGCGCGGC
>NZ_AJHH01000224.1 GCF_000256565.1 Herbaspirillum lusitanum P6-12 | reverse complement strand
TATTATATTGGAATATTACCTGCTATTAAAGGGGGGGGGCGGACGACCGGCGCGCGGGCTGCTGTTGAATCGCGCGAAACGTAGCAGCAGAGCAGCAGCGCGGGCCGGCCGGAGCTGCGGTCATGATATACGGGAACCGCCGGGACTGCTGGCGAGGGCGTTTTGCGGAGGATACGAAAATATTGGCAGGGGGAGGCGGTTTCTT
>NZ_AJHH01000223.1 GCF_000256565.1 Herbaspirillum lusitanum P6-12 | reverse complement strand
TAGGCGCCGCCGATCAGGTTCTGGATATTGCTCAGCACATCGCCCTGGGCGTCGCCACCGGAACCGAGACCGGTGGAAAGATCGATCGTTATGCCCGCGCCGGAATTCTTGTAGCCCGCCGTATTGATGCCCTGCGTGCCGCCGGTCAGCGTGTCGGCGCCTGCGCCGCCTTCGAAGTAGGTATTGCCGCTGCCGCCGATGATGGTGTCGGCGCCCGCGCCGCCGTAGAGCAAGTCGTTGGCGTTGCTGCCGTAAATGGTGACGCCGCCGTCGCCC
>NZ_AJHH01000222.1 GCF_000256565.1 Herbaspirillum lusitanum P6-12 | reverse complement strand
CTGCAATCACACGATCCCGGTCGTTGATATAGCCGCCGCTGGCGCTGCCGTCGAACAAACTGACGACGACGCCGGCATTCGACGAAACGTAACTGACCGTGTCCGAGCCGCCCGAACCGCCGTCGAAATGGTTGGCGCCCGCGCCAGAAATAAAGATGTCGCTCGACGAGCTGCCGACGATGTTCTGGATGTTGACGTAAGTGTTGTTCTGCGCGTAACCGCCGCTGCCGGTCATTGTGACCATGTTGGCGATGATGCCGCCGGTCGATGCGCCGTAGTTGACGGTATCCGAACCGCCGCTGCCGCCGTTGAAGATGCGGCTGTCGATGCCGGCCACGAAGACGTCGTCGTAGGCGCTGCCGATCACGTTCTGGATGTGGCTGTAGGTATCGTTGTCCGCATCGCCGCCGACGCCGCGTCCGCTGACGAAGTTGACCGACACGCCCTGCGCCGAGTTGGCGTAGCTGACCGTGTCCTGGCCGCCGCTGCCGCCGTCGAAACTGTTGGCGTCGATGTTGCCGACGAACGTGTCGTTGAAGGCGCTGCCGATGACGTTCTGGAT
>NZ_AJHH01000221.1 GCF_000256565.1 Herbaspirillum lusitanum P6-12 | reverse complement strand
TTTGCGCGGATTTCCGCCGGCAGCCGGCGTGATCTGATAGCTGCCGCCGCCAAGGTTGACGGCATTGAGGATCGTCATCGTCGACGGCACACCGGTGATCAAGACCGATTTCACGGTGCCGTCGCCGGTGACGTTCACTTTGAAAATCTTGATGAAGTCGCTCTGCGTGGTGCTCCCGGTGGCGTAGATCGTGTGCACGTCGTTGCCGGCGTTGATCACCTGCGGTGCGAACTGCACCGAGTTGGAACCGTCGATGGCCGAAGCTGGCGAGCCGCCGCTGCCGTACAACACGCTGCCGACCTGGGTCTGGGTGGTCAGGTTGAGCAGGTTGAGCGTCATCGCCGGTGTCTGCGGGCCCACCACGATCGGCGTCAGCACCGAGCCCGGACGTTCCGAGATCTCCGGCGACAATTGTTTGATCAGCGAATCGGCGCCGGTCGTCACCGGGCGCCGGCGGGATCGGGATCGACGGCAACGCCAGATTTTGCAGGCCGTTGCTGGTCAGCGAACCGGCGTTGTCCTGGATGATCTTGGCCAGCTGACTCGTGGCGGCAGGATTGACCTGGGCGGAATTGTTGGAGGTGAAGTGATTGTCCGCCGCGCCGTTGCCTTCGGCCTGATTGTTCACCGGATCGGAATTGAGGATCTGCGACTGGTCATTGTTGCGCAGCGGGATCTTGCCGACCAGATCGAGCAGGCGGCCGGTGTCCTGCGAAGCGTCAGCGAAAACGATCTTCGAGTTCTCGTCCATCGCGCCCATGGCGCCGCCGGCCA
>NZ_AJHH01000220.1 GCF_000256565.1 Herbaspirillum lusitanum P6-12 | reverse complement strand
ACCCCGCACCGCGCGGGACGTTGAGGTGGAAGCTGCCGTTCTGGTCCGGATTGAAGACGCGCGCAGAGCCCGTGATGGCCTGGGCTGCATTGGCTGCATTTGCCGGGGTTACTTTCGCTGGAACTGCTGTCGCCATGTCAAACCTCGCTGAGGAAGTCAATCACATCATCATGAGTGCGCGCGATTGCTCTGCTGCACACCCTTCAAATTCATTGTTGCCGTTATTGCTGCAAAATCGTCGCGCTCGGCCCGTCGGCGACGATCTTGCCGTCGTTGAGCACGATGATGCGATCCATGCGCCGGAGCAAGGCGGTGCTGTGCGTTGCCACCACCAGCGTGCGTTGCGCCGACATCGAATATGCCATCAGTTTTTCGATGATCCGGGTTTCCGTCGACAAGTCGATGCCGGTGGTCGGTTCGTCCAGCAGCATCACGGTCGGCATTCCGGCCACCGCGCGCGCCAGCGCGACCATCTGACGCTGGCCGCCGGACAGGTTGCCGGGCGCCTTGAGCATCTGGTCCAGACGCAGCTCGCCGCGTGCGATCAGATCGTCCACGCCGGACACCGCCAGCGCCGCTTCATATTCATTGCTGTCGATGCGATCGCCGACGAAGATATTGGCCGCCAGGCTACCGTCGAACAGGAACGGCTCCTGCGGCTTGTAGCCGATGCAGCGCATGCGCACCGGCGCCGCGTAGGCCGCCACCGCCACGCCGTCGATCAGCACCTGGCCCTTGCCGGCATCGATCTTGTGCAAGCCGGCCAGCGCACGCATCAGCGTGGTCTTGCCGGAACCGGAGCGACCGACGATGCCGACCTTTTCGCCTGGCTGGATCGCCAGCGAAACATTGTCCAGCGCCGGCTTTTCGTTCTTGTCGAGATGCAGCGTCAGGTTGACCACCTGGATCAGGCCGCGCATGTCCTGGCGCAGCACGTCGGCGATCACCTGCTCCGGCCCGGTGTCGTCGAACATTTCTTCGAACGCGGCGCGGGCGCGCTTGAACATTTCCATGCGTCCCAGCACCATGGTGACCGACGACAGCATCGAGGTGGCGCGGCTGATCAGCAACGACGTCGCGATCAGCGCACCGACCGTGAGCGCATTGTCTTCCACCAGGTACACGCCGATCACCAGCGTGCCCACCGAGATCAGGGTGTAACCCACGGTCGACAAGGCGTAGCCGGCGTTCATCCAGAACCGGCTCTTGGCCTGGCTCACCGCGTTGTCGGCGGCATCCGACAGGAAGGCCTTGACCAGTCGATCCTGCAAAGGCGAGGTCTTGAGCGTCTCCATGCCGAACACCAGGCTGGCCAGCTTGTCGATCTTGCCGATGCCGGAGGTCATGGCGGCGTTGCTGTAATCGGTCGCCGGAATCTTGCACAGCAGTTGCGCAGCCACCAGCATGCCGCCGCCGACCAGGATCACCCACACCAGGTGACCGCCGAGCAAGCCCACCGCCACCACGTACATCGCCAGGAACGGCAGGTCGATCAGCATCAGCATGTAGTTCGACGACAGCAGGTCGCGCGCGCTGCTGAGGTCGCGGTACTTGGCCAGCACCACGCCGACCGGCGCGGTGACTTTGGACTCCAGCAGGCGCCGCACCGAGCGGTTGTCGAACTCGATGTCGAAGCGCCCCGCCAGTTGCTCGATGTAATACATGCGGATGATGCGCAGCACCAGTTCCAGCACGATGAACAAGGCCATGCCCAGGGTCAGCGCCCACAGCGTTTCGGTGATGTGGTTGCCGATCACCTTGTCGTACACCAGCCGCGAGTACAGCGGCATGAACAACCCGAATACGTTGATCAGCACGCCGGCCACGACGATCTCGACGAAGCGGCCGCCGTAGGCGCGCATCAGCGTCAGGTATACCGGGTCCTTGCGCAGGGAGCGCAAATCGGCTTGCGGCTGGTCGACGTAGATCTGGTCGCTTTGGTTCATGGATCCGTTCAGGCCTCGGGTTGTTCAGGCTGCAGCTGCGGTCAACGACCTCAGCTGGCTTCCTTGTTGATCATCGACAGTTCCCGAATCGCTTCGCGCATTTCGAGGCGCAAGTCCTTGACCATGGTCTGGCGGCCGCTGCGCATTTCGTCGATGACGGTTTGGGTATTGATGTTCTGACGCATCAGCGCTTCGGTGATCGAGGTCAGCGAGGTCGGGATGGCGGTGAGGTTCTTGACGCGGTCGTTCATCATCGCCATGTGCTTGGCCAGGTCGATCTGCAACTGGCGCGACGACAAGGCATCGCGCGTCATGTTGCTGGAGTTCTCGCCGATGGCCTTGCCCAGTTCGCCCAGGCGCTCGGACACGGCCGAGTGGATTTCGCCCTGGTGCTGGATCGCGCCGAGTTCGTCGGCGATACGGATGGAAATCTGGTTGAGCAGCGTCGGCATCTGTGCGATGTGCTGCGCCGTCTTTTCGGTCATGTTGGCGGCTTCCGACTGCTGTGCCTGCAAGGAGGTCAGCGCCGACGACAGCGACATCTGGCCGCCTTCCATGGTGGAAACGATCTTCGGCAGCATGTCGAAACTGCGCAGGGCGATATCGCCGTTCACCGACAGGCGCTCTTCCAGCAACGACAAGCTCTGCGTCAGATCGCGCGCAGATGTCATTTTTTGGTTGATGATCTGGCCGACGTTGCGGATTTCTTCCAGCGTCTGCTGGCCGACTTCATGCATGCGCGGACCGAAGGACACCAGTTGGCGCAGGTTCTTCGATTCGTCCATGCTGGCGTGGAAGAGCTCGACGATATTCTGCAGACGGTCGTTCATGCCTTCGAGCTTGATACCGGCCTGCATCGAGGCTTCCGAGCTGGCGCGCGCAGCCATGATGGATTCGCGTTGCAGCACCATCAGGTCCTGCAGGAACTCGGCCAGGAATTGCTCCGACACGCCCTGACGGGCGCTGGCGTTGGTGCCTGGACCGCTCATGTCGTGGATCACGTGCTGGACCATTTCGCTGATGCACTCGCGCGCACGCGACACCAGTTTTTTGTTGGCGGCTCGCAGCGGCGTCAGCGTCAGGCCCAGCGCCAGCGAACCGATCAGGCCGAACATCGAGGCGGAGAACGCGGTGCCCATGCTGGCCAGCGGTTTTTGCAGATCGGATACCAGATGCATGAACGAGGCATCCATGTCGCCGCCCTGGGTCGCCTTGCCGAAGCCGTCGATCAGCGCCGCAGTGCCGACCAAGGTTTCGAGCAGGCCGATGAAGGTGCCCAGCAGACCGAGCGCGATCATGAAGCCGGTCAGGAAATGCGGGAATTCGGTCTTGGCCTCGAGGTGGGCCGTCAGGTCCGACAGCGATCCCTCAATGGTTTCCTGTTCGATACGCGAGGTCAGGCGGCCTTTGGTGTTGGCGACGCTGACCAGCACCTTGGCGATCTCGCTGCCCTGGAACTCGGGCGCCTTGACCAGATCCTCCATCGACTCGCCGTCGTTGACACGGGCGTAGAACAAGGCGAGCTTGTTGTGCTCCCAGTTCACGCGCCACATGTTGTAGACGATCAGCGCGACGCCGAACACGGCCACGCCGATGATGAACAGGTTCAGGAAGGGATTGATGCGGATCGCGTGCAGGACGAAGTCCCTGAACAGGAAACCGCCGAGCAGCAGGAACAGCGACGGTATCGCGGCGAGTGCATAGAAATTGCGCAGGTTTTTCATACGTTCAGGTTCCGAAAGTAAAAACAAGATAAGAAAAATTCAGTGTTCATCACAGCTTCTCGATTCAACGCGGCTCCCGGAGCGCGGTCTGGCCGAAGCGGCTCAGCGGCGACATCAGGTATTGCCACACGGTGCGGCGGCCGACGATCATGTCGGCCGTGGCGGTCATGCCCGGCATCAGCGGCAGGCCGGTATCGAGCTTGGGGTCGCGCGTGACTTCGATCTTGACACGGTAGTAGCGCTCGCCGCGTTCTTCCGGCACGGTGTCGGCGCTGACCTCGGTGACCACGCCCTTCATGGCGCCGTACACACCGTAGTCGTAAGCGGAAACCTTCACGCGCGCCGGTGCGCCGGTCATCAACTGGGCGCGATCGGTCGGCGCCACTTTCGCTTCGATCACCAGCTTGTCGTCGGTCGGCGTCATTTCGATGATGGCGTCGCCCGGCTTGACCACGCCGCCGACGGTGTTGATCAGCACGCGGTTGACGATGCCGTCCATCGGCGCGCGCACTTCCGAGCGCGACACGCGGTCGTTGCGCGATTTGATTTCTTCCTGCAGGCGCGCCAGTTCGTTTTCGCTGACGGTCAGATCGCTGCGCGGCGCGGAAGCGCGACGATGCTTCACCCATCTTGGCCTGGGCTTCGGCAATGGCGGCGGTCAGGCGCGGGATCATGGCGTTGGTGGCGGACAGGCGGCTCTGCGCATCCTGCGCCTTGGCCTGCGCCTGGATGTCTTCCAGCTGCGAGGCGGCATTGCGCTCGAACATGCCGTGCACCAGCTTGTACTGGCGCTGCGCCAGATCGAATTCGGACACCAGGCTCTTCTGGCGGCTGACGGCTTCGCCGACCTCAGCCTGGCGCTGTGCCGATTGTTCGCGCAACACGCTGAGTTCCTGTGTCAACTTGGACTGACGCGCGGCGAATGAGGCCAGCTCGCTCTGCACGGCCGGATCGTCGGTGCGCAACTCGGGCGACATCAACACCGACGACGCGCCGCCGGCTTCGGCCTTGAGGCGGGCGATGCGGGCGCGCAGGCCGAGGATCTTGACGTTGCCTTCGCCGAGGTCGGCGTTGGCGCGCACATCGGCGATCGAGATCAGTATCTGGCCCTTCTTCACTGCGGCGCCTTCGCGCACCAGGATGGCGGATACGATGCCGCCTTCCAGATGCTGGATGATCTGATTGTGTTCGGAAGCCACGATGCGGCCGGCGCCGCGCACCACCATGTCGATCTGGGCGAACCATGACCACACCAGCAGGCACAGCAACAGGAATACGGTGACCAGGATGAACTGGCGCGGACGCGCGAGTTCCCCATGGTCGCCCAACTGGCGATCCAGATGCGGCGCGATGAGGCGCATCAGACGACGGCTGTGCGCCTGCAGTTGCAAGCGCAGGCGCAAGTCCCAACGCAAATTGTCGTTGGGCATCTTGGTCATTTTTGGCCCGCCTGGTATTGGATGATCACACGCGCATTGCTTTCGACGCTGTTCTCGGACGTCGCGACGCGACTGACCACGCGCTCCTTGTCCACGCCGGCGTCAATCAGGTGATTGCGCACTGCCACGGTGCGGTAGTAGGCGCGGCGACG
>NZ_AJHH01000219.1 GCF_000256565.1 Herbaspirillum lusitanum P6-12 | reverse complement strand
GGGCGCGGCGTCGCTGCGCAGGCTGCCGGCGTCGGCTTGCAGCGGCGGTGCCGCCTGACGCGACTTGAGGTCGGCGATCTCGCGCTTGAGCTTTTCGATTTCATTGGTCTTGTCGCGGCTCTCGCTCTTCAGGCGTGCGGTGTCGGCGTCCGTACCTTGCGGCGCATCGGTCGCATCCGGCTTGGTCTTGGTGGAGCCGCTCTGAACCTGGACCGCCCCCTTGGAGACCATTTTGCTGACACGAATCTCCGCCAGCTTCTGCGAGTAATAGAAGAGCGTCACGACAAACACCACGACCACGAAAATCATGACCAGGACGACGTTGGACAACGCATCCACGAACCCCGGCCAGAAATTCTGTTCCTTGCTTCCCGCATCCATCGCGTCCCCAGCCTTCCCTATTTGCCGTTGCGCGACTGGTCATTCAACCGGTCGGGCGATTTGTTGTCAGGCGGCGTCCACGCGCGCCCGGTGTTGCGCAATATCTGATAACTGATATCGGCCTGTTGAAACAAGAGCAATGCAAAATCCATGCGCGTCTGGTACGCCTGCTGATAGGCATCGAGTACGTCGAGCAGCTGCTTGCTGCCGGTCGACAATTGCTCGAGGAAGACGTCGGCGACGTTGGCGTTGTTCACATAGATGTCGCGCGAAATATTCATGCGCTTCTTGACCGCCTCAAGCGTGCGGTAGTTGATCTCGACCTGCTCCTTGAGCTTGCGTTCGAGGTCGGAGGCCGTATTGCTTTTTTCCACCAGTTTGGCGCCGATCTGGCGCTGGTAGTACGCGTCCGAGCCGCCGTTGAGCAGATTCATGGTCATCACCAGCATCAGGCGACGATCAGTCACCAGCGTCTGGTCGCGCGATGTCGGCGGCACTTTCGGCATCATGCGGTCGGGCACCTGCACCTGCCGGACACGCCGGCCGATCAATTGGGTCAGCGTCACCAAGGTGCTGTCCAGGGTGCCTTCACTATCGAGAATGGCGGAGTCGGCCTGCAGCGAGCGGCCGCGCACACGGTCGTAATCGATCTTGCTGGCGCCGCCGCCTTCCACGCGCTTGCCCATGTAATCCAGCAAGTCTTTCATGCGCTGCGCGTAGCTGCGCGAGAACGACAAGGAGGCATAGGCGCGCAACACGTCGTAATAGGCTTTGATGGCGGAGTAATACAGCGACTCGCGCGCATCGTCGCGGCGCTGGTCGGCGGCGCGCGACATGGCGCGCTGCTTCTGGAAGTCGAAATAGGAACCCGGCGCGAAAATCGGCTGGCGGCCGATCAGCGTGGCATCCCAGCGCTTGTGCTGGTCGGCCTGGACGATATTGCCGTTGTCGTCGCGGAACGAGGCCGGCGAAGAATATTCGCGCCCTTTCTGCGTACGCACGTCGAGGGTCGGCCCCAGTTGCCCAAGCGCTGCCTTGGCGGCGTAGTCGGCCTGGTCGGCCTGGGCCGATGTGGCAGCGTAGCTGTAACTGTTGTCGAGCGCGAGATCGATTACCTGATCCAGGGTCAGGAAAGGCACCTGTTCCTCACCGACGGTTTCCGAGGTGATATAGGGCAAGTCGATGGCGCTGCCGGTAAAAGCGGGATCGGACTGACGCAGCAGCGCCAGGATTTCATCATTGGACGCCGCAGCAGCCTCGGTTTTTGTTGCGGCATCGGCGACGGCGGTGGAAGCGGCAGAAGTGGCAGAAGCGCCGACGCTAACAGCCTGCCCGGGCGTGACATCTTCATCGCGCACAGGAATTACTCGCATTTGAGGCGGCATGTCCAGGGCGGCCGCAACCAGTTTTGCCTGCGCGAGCGGCGGCATTCCGGATTTTAAATTTCCGGAGAGAAATTTTCCACTGGAAAGCGCAGGCAATGTAACGACGTCCGATGCTGCAAACACGTCCGACATGATCGATAAGAACAGCGCACCAAAGACTAACGTCTTGTTTCTATATGTCATTATTAGATACAACAGATCAATCCGGAGATTGACCCCCTCCCATCATACGAATGAAATTCAACGAGCCTGAAACTTGACCAACTTCAATCGTCCCCGGAAATGCCATATCTTTTTATTTTGATTTTGGTGGGACCTTTTATTATTGCTGCCGCATTATACGTTAGACAACACTAAGAATCTGCTCGCATTAAAATCGCATAATTAACAATGAGTTGTCGTCAAATAACCGGATTGTCGACAACCCCATGCGCCCCATTTGATGATGTCCCAGCGCAGCCGGCATTGTCCTGATCAAATATTGTGTGCGTGTGACATTCACAGCAATTGGCATGCCAACATCATTCCCGCACGGGAAATTTTTCTCCGGCGCCATTGAAATTCGCCCAAGCAACCGCATTCTCCTTAAAATACGCGGTCGCTACACTCAGGCGCTCCTTCTCCCTGAGATGCAGCGGAACTCTTTTTGCAGTCGAAACTCCTTTTTTCAATTCATGAGGTAAGTACACATGGCAGCACCCGAGAAGCAAACCCTGGGCTTCCAGGCCGAAGTCAAACAACTGTTGCAGTTGATGATTCACTCCTTGTATTCGAACAAGGAAATCTTCCTGCGCGAACTGATCTCCAACGCGTCCGATGCCTCCGACAAGCTGCGCTTCGAAGCCATCAACAACAGCGCACTGTTCGAAAACGATCCGGAACTGAAGATCACCGTCGCCTTCGACAAGGCCGCGCGCACGATCACCATTTCCGACAATGGCATCGGCATGAACCGCGAGGAAGCGATCTCCCACCTGGGTACGATCGCCAAGTCCGGCACCAAGGAATTTTTCTCGAAACTGTCGGGCGACCAGCAAAAGGATGCAGCGCTGATCGGCCAGTTCGGCGTCGGCTTCTACTCCGGCTTCATCGTCGCCGACCGCATCACGGTCGAAACCCGTCGCGCCGGCACGCCGGCCAATGAGGGCGTGCGCTGGGAATCCGAAGGCGCCGGCGAGTTCTCGATCGAAGCGATCGACAAGCCGGGCCGCGGCAGCGACGTGATCCTGCATCTGCGCGAGGGCGAAGACGAGTTCCTGTCGTCGTGGCAGTTGAAGAACATCATCCGTAAATACTCCGACCACATCTCCCTGCCGATCCTGATGCAGAAGGAAGAATGGGACGAAGAGAAGAAGGAAACCGTTGCCAAGGACGAGCTCGAAACCGTCAACCAGGCCAGCGCCCTGTGGACGCGCAGCAAGTCCGACATCACGCCGGAACAGTACGAAGAGTTCTACAAGCACATCTCGCACGACTTCGGCGCGCCGCTGGCTTACACGCATAATCGCGTCGAAGGCCGCAGCGAATATACGCAGTTGCTGTACATCCCGGCCCGCGCGCCGTTCGACATGTGGGATCGCAACAAGCGCGGCGGCATCAAGCTGTACGTCAAGCGCGTCTTCATCATGGACGATGCCGAGCAACTGATGCCGGTGTACCTGCGCTTCGTCAAGGGCGTGATTGATTCGGCCGATCTCCCGCTGAATGTGTCGCGCGAAATCCTGCAAGAGTCGCGCGACGTCAAGGCCATCCGCGAAGGTTCGACAAAGCGCGTGCTGAGCTTGCTGGAAGAACTGGCAAACAGCGACGAGCAGGAACAGAAGGACAAGTACGCCGGCTTCTGGACCGAGTTCGGCCAGGTGCTGAAAGAAGGCATCGGCGAAGACGCGGCCAACAAGGAACGCATCGCCAAGCTGCTGCGCTTCGCATCGACGCACAACGATTCCGACGCGCAGACCACGTCGTTTGCCGATTACGTCGGGCGCATGAAGGAAGGCCAGGACAAGATTTATTACGTCACCGGCGAGAACTACCACGCGGCAAAGAACAGCCCGCATCTGGAAATCTTCCGCAAGAAAGGCGTGGAAGTCCTGTTGCTGACCGATCGCGTCGACGAATGGATGCTGTCGTTCCTGCAGGACTTCGACGGCAAGGAACTGGCCTCGGTGGCCAAGGGCGGCCTCGATCTCGGTTCGCTGGAAAACGAAGCCGAGAAGAAGCAGCACGAAGAAACCGAAACCCAGTTCAAGGACCTCGTCGAAAAGATGAAGACCTCGCTGGGCGACAAGGCCAAGGATGTGCGCGTGACGTTCCGCCTGACCGATTCGCCGGCCTGCCTGGTGGCGGACGAAAACGAATTGTCGGGCAACTTGCTGCGCATGCTCAAGGCCGCCGGGCAGGACACGCCGGAAGCCAAGCCGATTCTGGAAATCAATCCGGAACATCCGCTGGTGCAGCGCCTGAAGTATGAAGACGCCAAGTTCGACGACTGGTCGCACATCCTGTTCGACCAGGCCTTGCTGGCCGAAGGCGGCGCGCTGACGGATCCGTCCGGCTTCGTCAAACGCCTCAACGACATGCTGCTGGGCATGGCTTCAAAGTAAGAAGATTCCTGCAGTCTTCTCAACGGCGGCCTTGCGGTCGCCGTTGTCGCTTCCGGCGCGGTTTTCCGTTACAGTAAAGCTCGCCATCGGCCTTCGCATCGATCCTCATGGAATTCAACTTCATCAATCCGCGCAAAAACGCGCTGGTCTACCTCATCAAGATCCTCTCCGGCTCGCTGATCCTGTGGTACGGATTGCGCGCCTGCGGCTTGCCGGAACCTTACTGGGCGATGATTTCGCTGATCATCGTGACCGAACCGGACATGACCGTGGCCAAGGCGAATTTCCGTGCGCGCCTGATCAACACCATCTCGGGCGCCATCATCGCCTGCCTGTGCCTGGTGATCTTCGGCGCCACGTTCCTGTCGATGCTGATCGCCCTGACCAGCGCGGTGCTGGTGGCCATGCTATGGCAGAACTATCCGAGCAACTGGCGACTGGGACCGGCCACGGTGGTGATCCTGATGTCGGCGGCATTTGCCGGCGGCGGCTTGCACGAGGAACTGCACCTGGCGCTGCTGCGCGTATCGGAAGTGATTGCCGGCAGCACCGTCGCGCTCTTGCAGACCGTGGTCTACATCGGCTTCGTCAATCGCCTGCGCCATGGCGACTGAACTGCGCCACTCGCGCATCCTGTTGCGCCCCTGGCGCGCGGAAGACGCCGCAGCCTGCGCGGCGATGACAGCCGACCCCGAGGTGATGCGCTATTTCCCGTCCGTCCTGAGTCCGGCCGACAACGCGCTGCTGGTCAAACGCATCGACGAACATTTCAATGAACACGGCTACGGTTTGTGGGTGCTGGAAGTTCCCGGCGAGCTGGAGTTCGCCGGCTTTGTCGGCCTGCTGCGCGTGGCGTTCGAGGCGCACTTCACGCCGGCTGTGGAGATCGGCTGGCGCCTGGTGCCTGCTGCATGGGGCAAAGGCTACGCCACCGAGGCCGCACAGGCGGTACTGCGCCACGCCTTCAATGTGCTCGGCATGAAAGAGATCGTGTCCTTCACCGCGGCCGGCAACAAGCGCTCGCAGGCGGTCATGCGCCGCCTCGGCATGTACACGCGCGCGGAAGATAACTTCGAACACCCGCGCCTGCCGACCGGCCATGCGCTCAGCGTGCACGTGCTATACCGGCTGCGGCGTGAACAGTGGCTGCTGCAAGCAGCTTACGACGGCTTCGAACAGCCGCTTCCCGTACGTTCATGAGGTTCATCAGGTCCATAAAAAAACCGCTGCGTCCGACCTGATGGCGGAACACAGCGGTTCGTATGGCGAATAATCCTGCCTGGTACGTATCTAATGCGTGGTCAGTGCGTAGTCAGTGCATCTTCAGTGAGTTACGCGCGTCGTGCGGCCCGACGACAACAGACGCACGCGCTCGCCGACGCGGAACAGTTCATCCGCATCCTGGGTGATGGCGCGCAGTTCGCCGTTGTCCAGGCGCACGGTGATTTCCAGGCCCGGCTTGTTGGCCAGGCTGGCTTCCGCGCGGTTGCCGGCGACGCCGCCGATCAGGGCGCCGACAATGCCTGCCGCCAGCGCACCGTTGCCGCTGCCGATGGAGGAACCGGCTGCAATGCCGCCCAACGCGCCGCCGGCGACCGTGCCGACGCCGGTAGCGCCCTTGTCGATGGTGACGTTGCGGACGGACTCGACCACGCCCATGCGCACCGTCTGTTCACCTTGCGCCTGGCGCGTGTTATACACGCTGGCGGAATTCGGGGTAACGGCGCAGCCTGCGGCGAGCGTGCTGATGGCGGCGATTAAAAGCAATTTCTTCATACAAGACTCCAACGGAAAGTTTGCCCGGTCATGGGAACAGTGGGCGGCGTTCATGCTGCATGCCATATTCTGAGCACTTCAGGCATAGCAAACAATTCTTGGCATTTTAATACAGACCGCTTCTTGACCGGCTTTCCACGCTTTCGTTCATTTCTTCAGCGGTTCTTCATATCGGATGCTGAAGCGAACAAGGGGCATCGACAAGTGTCCATGAAACTCAGCGGCCGCCCGAAACGTCGATGAAGGTGCCGGTCGCATACGATGCTTCGTCCGACAGCAGCCACAGGACCGCATTGGCGACTTCTTCGGCGCTGCCGCCGCGCTTCATCGGCACGGCGTCCTTGAGGCGGTCGACGCGCCCTGCCTCGCCGCCGCTGGCGTGGATGTCGGTATAGATCAGCCCGGGGCGGATGGCGTTGACGCGGATGCCTTCGGCGGCGACTTCCTTGGCCAGGCCGATGGTGAAGGCGTCGATCGCCCCCTTCGAGGCGGCGTAGTCGACATATTCGCCGGGACCGCCCAGCCTGGCGGCCATCGACGACAGGTTGACGATGGCGCCGCCCTTGCCGCCGTGCCTGGTCGACATGCGACGCACCGCTTCACGCGCGCACAGCAGGCTGCCGGTGACATTGGTCAGCAGCACGCGGTTGATGCGGTCTGCGCTCAGTTCGTCGAAGCGGGACTGGTGCTCCAGGATGCCGGCGTTATTGACCAGCGCGGCGAGCGTGCCGAGCTCCTTGTCGACGGTCTGAAAGAGATGCAGGATATCGGCCTCCACCGCCACGTCCGATTTCACGGCGATCGCACGGCCACCGGCCTTCACGATGCCCTCCACCACGGCGTCGGCCGCAGCGCGGTTCGATACATAGCTGATGGCGA
>NZ_AJHH01000218.1 GCF_000256565.1 Herbaspirillum lusitanum P6-12 | reverse complement strand
ATCGATATAGCCGCGCGCGGCCGCCGATTGTGCAACTGCGGCACCGATGCCGCGACTGCCGCCGGTAACGATAATGACTGGTTGTCCCATGTGTTTTATCCTTGTGTGTGGTCGTGAAGAGCCTTGGATGGCGAGAGTGGAACCTTCGCCAAATAGTGTAGCCTTATTCCCCCGGCCGCGTCTGATGGCCGGGCCTGAAAAAATTTCAACTTTGATTTCAACCCGCCCTCCTGATTCATGACCCGCAAACGCAGTTTCCCCCACGTCACCAACGCCAACACCCGCGTGCTGATCCTCGGTAGCCTGCCGGGCGACGCTTCACTGGCGCATAGCCAGTATTACGCTCATCCGCAAAACAAATTTTGGGAGTTGATATCGGAAGTGGTCGGTGAAAATTTGCGCGCGATGGAATACGACCAGCGCCTGCTGGCCTTGCTGAAGCATGGCGTTGGATTGTGGGACGTGATCGCCGAAGCGCGCCGCACAGGCAGTCTCGACAGCAACATTGCAGACCATGCCGGCAACGACCTGGCCGGCCTGCTCGACGAATTGCCGCAGTTGACGACGATAGGTTTCAATGGCGGCACCGCCGCGAAACTCGGATTGAAAGTATTGGGAGAGCGTGCGGCGCAATACCGCATCGTGCTGCTGCCGTCGAGCAGCCCGGCGCATACGATGGCTTATGCGAAAAAACTGGCGCAGTGGCTCAACCTTCGGATGTAAACGAATGACCTGCGGAGACGATACCGGCGTATCGCCTCCTGCCGGCAAGCCTTGCTCTACGGCGCGAGTTTGCCGATGTCGCCGTAAGCACGGTTCAGCCACACCTTCACGCGCTGCCGTTCCAGCAGGCCCAGGCCGGCAGTGGCGCGATCGGGGTGGTTCAGCGCAGCCCAGAAACTGGCGCTTTGCTGATCGATCTTTTGCATGGTGGTGTCCGGCAGGCGGCGCAGGCGGATCACGCTTGCGCCCAGTTGTTCTGCGCGCTCGCGCTCGCCTGATGCATCCAGAATGTCGAAACGATCGCCGCGGACTTCGTTGAGCACCAGCACCAGCTTGAGTCGCCCGCCGAACTGATCGAGCCATTTGCGCAGCAGGTCGACCGAGTCGCGTCCGGTATCCATGACGTGCCACCAGGTCAGCGTCATGTTGTGCTCGGCCGCAAAATCCAGCACGCCGGAGTCTTCGATCCATGTTGTCAGCGACTGTTGCGTCTGGGCTGCAAGGTCGACCAGGATGCGGCCTTGCGGATCTTCGAGTGCGTATTCAATAAGCGGATCCAGGGCGTCATGCTGGTCCAGCACGATCGGTGCGGAAAAATCTCCGTAAAAACGCAGCAGCGCGCCGTGCGACTTGTCGGTGTCGAAACCGCGGAAAGGAATATTCCAGTCGATGAAGTATTGCGCCAGCACCCGGGAAACCAGCGATTTTCCGACGCCGCCTTTTTCACCACCGATGAAGTGAATATGACTCATTGCTGTGGATCCTTTTTAAACGAGTAAATGTTGAGCAGAGACGAGAACGTCAACAGCAGGCAATGAGCGTGCCAGGAACGGGCCAGATGACGATCTATGACCGGAAGAAAAGAATATCGTAGAACGAGCCGTTGAAGCCGCCGTTCAGAATCAGATATTGCACCGCCCGGCCGAACAGCACGATGCCCCCAAAGACAATGGCGAGCCGGAGGATGAAGAGTATTTTCTTGAGCATGGACGCAAGTGTAGCTGAACCTGCACGCCAGGCGTCAAACGCAGGCGGCAAAACGGTTCCTGCCCCGCGAGCCGCTCCGTTCTGCATGCCGGTCCTTCCGGCAAGGTATCATTCGGCAATTCGAATTCGGGCAACATCATGCTGATCAAACGCAAATCCATCGAGGCGCAAGCCAACACCAAAGCCGGTCCCGGTCCGGACAAGGACAAGGCCAACTCCAAGGCCAAGCCCAGGTCGAAAGTCACCGCACCGCGCAAGCCGCGCTTTGCGCCGGTCACGTTGTCGGAGCAGGATGGCGTGCGCTACCTGCATTTCGGCACCGAATGGGTGCAAGGCGCCATGCGCATCCGCAAGCCCGACTGGATCGAGCTTGAATACGCGCAACAGATGATGAGCTGGATGTTGTTCAACCAGGCGCCGCAACATATCGTTCAACTCGGTCTCGGCACGGCGGCGCTGACCAAGTTCAGCTACCGCCAGTTTCCCAAGGCGAACGTCACGGCGGTCGAACTGAACCCGTCGGTGATCGCGATTTGCCACAGCATGTTCAAGCTGCCGCCGGAAGACGATCGCCTGTCGCTGCTGGAAATGGACGCCAACGATTTCATCCACGACGAGCAGCGCCACGGCACCATCGATGCGCTGCAAGTCGACCTGTACGACGCCACCGCACGCGGCCCGATGCTCGACACGCCGGAGTTTTACAAGGCCTGCCGCGACAGCCTCAGCGAGGATGGCGTCATGACGGTCAACCTGTTCGGCGACCATCCCAGCTACGCCAAGAACCTCAAGGCGATGCGCTACGCTTTCGACCAGGTCATCTCGCTGCCCGAAGTCCATGACGGCAACGTCGTAGCGATCGGATTCAGGAACGCGGTGGAATTCGACTTCCCGGCGCTGTACGAGCGCGCGGAAGAAATCAAGGCCGCCACCAAGCTGCCGGCGAAATCGTGGGTGAACGGGATCAAGAGCAATTTCTGAGCGCCCGCCCGCGTCATGAAGCCGGCAGGTATGCGGCAGGATTGCAGCGCTGGTAGGGATTTTCAGAGAGATATTGATATTTTTTGGATTTTTTCAAAAAGGGGCTTCCAAGTTTGAAAATAATCGGGTTATAATCACGCCTCTTCATCGGGGGGGCGTTAGCTCAGTTGGTAGAGCAGCGGACTCTTAATCCGTAGGTCGAGTGTTCGAGTCACTCACGCCCCACCAAAGAATACAAAGGACTTGAATCGAAAGATTCAGGTCCTTTTTCTTTTGCCGGGCCGGAAACGAATGCATTGCATGAACGCGGCGCATCCGGATTTTTCCCCCGCCAAAACAAACATCCCGCCAGCAGGCGGGATGTTTTGCAAATCACTTCTCTTGCGCGGGCTTCTGATTCTGCGGCTGCCTACAACTTCCCCGCCGCCACATCCTCGTCAATTGCCTCGCGCGCCATCGCCACTGCATTGTCTTCCGCTTCCTTGCGCGTGTTGCCGCGGAACGGAGTGACGTTGGCGCGGCGGAATGGCACCGGGTTGTCGTTGCGATGCAATTGATAGGCGCCGACCCAAGTGCCGTCGCGTTGTTCGCTGCCGCTGGCGCGGATGAAGTAGCCCTTGTGTTCGTAGGAGTCGAGGTCGAGTTCGGAGTCTATCAGCGCGCGTGCGAATGCCGCGCCGGCCATCTGGGCGGCATGGACCGTGTCGAAGGGCGAACCCTTGATGTTCGGGTATTCTTCTTCACCGTCAACCTTGATGCTGCAAAACACGCCCTTCTTGCCGGGCTGGATACTGTCGATCACGATGAAATGCTTGCCGCGATGGGTGGAACCGTACTGCGCCATTGTTTCTGCCTCTATGGATAATTAGCAAGCATCGTAGCATATGCCCCTCTTGCATGAAGGCAACCCCTCGCATGTGGCATGTGCCATGGACGGCTACAATATGCGTCAAACAAATTCACGGGACAAATTCATGGAAGCAGAATTCTGGCTGGAGCGCTGGCGCGACGGGCGCACGCATTTTCATCAAACCCGCGTGACCCCGCTGCTGCAAAAATACTGGCCGGCGCTGGCGCTGCCGCAAGGCAGCCAGGTGCTGGTGCCGCTGGCGGGCAAGTCGCTCGACATGGTGTGGCTGGCGTCGCAGGGACATCGCGTGCTGGGCGTGGAATTGTCGCAGCTGGCAGTCGAGCAGTTCTTCGATGAAAACCGGCTGCAACCTCAAATCCGCGAATCCGCTTACGGTCGCCACTATACGGCCGGCGACGTCGAGATCATTTGCGGAGATATCTTCAAGCTGGATGCGGCGCTGCTGTCGGCGTGCGTCGGGGTCTATGACCGCGCCGCGCTGGTGGCGCTGCCCGCCGACATGCGTGCACGCTATGCCCGGCACGTCTACGGCCAGTTATCCGCGCACTATCGCGGCATCCTGATTACGCTCGACTATCCGCAGGAACAGATGGACGGCCCGCCGTTCTCGGTCGGCGATGCAGAGGTGCAGGCGATCTTCGCAGCGCATTCGGAAGCGCTCGTGATCGACCGCCGCGACATCCTCGACAAGGAGCCGAAGTTCAGCGAGCGCGGCGTCAGCCGGCTCGATACGGTGGTGTATCAACTGCAGCGCAAAGGCTGATTTCCCTCGTCACGCGTCATTTGATCTGCCCGATCTTGCGCAGGAAGTCTTCGACGTCCTTGCTCGCCAGATCGCGGTAGCGGTTGTCGAACGAGCCGACGGTGACGCCCACGCTCTGGCAATCCTTGTACATCTTTTTTTCGTCCGCCAGCGACAGCTTGTCGCTGCTGCCGACCAGGTGGCGGCTCCAGCCGGCGATGTCGGTTTCGGTCATCGGGCAGTTGCGCGTGGAAGTGCCGAGCCTGAGGTAATGCACGCCCTGATTGCCATCGAAGCTGTGGTGCGCGCCGTCGTAGACGCGATAGTCGATGACACCCGGATATTCTTCCTGCATGCCCTTGATCTGGTCGAGGCAAAACTTCGCCGGCGTGTAGTCGTCCTTGCTGCCCATCAGGAACAGCATCGGCGCGCCTGTTTTGTCGTAGCTGCCGTTTTTGCGGAAGCGCGAATTCTGGCAGCCGGGATAGGCGGGAATGTGGAAGGCGAATTGCAGGTTCTTATTCTCGCGCAGCACGTTGTCGCGGAAGGATTTGACCGCGGTTTCATTGGCGGCGATGCCACCCCGGCTGAAGCCGATGATGCCGATGCGGTCGGCGTCAAAGCGTGGATCGGCGGCAAGGAATTTCAGCGCGAAAAAAGCGTCGGCGGTGTCGGCGGCATTGCTGACCAGGTTCTGGTCCTCCACCGTGCTCTCAACACCGCGCGGGGTAAACGAATCGACCACGAAGGCGGCGAAGCCGAGCTTGTTGAAATACGGCGCCCAGAACCCGGTGTCCTTGGATTGCACGCCGGCGCTGCCGTGCGCAATCACGACCACAGGAATCTTGCCGGCCGGCGGATTCGGCGGCAGCATCAGGTAACCGAAAATCTCGATCGGTTTGCCCACCCGCTTTGCCATCTCGAACTTGTTGGCGTATTCGGCCGAAGGGAAGCTGATCTTTTGCTGGGCAGAGGCAAGGCCCGACCAGGACAACAGGGAGCACGCCGTCAGGATGCACATCAATACCTGCATGGGGCGACGGAGATGGCGGAATATTTTTTTCGAGTTCATGTCTGCCTTCAAAAAATTGCACTCCATCATGCCAGCAAGCCCCGCGCCTTGGCTGACAAGCTCGTCAGGAACCGCGGATCGCAAACGCCTTTTTACGGCTACGCATCTCGAAATAAAGCGATAATGCTGCTTTCCCAAGCCAGCGACGACGTCCAGCCGATGCAAGACCCCGATCAAGACTCTCCCGAAGTGCAGCCGACCCGTCCATGGATCGTGCTCACCACCACCTACGATGTGGAAGCGTGGATCGATAGTTACAACCGGGATCTGCAGCAGGCGGTAAAGAAGGACAACACCAAGGGTTACGGCATCTGCTTCTGTATGGAACTGGGCGGCGAGGTGTACCTGCACACGACGTCCGAAGGCGACATCCTGCTGGACGTGACGGAAGAGGCGGAATGGGTGGCGCCGGTCATCAGCGCTGCAACCGGCGTGGCGGCGCCATCATCGACAGTGTGGGCCCTGCCCGGCGATACGCTGACGCAACTGGTGCTGGGGCTGAGCGGATTGATCGCTGCCACGCGCATCGTCGTCAGCCATGCCTACAAGACCCCGAAAAACTGGCCGCAGCGCTATTGAACGGTGCGGCCTCAGCCCGGCAACGACAGCGACGTCATTGCGACTTCGGCTTGGTGTTGATGGCGCGGCGAGCGTCGGCGTCGCGTTCGGATTTCTTTTCGAATTCGGTGCGTTCGCAGGCGCACAGGATAAAGGCGATGCAGGCAGCCAGCGAAATGGCAATGAAACGCTTCATGGTATTCCCCGATAGTGATGGGCCGATGCCGGAGCCGTAGTTGTAGTCGTAGTCGCAGCTTGGAATCGCGCCCTTATTTCCCTGGAACAAGAGTCTAACCCAGCCCCTCCCAAAAACAAAGGATAACGCTCCGCATTGCGGCATGGACATCGCGCGTGGGGCATGCAACAGCTCAGGCGCCGCGTGCGTTCGCCAGGTCGTATTTCTTGATCTTGTCGTACAGCGTCTTGCGCGGAATGCCGAGCTGCTCGGCCGCCAGCGCGACGTTGCCGTCAGCCCCGGT
>NZ_AJHH01000217.1 GCF_000256565.1 Herbaspirillum lusitanum P6-12 | reverse complement strand
GCGCCGCTCACGCAGGCGCGGCAAGTCGATGCTGACCACGCCGATGCGGTAGTACAAGTCTTCGCGGAACAAGCCCTGCGCGCTCAATTGCAGCAGGTCGGCCTTGCTGGCCGCGATCACGCGGCAATCGATGACGATCGACTCGTTGCCGCCAAGGCGCTCCAGCCTGCGCTCTTGCAGCACGCGCAGCAGCTTGACCTGCAAGGCCATCGGCATGCTTTCGATTTCGTCCAGGAACAGCGTGCCGCCGTTGGCGTATTCCAGTTTGCCGATGCGGCGTTTCTGCGCGCCGGTGAAGGCGCC
>NZ_AJHH01000216.1 GCF_000256565.1 Herbaspirillum lusitanum P6-12 | reverse complement strand
ATGATCTGGCTGCGCTGAAGCTGCGCCAGCGCGTGGCGATCAACGTCGACCAGCGCTCCACCCGCACCACCATGATCGGCCATGACGTCGCCATGCCCGGTCACCACGATCACAGGCAGATCGGCGTCGGCGGCCACCGCGTGCGCCAGCACTTCCAGCCCGGAACGTCCCGGCAGCCGCACATCGGTTACGACAATGCCGGCGAACCCGGCGTGCAGCAGCGGCAAGGCTTGTTCGGCGTCGGCGCAGGCCTGCACGCTGAATCCGCCCAGCTCCAGAGTTTGCGTCGTCGCCTTGCGCACGCTTTGTTCGTCTTCAATCAGGATGGCGAGTGCGGTCAATGATGTCTCCATGAATTGCTGATGCAGGGTCCGGTGCCGGTGCCGGCAAGCGCACGATGAATTCGGCGCCGCCCTCGGGCAGATTATGCGCCGACAGGCGGCCATTCATCGCCTGCACGATCGACGACGATATCGCCAGTCCCAGCCCGAGGCCCTTGCCGCTCGGCTTGGTGGTGAAGAAGGGTTCGAACAGGTGCGGCGCGACTTCGTCAGGAATGCCCGGGCCGCTGTCGCGGATGCGGATGACAGCTTCGCCGGCTTCGTGCTCGACGATCACCGTGACGCGCTTGTCGGCAACGTATTCGACGGTTTCCACCGCATCGATGGCATTGCGCAGCAGGTTGATCAGCACCTGCTCGGTGCGCACCACGTCGCCCATTACTTGTACCGGACTGCGTACGTCGATCTCGATGGAGACCGCTTGCTGGCGGAACTCGTTGCGCAGCAGCAGCACCGCCGCCTCGACCGTCTGCGCCACGTCGACCACGGCGATGGCGTCGCCGCTCTTGCGCGCAAAGCCCTTCAATTGCGCAATGATCTTGCCCATGTGGGCGCTGGCGCCGCTGATGTGTTCGAGGTTTTCTTCCACCTGCGGCAACTGCCCGCGGCGCATGAATTGCACGGCATTGTCGGCGAAGGCGCGGATCGCCGCCAGCGGCTGGTTCAGCTCGTGCGTGACGCCTGCGGCCATCTGTCCCAGCATGGCCAGCTTGCCGGCCTGCACCAGCTCGTTCTGCGTCGAGCGCAACAGGCTTTCGGTCTGCTGCAGGGTGACGTATTTTCCTTCCAGCGCCTGGTTGGCCACGCGCAGCTCCTGGGTGCGCACCGCGATGGTGGCGTCCAGCTCCTGCGCTGCACGGCGCAAGGCATCGCGCGATTCCAGCCGCTCCTGCAGGCGTCGCCTGCGCTGGTAAATCGCCCACAATGAAATTGCCGCGATCGCCATGATCAGCGCCCGTTGGGTGCGTTGGGTGCGTTGGGTGCGTGGGGTACGTTCAATGATGTCTCCATGAATCAGGAATATCAGGAATTACGGGGCCGGCACCGGCAGGCGCACGGTGAATTCGGCGCCGCCTTCGGGCAGATTATGCGCCGACAGGCGACCGTTCATCGCCTGCACGATCGACGATGAAATCGCCAGTCCCAGTCCGAGTCCTTTGCCGCTCGGCTTGGTGGTGAAGAACGGTTCGAACAGGTGCGGTGCGACTTCGTCGGGAATGCCGGGGCCGCTGTCGCGAATGCGGATGACGGCTTCGCCGGCTTCGTGCTCGACGATCACCGTGACGCGCTTGTCGGCAACGTATTCGACGGTTTCCACCGCATCGATGGCATTGCGCAGCAGGTTGATCAGCACCTGCTCGGTGCGCACCACGTCGCCCATTACTTGTACCGGACTGCGTACGTCGATCTCGATGGAGACCGCTTGCTGGCGGAACTCGTTGCGCAGCAGCAGCACCGCCGCCTCGACCGTCTGCGCCACGTCGACCACGGCGATGGCGTCGCCGCTCTTGCGCGCAAAGCCCTTCAATTGCGCAATGATCTTGCCCATGTGGGCGCTGGCGCCGCTGATGTGTTCGAGGTTTTCTTCCACCTGCGGCAACTGCCCGCGGCGCATGAATTGCACGGCATTGTCGGCGAAGGCGCGGATCGCCGCCAGCGGCTGGTTCAGCTCGTGCGTGACGCCTGCGGCCATCTGTCCCAGCATGGCCAGCTTGCCGGCCTGCACCAGCTCGTTCTGCGTCGAGCGCAACAGGCTTTCGGTCTGCTGCAGGGTGACGTATTTTCCTTCCAGCGCCTGGTTGGCCACGCGCAGCTCCTGGGTGCGCACCGCGATGGTGGCGTCCAGCTCCTGCGCTGCACGGCGCAAGGCATCGCGCGATTCCAGCCGCTCCTGCAGGCGTCGCCTGCGCTGGTAAATCGCCCACAATGAAATTGCCGCGATCGCCATGATCAGCGACGTGATCGCCGAAGCCGCGCCGCAACGCCTTGGGCATCGCGGCCACCGGCGTGATCGGCTGGTCCGCATATTGATGGGTGCCGGCCAGTTCCTGCTGCAGCTTGCCGTCGAGCGGACGCAGGCTGTGGTATTTCCATTCCGGACGATTGCTCAGGAACACCACGCCGCTGTGATCGGCCAGCGTGATCGGATCTTCATTGCTGCGCCAGGTATGTTCGAACTCGGACAGGTCGACCTTGACCGTCATCACGCCGATCGGCTTGCCTTCCCCGCGCGGCGTACCGGCCGGATAAATCGGCTGGGCCATGAAATAACCCGGTTCGCTGGAGATATTGCCGATGCCGTAGAAACGTCCGGAGCCGCCGGCCAGTGCCTCGGCAAAATAAGGCCGGAAGCCGAAGTCGCGACCGACGAAACTGGCTTCCTCGTTCCAGTTGCTGGCCGCCAGCGTCATGCCGCGCGCATCCATCATGTAGATCGCCAACACCTTCGACTGCTTCTGGATCGCCTGCAGGCTCAGGTTCAGGCGTTGCACTGCGGCCGCATCGTCGGGATGATGCAGCACCTGATCGACGTCGGCCAGCGCACCGAGCGCGTATGGCATGATCTCGAACTTGTCGAGGATGGATTGCAGGTCGAGCGCGACGATCTGCAATTGACGCTCGCCGGCGGCATGGAGGTCGCTGCGCGCTTTTTCCGCCGCAACGAAATACGACGCAAAAAAAAC
>NZ_AJHH01000215.1 GCF_000256565.1 Herbaspirillum lusitanum P6-12 | reverse complement strand
GCGCTTTTTCCGCCGCAACGAAATAAAAAAAAAAAAAAAAAAAAACCGCCCCCGCGCACAGCGCGACGACGGCGATCAGTATCGGAAATTTGCGGGAAGTCATGGCTGAGGGGGTGCGCTGAACATACATGCCGCCATGATACCCGCTGGCGCGTGCTGCCCTGCTCTCTCTCCCTTTGCTTCCCGCAAATCCATCAGTCCTCGTCCTTGAGGTAACCGACCTTGCTCGGATCGCGCATGCGGAAAGTGATCAGCAAAGCGATCGCACACATGATCGATACGTACCAATAGAAGTTGGATTCCATGCCGGCCGCCTTGAACGACAGCGCGACGAACTCGGCCGAGCCGCCGAAGAGGGCATTGCCGACCGCGTACGACAGACCGACGCACAGCGCACGCACTTCCGGCGGGAACATCTCGGCCTTGATCAGGCCGCTGATCGAGGTGTAGAAGCTGACGATGCACAAGGCCAGGATCGCCAGGCCGAAGGCTGCGTACGGATCGGTGACATCCTTGAGCATGTGCAGGATGGGCACGGTGCACAGGGTGCCGAGCACGCCGAACAGCAGCATCATGTTGCGGCGACCGATCTTGTCGGACAGTGCGCCGAACACCGGCTGCAGGATCATGTAGACGAACAGCGCGCCGGTCATCACTGCGCTGGCGGTCTTGGCGTCCATGCCGGCGGTGTTGACCAGGTACTTCTGCATGTAAGTGGTGAAGGTGTAGAACATCAGCGAGCCGCCGGCGGTGAAGCCGACCACGGTGAAGAAGGCGCGCTTGTGCTTCCACAGACCGGCGAAGGTGCCAGCTTCCTTCTTCGTGCGGGTCTCGGCGGTAGCGGTCTCAGTCAACGACTTGCGCAGATACAGCGCAATCAGCGCGCCAAATGCGCCCAGCACGAACGGCACGCGCCAGCCCCAGGCGCGCAGCTCTTCATTGCTCAGCGTCTGCTGCATGGCGACCAGCACCAATACCGCCAGCAACTGGCCGCCGATCAGCGTGACGTACTGGAACGAGGCGAAGAAGCCGCGGTTATTTTTTGGCGCGATTTCGCTCATGTAAGTCGCGCTGGTGCCGTATTCGCCACCCACCGACAGGCCCTGGAACAGGCGCGCCACCAGCAGCAGGAACGGCGCCGCCGTACCGATCACGGCATAGGTAGGCAAGAAAGCGATCATCAGCGAGCCGCCGCACATCATCAGCACGGAGATCATCATCGATGTCTTGCGGCCGTGCTTGTCGGCGATGCGGCCAAATAGCCAACCGCCGATCGGACGCATCAGGAAACCGGCCGCGAACACGCCGGCGGTATTCAGCAATTGCGTGGTGGTGTCGCCCTTGGGAAAGAAGGCCGGTGCGAAATAGATTGCACAGAATGAATAGACATAGAAGTCGAACCACTCGACCAGGTTGCCCGACGAAGCGCCGAGGATCGCAAGGATGCGCTGTTTGGTGGTGGATGGTCCTGCAGCGACGGATGAGGTCGCTGAAGCTGACGTGGTGGAAACTGTTTGAGTCATTGCTATCTCCAGGTTTGTAAGCGGCCGGACTTGCGCCACGAAAAATCATGGACGGAACGGCTGTTTGGTATCGGGTGTCAGGCGCGTGCCTGCAATCGCTGCCGCGAACACATTGCGCGCGGTGCGACAGGAGCGAGAAAGGACGTGGATTTGCCGGACTACGGCGAAGGAAGCTGCGTCACATCTGTCTCCTGCTTTATTGTTTTGAGAGAGCCATATGCAGGCATCGTGCCAATCAGATGCAGTCGATCAACCTACTGATTTCAAAGGATTTTTTTAAATTCATTACAACCAGGAAAGTTCTTTCCTTGCGGACATCCGGAATCCCGCACAGCCACTTTGCGGATATCCAGCCACAGGGAGCGCCAATAAAAAAGCCCGGACCGTTACCGGGCCGGGCTACTTGCCGGAGCGTCGCAGAGGAATCAGCGCAGGCGCGGTTCCGACGGCGTGATGTCGATGGTGCGGCGCGCTGCAGGCAAGGCCGGTGTGCCGCTCAACGTGAACACGCTGACCAGCTGCGCCAGGCTGTCGGCCTGGCTCTGCATCGAAGCGGCAGCGGCGGCGGCTTCTTCCACCAGTGCGGCGTTCTGCTGGGTGACCTGGTCCATCTGGGTGATGGCGTGGTTGATCTGCTCGATGCCGGTGGTCTGCTCTTCGCTGGCGGAGCTGATCTCGGCGACGATGTCGGTGACGCGCCTGACGCTGTTGACCACTTCCGCCATCGTCGCGCCGGCCTGCTCGACCAGCTTGCTGCCGTTGCCGACCTTTTCCACCGAGTCGTTGATCAGCACCTTGATCTCCTTGGCGGCTGCCGCGGAGCGTTGCGCCAGGCTGCGCACTTCGGAGGCGACCACGGCGAAACCGCGACCCTGCTCGCCCGCACGCGCTGCTTCCACCGCGGCATTCAAGGCCAGGATATTGGTCTGGAAGGCGATGCCGTCGATGACGCTGATGATGTCGACGATCTTGCGCGAGGAGTCGTTGATCGCGCCCATGGTGTCGACCACCTGGCCGACCACGCCGCCGCCCTGGGTGGCGATTTCAGATGCCGACACCGCCAGCTGATTGGCCTGGCGTGCGTTGTCGGCATTTTGCTTGACGGTGGAGATCAGCTCTTCCATCGAGGACGCGGTTTCTTCCAGCGCGCTGGCCTGCTGCTCGGTGCGGGAGGACAGATCGAGGTTGCCGGCGGCGATTTCGCTCGAGGCCGTGGCGATGGTGTCGGTGCCGGTGCGCACGTTGCTGACGATGCCGCGCAGGCTGATGTTCATGTCTTGCAGCGCTTGCAGCAACTGGCCGGTTTCATCCTTGCTGCCGACCTGGACGTCGCTGGTCAGGTCGCCCTCGGCGACACGGCGCGAGATCGTCACGGCCGAATTGATCGGACGCGTGATGCCGACCGTCAGGTACCAGGCGCAGAGCACGCCCAGTACGAGGATCAGGCCTTCCAGCGCGAGCAGCAAAATGCGGCTGTCTTCGGCGATGATGTCGATGTGTTTGGCGGTCTCGTCGATGTCCTTGCGCTGCAGTTCAACCAGTTGACGCATGGTGTCCTGGTAGGCGTTGGATGCAGGTACGAAGTCTTTTTCCAGCACGCGTTCGGCTTCTTCAATGTTGCCGGCGGCCTTGGCCTTGTTGATGGCGTCACGCGAGCTCAGGTACAACTTGCGCTGTTCGCCGATCTTCTGGAACAGCTTCTTTTCTTCGTCACTTTCCAGCAACGCTTCCACCTTCTTCTGGTACTCGCCGGAACCCTTCGACGAAGCCGCCGCCTCCGCCGCGAAATAAGGGCCGAGCGCCGGATCGCTGCTCTTGGCGATGGCGATGGTGCGGCGGATCCCGCTGGCGAGATTGGCGTACCAGTCGCCGATCAGGCGCTCCTTCAGCAGCGGCTGACTCATCATCTCGCGCGTGGCCGACGACACCGTCTGCAAGCGCCAGATGCCGATGGCCGTAATCACGATGGAGAAGGCCAGAATGACGGCGAAGCCCAAAGCCAGGCGCTTGCCGATTCGCATGTTTCCGATAATGTTCATTACTTTTTCCATCCCGTTTTACCGTCGCTGCTGCGCGACGTGTTTTTCAAATTCTCGAGGCGACCCGATCCGCCCGACACCGCCGGGCAGGTCGCCATTACAAATCAAAACAAGAAGTTTGATTCGCCGCAACATGCGATGAAAAGCCCCGCAGATCGTGGCTTTGAGGCCCATGTTGCACAACAGGCATCGAAAAAACGGGAATGGCATTGATGCTTAGACAAGATCGGCATCGGAAGTGTTATCGGAACGACCACGATCTTGCCGGATGGACAAGTCGAATGAGCAGATGTTACCGATTGAGGCCGCCGACGATCAGTTTGCCGACTTCCGCCAGGACCGCATTGCGCTGCTCTTCCGAGGCCTTGGTTTCGGTGAGATAAATCGACGCCAGCAACGGCGCCCGCTGCGGCGGCCAAATGATGGCGACGGTGTTGGTGGTGCCGTAGTCGCCCGAACCGGTCTTGTCGCCGACTTTCCAGCCCTGTTGCATGCCGGCGCGCACACGACGGTCGCCGGTTTTGTTGGCCAGCATCCAGGCCGTGATCTGGCGTCGCGACGCTGCCGACAAGGCATCGCCGAGCAGGATTTTTTGCAGGTTGCCGGTCATCGCCGCCGGCGTCGTGGTGTCACGCGGATCGCCGGGGATGGAGGTGTTGAGCTCGGTCTCGAAACGGTCGAGGCGCGTCGTATCATCGCCCAGTGAGCGCACGAATTTATTGAACGGCTCGAGGCCGCCGAGGCTGCGCAGGATCAGATTGGCGGCGGTGTTGTCGCTCAGCGTGATGGCGGCTTCGCACAATTGCGCCAAGGACAGGCCGTCGCCGCCGACGTGCTTGCCGGTGGTCGGCGAATAATTCACAAGCACGTCTTCGCCGTAGACGATGCGACGATCGAGCTGCTCGGCGCCGGTGTCGACGCGCCTGAGCACGGCCGAGGCGGCCAGGAACTTGAAGGTGCTGCACATCGGGAAGCGTTTATCGGCGCGATAACCCCAGCGACGACCGCTGCCGCTATCGAGGATTTCCACGCCGAGACGGCCGGCGACGCCGGCTTCCAGCTTGGCCAGACGCGACACGACGGAAGCGGAGTCCTTAGATTTTTTTGCCTCGGCGGTTCCGGCTGCCCAGGCGCCGCCGGCAGCCGGCCACTACCGCGCCTGTCATGGCGAGAAAATGTCTTCTGTCGGTCATCATTTTTCCTTGCAAAATTGGAGTCGAAGCGAAATGATAGGCAGCAAGCACGGTCATCGCAACTCATGATAATTTGCCCCAGACCACAGAAAAACTGATACCAGGATGACTTCGGACGACTCATGCATCTCCCCCTCAACGCCCTGCGCGCCTTCGAAGTGGCGGCGCGCCATCTCAGCTTCACCTCTGCCGCCGACGAGCTGAACGTGACCCAGACCGCCGTCAGCATGCAGGTCAAGAACCTGGAGCAGCGCCTGGGCGTGGCGCTGTTCCGGCGTCTGCCGCGCGGATTGGCCTTGACTGATGAGGGGCTGGCGCTACTGCCGGTGGTGGCGCAATCCTTTGGCCGCATTGCCGATGTGCTGGCCCAGTTCGAAGATGGCCGGCGGCGCGAGGTGCTCACGGTGGGGGTGGTCGGCACCTTCGCCGTGGGGTGGCTGATGCCGCGGCTGCGCGAATTCCAGCAGACCTATCCGTTCGTCGACCTGCGCCTGCTGACCAACAACAACCGCGTCGACCTGGCCGGTGAAGGACTGGACTACGCGATCCGTTTCGGCGACGGCGCCTGGCACGGCACC
>NZ_AJHH01000214.1 GCF_000256565.1 Herbaspirillum lusitanum P6-12 | reverse complement strand
GGGGGGCGGCGTAGGAAAAAGACCACATCCCCTATCAGGAAATGCCTGATAGTTGCAAAAGAGAACACACCGTAAAATAAATGATATAAACTATTTACATCCGCATCGCATCAGGCTTCACGAGGCTAATGTAATCGTTTACAAATGCGGATTGCAGGTCACATCCTGAGCAGATCAGGCGACTTGCAACGTGTCTCAACCAACAAGGAAACGGGGGACATCATGAAAAATTACTTCGCTGCGCTGTATCGGAAACTGGTCGATTACCTCAACGACTCCAGCGCCCTCACGACCGGGTCGCACCGGGGCGAGCCGCATTGCTGCGGCATGTACTCGGGCCTGTCCGACATGGAACAGGGTCACGAAAAGAACTGACGATTCCCTTGCCTGGGCGGGCCGCATGCCGCGACCTGCCCAAGCGGCATTTTCTGCGCAACGCCCCTCTTCTCCAGTTTTCTCCGCTCGCTCACCTCCCCGCTCCAGCCTTGCCCGGCACGCCCTTCGGCGCTTGCCCTTATAATTTCAGCAGATCAACATCCCGTCACGCCTTCCCCGGCGCGCATCGCCTGCAATGTCCGACAACACCATCGCCCGCAACAAGTCCATGACCCGTTTCGACCAGCACGACAGCGTGTGGCTGTTCGGCTATGGATCGCTGATCTTCAAGGCGGACTTCCCTTTCATCGAGCGCCGTCCGGCGCACATCGTCGGCTGGAGCCGGCGCTTCTGGCAAGGCTCGCACGATCACCGCGGCACGGCCGAAGCGCCGGGGCGGGTCGTCACCCTGGTGGCGCAGGAGGATGCGGTATGCGAGGGCATGGCCTATCTGATCACGCCGGAAGTCTTTGCCCACCTCGATCACCGCGAAAAGAACGGCTACCTGCGCCTGGCTACCGACATCCTGTTTGAAGACGGCAGCTGCACCGAGGGATTGATCTACATCGCCACGGAAGAGAACGCCGCCTTCCTCGGTCCGGCGTCGGAACGCGACATCGCGCGCCAGATCGCCGGCGCGGAAGGCCCGAGCGGACGCAACGCCGATTACCTGCTGGGGCTGGCCGTGGCCTTGCGCGAACTGGGCAAGGACGATCCGCACGTGTTCGAGATCGAGCGTCACCTGCAGTTGCTGGATGAGATGAATGCGGAGAACGACAAGGGGAAGGATGCGGCCC
>NZ_AJHH01000213.1 GCF_000256565.1 Herbaspirillum lusitanum P6-12 | reverse complement strand
TTCACGGCTGCGCCAGGCGCGCCAGCCGAGATAGAACAGATACAGCGCGCCGACCCACTTCACCGCCGTGAAGGCGGCTTCCGAAGCCAGCAGCATGGCGCCCAGCCCCACCGCCGACACCGTCAGGAAAATCGCAAACGCCGTCACGCGCCCGAACGTGGCCAGCAACGCCACGCCGACGCCGCGGCGAATGCCGTTGTTGAGCGCGCAAAAATTATTCGGACCTGGCACCAGCGCCAGCATGATGGCGACGGGGATGAAGAACAAGGCGTCCATGTTGCTTCCGTTTCCTGAACGTTGGGAGCGATGATTTTATCAGCCGCAGGATTTCCGTGTCGCCACAGCGCGCCCTGTGGCGGCGATGCCCCCCCTCCCCTCCCCCGGCAGATGACCGCGGCCCGTAGTGTAAAATTCCGGTCCGCCTCCGATTCGCCGGAGCGGTCCAGGGATGCCATGACTATCACGATCAATAACGAACTCCTTCAATACATCGACCCGCTTACCGCCAACGAATACGCCGCCCTCGAACGCAGCCTGCTGGCCGAAGGTTGCCGCGATGCGCTGGTGCTGTGGGGCGACGTGCTGGTCGACGGCCACAACCGTTACGAAATCTGCCGCAAATACGACATCGAATTCAAGACCGTGCAAAACACCGGCTTCACGTCGATCGACGACGTCATGCTGTGGATGATCGACAACCAGCTCGGCCGCCGCAGCGTCTCCGATTTCCAGCGCGGCATGCTGGCCCTGCGCAAGCGCGACATCATCGCCGCCCGCACCAAGGCCGAAGCCACGCCGGCCAAGGCCAGCAGCAGCGAAGACAGCCCGGCCAGCGACGCGGCCGTCCCCGCCGAGGCGGCCCAGGCCCAGGATGATCCCTGGCATGCCGACGACAACACCGGCCGCATCAAGACCCGCGAAGACATCGCCCGCGCCGCCGGCATCAGCAGCGCCACCATCGGCCAGATCGACCGCATCCGCAAGACCGCCGCACCGGAACTGGTGCAGGCCGTGCGCAGCGGCGCCATCTCCATCAATGCCGCCGCTGCCGTGGCCACCCTGCCCAGCGAAGTACAGGTCAGCGCCGTGGCCGGCGGCAAGAAGGAATTGCGCGAGGCCGCCAAGAAAGTGCGCGAGCAGAAAGCCGCCACCCGCACGCCGCGCGCTCCCAAGGCCGAGGACAGCGCCGGCGACGCACACATCCCCTTGGTGGAAGGCCAGGAAAACGAACTCACCGCCACGCTACGCCGCGAGATCAGCGCCTTGCAAACCCGCGTGGCGCAGCTGTCCGAAGAAAACCAGGGCCTGCGCGCCGAACTGGCCCTGTTCAAGGGCAACGCCGACCACCAGGCCTGACGGTACCACGCCATGGCCACCTTCACCCTCGCCCAGCGTGTGGAGATCGAACTGGAGATCCGCAAGAGCCGCTTCATCGGCATCGTCATGCCGGTGCCCGGACGCGAGGCCGCCATGCAGGAAATCGCCCGCATGCGCGACGCCCACCGCAGCGCCACCCACGTCTGCTGGGCGCTGATGGCGGGCGGCCAGTCCGGCATGTCCGATGATGGTGAACCCTCCGGCACCGCGGGCCGGCCCATGCTGGAAGTACTGCGTCACCATGAGCTCGATGGCGTCCTGGCCATGGTGGTGCGCTATTTCGGCGGCGTGAAGCTGGGCGCGGGCGGACTGGTGCGGGCCTATACCGACGCTATCGCCAGCGCCCTCAAACAGGCGCAACGCATTGAACGCATCGCCTGGGCCGAAGTGGAAATCGCCATCGCCTACGCCGACGAATCGCAGCTGCGCTATTGGCTGCAACAGAAACATTACGCTCTGCTCGGCAGCCGCCACGACACGCTGGCGCGCCTGCATGTACGCCTGCCGGCGACGGAACTGCCTCAGCTTGCGGGCGGCTTGCCGCGGCTTTCCTCAAACGCCGCGATCACGCAGATCATGTAGTCCATGCGGCGCCGGTTGGCGTCGCTGTGCGGACGTCCCCACAAGGCATCGAACTCGGCCACGACGAGGTGGTATTCAATCTCGCTGACGGGATCCATGGCGCATGCTCCCCTTCGCAGCTCCCCTTCGCAGCTCACGTCGCACGCACCACACGGCCCGCCAGCACGATCGCCAGCGCCGGCGCCA
>NZ_AJHH01000212.1 GCF_000256565.1 Herbaspirillum lusitanum P6-12 | reverse complement strand
CCGACCGCAATACGCGCGTCAGCAGATGCGGCCAGCCCAATCCAATGCCCAAGCCTGCACCGCCGAGCGCCAGCGCCAGCCACAAACCCTCAGCCGCGACATCGACGTCGCCCGGCAACAGCACCACCAGCGCCAGCAGCGACAAGGTCATCGCCACCGGCCCGAAGCGCACCATCCGATCGGCATCCTTGCCGCTGCGGCCCGAGCTCAGCAGCGAGGCCAGACTCCAGCCGCCGGCCATGGCGGCCGTCATGTAACCGGCCTGCAGCGGCGCGTAGCCATGCAGTACCTGAAGGAAATACGGCACGAAGATTTCGGTCATGCTGCCGATCATGAGCAGGCAGACGCAGGCGAACACCTTGCCCATCGTGGCGCTCAGGCGATAGGCTCCGGTCGGCAACAACGCGACGCCGCCGGGACGCTGATCGAGCCAGGCGACCAGCACGCCCGCCGCCAGCGG
>NZ_AJHH01000211.1 GCF_000256565.1 Herbaspirillum lusitanum P6-12 | reverse complement strand
CGCTGATCGAGCCAGGCGACCAGCACGCCCGCCGCCTCAAGGTCGCCACGCCCCACATGCCGGACTCCAGCGCCACCGCGCGCGACCACAGGCGCTGCTCGAACAGCACGGGAATCAGCGCATAGCCGAGCGCCGCCAGCAAGCCGCCGCCGAGACCCTGCACGCTGCGCCCGGCCAGCATCCAGGGCATCGACAATGCCGTCGCGCATAGAATCGAGCCGAGCGTGAATACCGCCAGCCCCAGCAAATAGGCGCGGCGCGGGCCGAGCTTGTCGAGCAGCTTGCTGGTCAGCGCCGAACCGACGATGGAAGCGACCACGAACAGCGTGATGTTCCACGCGTAATACGCCAGGCCGCCAATGTCGCGCACCACCGACGGCAGGATGGTGGTGACGATGTGGACGTTGATGGCGTGCAGCGCAACGCCGCCGGTCAGGGCGACCGAGCGCCACAGATTGCGGCCGGTCAGCAATTCGCTCCAGGAGGTGGAAACAGCGGTTTCTGTATGCATGACTAACCTCGACATCGGGATGGATAACGCCTAATATGCAAGCGTTTGTTTGGATATTATCTGGACGCATACTAAACCCGCACAATAAATTACACAAGTAAACACTTGGAAAATAACATCGACCTTAATACTGACATGTCGACCGCCGAACGCATCCTGCTCCGGCTGAAAACGCGCGGCCCCGCCTCCACCGCGACGCTGGCGCAAGAGCTCGGGATGACGGCGGAAGCGGCGCGCCTGCAGGTGCAAAAGCTGCTCGCGGAAGAACTGATCAGCGGCGTGCAGGAAGCCGCCGCCGGCGCCGGACGCCCGCGGCAGAACTGGGAACTGAGCCCCGCCGGCCACGCGCGCTTCCCGGATACGCACGCCTATCTGACGATTCAGCTGATCGGTTCGATCAGACAACTGTTCGGCGAAGAAGGACTCGATCGCCTGATTTCCCAACGCGAAGGCGAGATGCGCAAGGATTACCTGAAGGCGTGCCGCGGCGTCGCCGGTATTCCGAAAAAGCTCGACAAACTGGCCGCCCTGCGCGCCGCCGAAGGCTACATGGCGCGCGTTGAGAAAGACGGCAAGGACTGGCTGCTGATCGAAGACCATTGCCCGATCTGTGCGGCGGCAACCACTTGCCAGGGCTTTTGCCGTTCGGAGCTCCAGTTGTTCCGCGAGGTCATCGGCGACGCCGCCTCGGTAACGCGCGAAGAACATTTGCTGGCCGGCGCGCGGCGTTGCGTCTACCGCGTCAGCCATGCTTGAATACCGCGTGCACAAAGTTGTATAGGCAAGGCCATCGGCTTCATGTCAGAATCGCTGTCGCGCAACATGAAAACCATCCCAAATAAGGAAGCTGCAATGAAGACACCGATGACCGCTTGCCTGCTGGCGCTGACGATGGCGTTGAGCGCCTGCGCAATCCAGCCGGCCGCCGAACAAGCGACGCCGACCAAAGAAGTGCCGCAGGCGCGCGTCTACATCAAGAGCATGCTGTCGCCGACGTCCGGCACTGCCGAAGTGCAGTTCTCGCGCACCTCGACCTTCCTGTACGGGAACGCGCCTCTGGAGCTGGCGATCAACGACGTGGTGCTGGCGCAGATCCAGTCGGGAGAGCATTTCAGCATCTGGCTCAAGCCCGGCACCAGCTACGACTTCAGCATCCGGCCGATCCATTCGCTGAACAGCCCGGCTTATCCGCAGACCAAAAAAATCAGCGTCGAGCTGAAAAATCCCGGCGTCTACAAGGTGCGCATCAGCGCCGGCATCGAAGGCGCGACCCTGCAACAGGAGAAATAGAACTGGGAGCAACCGGGGCCATTCCTCGAATACCCGACTCCAATGAAAAGCGCGGCCTATCCGCGCTTTTTTCATGCCCGCAGGAAAGTTGATGCCGTCCTGCAATGCCCACCGGGCGGGGTTTTGAAGATGGACCGATCGAAAAGATTACCGCAGAAAAACTATCCCGGCGAAATAACAACGCTTTCTGAAAAATTATCAATCGGTCATCATTCTTCGCGCGCCGATGCGCCTCTTCAGCACTAAGATGTGGGAAAAATCTACAACAAAATCTCTCATGGACGAAGAACTCTATCTCATCAAAGACGCCGGCGTGAGTCCGCGCCAGATCCGCCTGGCGCGCGTCATCATCGGCATCCTGCTGCTGTCGGCGGCGGTCGCCACGCCGCTGGCAACGACGCCTCTGCTGCCGATCCCGGGCTACATGAGCGGCTTCGGCATCGCCATGGTCGTGGTCAATGTCATCCTGGCTTCACTGCTGTTCGCCAAGGGATTGATCGAACGCAAGGAGCGCACGATCAGGCTGGGCACGGCATATTTTTTCGTGACCGTGATTTTCGTGCCGCTGATCGCGGCCTTCCCCGGCGGTCTCATGGAAGCGCCCATCATCGGCAGCACCAGCAGCGCCGTCTGGCTGTGGTGTTGCTGGCACACCGGTTTCGGGTTGCTGATCATCCGCTACGCGACGAATTCGGAAGAGACCGCCGGCACCGCTGCGGACGTGCGCAGGTCCATTCTCGTCACGATTGCCGTGGTGGTCTTATTGACGTTAGCTGCTACGCTGGGCTTGCCCTACCTGCCGGAGGTGCTGCGCAACGGCCACGACTTCTTCGACGACTCGACCATGCTGATTCCGGCGCTGGTGTTCGGCGTCAACGTCATCGGCTTGCTCTGCGTGATGCGCATGCGCGAAGAAAAACCGGAGCAGTTATGGCTCATGGTCGGCATGGTCGCCGCCTGTATCGATGTCTGGCTGACGCTGTACGGCGGCGCACGCTTTTCGCTGGGTTGGTATTTTGCCAAGATGACCAGCCTGTTCACCTCGCTGGCAGTGCTGGTTTCGCAGTTGTACGGCATCACGCGGCTGTACCATAGCATTGCCGGGGCCAACCAGATCTTGATGACGCAAGCCAACCAGGACGGCCTGACCGCGCTGTCGAACCGGCGCTGTTTTGATCAGGTGCTGGAAATCGAATGGAATCGCGCCCGCCGCGACAAGCGTTCGCTGGCGCTGCTGATGATCGACGTCGAC
>NZ_AJHH01000210.1 GCF_000256565.1 Herbaspirillum lusitanum P6-12 | reverse complement strand
TTCGGCCGCCGGCGCCCGGCTGGTCGGGGAACGCCTGCTGCTTAACCTGACCGCCGCAAGCATTCCGCACGCTCACAACCAGCCGCTGTGCCACGTCACGCTCAGCATCGGCGTGTCGGCCATGGTGCCGGGCCCCGGCGGCAGTACAAGTACGCTGGCGCTGGCCGCCGACAAGGCGCTGTACGAGGCCAAGGACAACGGCCGCAACCAGGTCTGCATTGGCCGTCCGGAGTTGTTTTCACCGGCGGCGACATCCGCTTTCCTCATGAACTGAAGGACGTCCGCGGCCTGATATTCAATAAAACGATAACTGGTATTGGAAATCGAAATTGGAAATGGATGCCTGAAACACGCATACTGCAACGCAACATAAATCACTTTCTTGCGGAGCCCACCATGCGTATCCTAATCGACGTCCTGCCGTACACCCTGCTGATCGCTGCAATGGTCGCACGCTATTTCGCGTCGACACGCTGATCCACGGCAACCGCCCTTCCGCGGCTAACCGCGGGCGGGCGAGCAATTCCCGGAAGACGAAAAAGGGCGGAGATTTCCGCCCTTTTGCTTTTTGCGCCCCGGAAAACCTTCTTTTCCGCCTCTTTACAATTTCCCCCGGCTGTTCAAGTATCCTCCTCCGCCGTCGTTATGGAGCTGGGTGACCGCGCCGACTTGGCATTACACTCCACGCTTCATTTCGCTTCCCTTCATTTCGAAAGACTGCTCATGCCGCGCATCATGACCCTCATCCTCGCGACAGCACTGGCGCTGGCCATCACCGGCTGCGCCTGTGTACCCGGCTTCGTGGGTTTTGACAGTCGTTGCGGCTTCGCCAACCTTCCCAGCGGCCAGCCCTGAGGGCAATTTACACTTGCAAATCGGGGTTAAGTTTTTGCCTCGAACGGCCACTGTGCGAAGCAGCAAAATGTAACTATCCCGCCTTTTTCTTGCATCACTCCAGATGCAATTCCAGCCACGCGACCACGTCCTTTTGCGCACGCAACCGGCGCTCGGCAGACTCGTTGAAAATCTCGTGGAAAGCGTCGTCGTAACAATGCATCGTCTTGTCGACTTGCGGCACATGCGCGAAGAAAGCGCGGCTGCCGGACGGATCGACGAAAGCATCGTCGCCGGCGAACTGCAGCAGCAGCGGCGAGGTAAATGTGCCGGCGTCGCGCTGCACGCAAGCCATTGCGTCCAGCATGAAATTGACGACGCGCGCCGCCACCTTGCCATGGTTGAGCGGATCGCCGAGGAAGTCGCGCCCCACGGCTTCGTCATGCGACAAACGCTGCGCCGGCAGGCTGGTCGGCACCGCAAAGCCTGGTGCGATCCGGGTGGTCAGCGCCAACAGGAATTTCTGGAAACCGGACATCCGGATCGCCAGCGCCGGCGACGACAACATCAGGCCGCGCACCCTGGACCAGCCGCCGGTGGCAAAACGCGCCGCCACCAGACCGCCCATGCTGTGGCCGAACAAGAATGGCGCGGTCTGCGTGGCCGCGGCAAAATCGTCGAACACGGTTTTGAGATCATCAAGAAAATCATCGGTCGCCTGCAAGCTGCCGCGCGCGCCTTCCGAACGGCCATGGCCGCGATGATCATGTATCCGCACTGAGAAACCGGCGGCATGAAAAATCCCCGCGAGTTCAGCGTAGCGACCGCCATGCTCGCCCAGCCCATGCACCAGCACGACAGCTCCGCGCGGCTGCGGATGCAAGTATTCACGATAGAAAAGCCGGACGCCGTCGGCGGCCTGGAGGAATCCCGTATTTTGATTATTGTCGGACATGGCGCTGCGCTTCCTTGAAGAGGAGATCACGGACGCCTGCATATTGCCCTAAAAACCGACAACGCACAGAATCGCCTCTGCCTTGAAGACGGCACAGGCACGGCGAAGAAAAATGGGAGCACAACAAAGAAGAGGCCTGAAGAAACAAACGCGCCCGGCGATCTGCACGGAAAAACTGCGGGCAGACTGACGGGCGGCTGGGGGAGCGCCGCATTGAGCGCTCCCGGGGAATTGGTGTTGGTATATTTTCTAACCGCCAACTCCGGTATCAAGCCCAGATAATAAATTCGCCTCGGCTCTCTTCCAATCGGACGATACCGGATTGCCTTGTAGGACAAGCTCTCCTGTCGCGGCGACGCCGGTTTTTGCTGCTATTGCGCGCTTATGGCGTCGAATCGCGAGCTGCTTGAGCTGCTCGAGTTGCTGTTTCGATGCGCTCGCGATGGCGCGTGCGACGGATACTCCGCAGCGCCAGTTGCACGCTCGCCAGCCACGACAGCGGACGCGGATGCACGACCGCGCGCAATGCACGCGCATAGTCGAGTATCAGCCCCGGCGTCCAGGCCATCGTCATGGCGCGCTTGCGGATGTGGCTGGCAACCCAGACTTCCGGTGTGAACAGGATCTTGACGAAACTGAGCCAGTGATCGGCGCGCTTGCCGATCACGCCTTCCAATGCCGCCTCCAACGCATGCGCGACGGTGCTGGAGCAATTGCGGTGGGTCAGGTTGTAGATTTCTTCGCGACGATAGTCTTGCCAGAACTGCTGCAAGTGGCGCGCATCGTAGTCGCGGAACGAGATCTTTTCGGTCGACTCGCACCACGCCGCCGATTCGGACGGATAGTCGGCCAGGTAACGGCCGCGCACATTGTTGTCCGGCGTTGCGCGCAGCAGGCGTGAAAACTCGCCCGGCGAACGATCGATTTCAACCGCCGGATACAGGCTGATGTACAGGCTCGGCGCGATCTCAAGCGCGGCGTGACCAGTCGAGATGCGGCCGCTGGCGTCGACCGCGGCGATGTAGCGATCGACGATGGGACGATGCAGCGTTGCTTCCCTGGCCGAACCGGCTGGCGTCCAGACGTGCACGGTCAGCGGCGTCGCCGACGCGTTGACTGTCGGGGTCGTCGCCGCCAGTTGGCCGTCGTAGCTGCCGGCATCGAGCGGCCGGTCGGAATCGGCGTTGCGATAGGCAAGTTGCGACAACGAACTCTCACGCGGCAAACGGCGCGAACGACTTGCCAGCCAGATCAAGCTCCAGCCGCTGAAGATCAGTCCCATGCCGAGGCAATACGGCACGGTGCCCTTGTAGTGCGTGGGATAAGGCTGGAAGAAAAAAATCGCAATCAGAATCTGGCCGATACCGCCTGCCAGCGCCATGCGCCAGCGCGGAAAACGCACGATGGAGGCCGAAATGATCTGCAAGCCGCCGCCGATCGTGAAAGCGGTGCCGAACAGCATCGCCAGCAGCATGTCGCTCTGGTGATAGGGCGAGATGATCAGCAGCGCGATCAGCAGGAACAGACCGCCTTTGACGTAACGCAGCGTTTTTTGCGCACCCACGCCGCTGGATGCCAGGAACAGCGTGGCGAGGCTTTCCAGCAGCAGCAGCCAGCCGAACAGCGTGAGCGGAAACACCAGCACGCCGTCAAGCGCATCGATGCACAGGCTGACGCCGACAATGCCCCATGCCAGCCCCATCAAAGCCAGCACATGCCAATAACGCCGGATAAAATCCGCTCCAAGCAACAACAACACCAAACGTATCACGTTTCATTCCCCGTTAAGATGACCGCCGACCGACTTCTGCGGCCCGGCCTGTTTTCACCTGTTTTCATTTGTTTCCCGGCATCCATTTTACCGTCGCCGCAGCACTTGTTTCCAATGGAAAAAATCGACGACAATGGGCGGCCTTCTGCGCCTTTCTGCCCTTCTCCCTTTATGCCATTCATGCTCATCTTCTCCGCACTTGCCAGCACGGTGCTGCTGTTTCCTCTGAACGTGGTGCTGCTCGGCGCCCTCGGGCTGCTGCTGCGGCGACGTCGGCCTGAAGCGCTATGGCTGAGCTGGACAGCGGTAACCCTGTTGCTGGTCTTCAGCACACGGGCCGGCGCGCTGCTGCTGGTCGCGCCGTTGGAGGCGCAGACAACTCCGCTGGCATCGATTCCTCCGACAGCCCAGGCCATCGTCGTGCTTAGCGGCGCGCGGCTGTCGAATGCCCCGGAATACGCTCATCAGGACAAGCCCGGCTTCCTCACTCTTGCACGGCTGCAATACGCCGCGCGCCTGCACCGCGCCAGCGGCTTGCCCATTCTGGTCACCGGCGGCAAACCCGACGGCTCGGTCGAAAGCGAAGCGGCCGTGATGGCGCGCAGCCTGCGCGACGACTTCGGCGTCGCCACGCGCTGGCAGGAACAGGCGTCCGACACCACCGCCGACAACGCCCGGCTGACGGCTCCGATCTTGCTCGGCACGGGCATACAACGCGTGCTGCTGGTGACCGACGCCATGCACATGCCGCGCGCGGTGCGCAGCTTTCGTGCACAAGGCATCGAGGTGATCCCGGCGCCAACGGTGTTTTTCAGCAGCGAACGGCTGACGCTCAACGACTGGTTACCCGGCGGCGAAGGCTTGCGGCGCAGCAACTACGCGCTGCACGAATGGATAGGGATGCTCTGGTATGCGTTGCGACCGGCTCCTGACAAGAGTCGATAAGGCCAAGGAAAGCCTCACTAATCGGGGCTTTCTTTTTTTCTACCACGTTTAAAGTTATCCTGTTGTCGCGCCGTTAACGACACAGTCCGGGCAGCATTCCGGAGGACAACTCGGGTATTTTTATCCAAGTTTTCAAGGCATGCGCAGACACGCCGAGCATTTCCATTTCAATCAAAGAAAACTCTGGAGACCATGGAATGAAACTTTCATTCAAACAACGTCTGTGGGCGCCGCTCGTCATCAGCCTGATCGCTCTGCTCGCCATTTCATTGTTCAACGCTTACCAGGCGCACAACATCCGCCTTGAAGAACGCAAGAAAGATCTGATCAACGTGGCGCAGGTCGCCATGAGCACCATCAAGGAATACGGCGAGCTGGCCAAGAACGGCACGATGAGCAAGGAAGAAGCGCAGAAGACCGCGCTGGCGCGTGTGAAGATGATGCGCTACGGCGCCGACGGCTATTTCTCGGTATCCAATTCGTCTGCCGTGACCGTCATGCACCCGATCAAGCCCGAGTTGAACGGCAAGGATCTGACCAACTTCAAGGATCCGGCCGGCAATCAGGTGTTCGTCGATATCGCCAAGGCCGCCGCATCGCCTCAGGGCGGTTTCATCAATTACATCTGGCCGAAAGTCGGTTCGCCCGATCCGGTGCCGAAGACATCCTATGCGTTCCGCTATGAGCCATGGGATTGGATCGTCACCACCGGCGTCTACATGGACGATGTGAATGCGGCGTTCACGCAATCGGTCTATCAACTGATCGCGATCGTCTTCGGCTTCTCCATCATCCTGATCGCCCTGGTGGTGGTCAACAACCGCAGCATCCTGCGCATCATCGGCGGCGACCCCGGCGACGCGGCGGAAATCGCCAACCGCATTTCCGACGGCGACCTGACGCTGGTCATCAACACCGCGCCGGGCGACACATCGAGTCTGGTGTACGCATTCAAGCGCATGCGCGATTCGCTGACGCATACGATTTCGAATATCAAATCGTCGGCTGACACCATCGCTACCGCGTCGAGTGAAATCGCCAGCGGCAACCTCGACCTGTCGAGCCGCACCGAGCAACAGGCCGGCTCGCTGGAAGAAACCGCTTCCGCGATGGAAGAACTGACCTCGACCGTTAAGCAGAACGCCGACAATGCGCGCCAGGCCAACCAGCTGGCGGTGTCTGCTTCGGAAGTCGCGATCCAGGGCGGCGCGGTCGTCAGCCAGGTGGTCGACACGATGGGTTCGATCAATGAATCGTCGCGCAAGATCGTCGACATCATCAGCGTCATCGACGGCATCGCCTTCCAGACCAACATCCTTGCGCTGAACGCCGCGGTGGAAGCCGCGCGCGCAGGCGAACAAGGCCGCGGCTTCGCGGTGGTGGCGAGTGAAGTGCGCAGCCTGGCGCAACGCTCGTCGGCGGCGGCGAAGGAAATCAAGACGCTGATCGACGACTCGGTGTCCAAGGTCGACGTCGGCAGCAAGCTGGTGCAGCAAGCCGGTGCAACCATGGACGAGGTGGTTGCCAGCGTCAAGCGCGTGACCGACATCGTCGGTGAAATCAGTTCGGCCAGCCAGGAGCAAAGCGCCGGTATCGGCGAAGTCGGCCAGGCCATCACGCAGATGGATGAAGGCACGCAGCAAAACGCCGCGCTGGTGGAACAAGCTGCTGCTGCTGCCCAATCGCTGCAAGACCAGGCCGCCACGCTGGCGCAACTGGTCGGTCGCTTCAAGCTTGATGCCGGCCATGTGCA
>NZ_AJHH01000209.1 GCF_000256565.1 Herbaspirillum lusitanum P6-12 | reverse complement strand
CAACTGGTCGGTCGCTTCAAGCTTGATGCCGGCCATGTGCAGGCGCCGGCAAACCCAAAGCTGCTGCTACTGCTTCCGCACCGCGCCTCGCCTCGGCGCCTGCCAAAGCAGCGGGACCGAAACCGACGATGCCGGACTCTGATTCGGATTGGGAAACCTTCTGACGGGCATTTCTGCGTTGTAGCAACTAGTGGAAAAAACGGCAGGAAAACGAAGGGCTTGCACTTAACTGCAAGCCCTTTTTTTACGCGTTGACACCATGATGCCGGCGACCACTGCGCAGCGCCGGCACCTCGCGATCACGACGGCGCCTGCGGCACGACGCCGGCCGCCACAGTCAATGTCCAGGCGGTCTCGAACAAACCTGAAAACTTGCCATTGAACCAAGACCTGCCGCCGGACGGCTCCGCCACGATCGAGATCAAGTATCTTTGACGCGACAGATTGACGCCGCCAACACACTTCTTGCACGCACTTTTTGCGCAGTCCACAGTCAAACATGGAATCGGCTTAAAATAAGCCGATAGCATTGAGCCGTTCAGTTGTCGACCGTCTGTGAAATCCAGCAGTTCCGGCAGGTCCGCCCTGTCGAATCCGTTTAAGGAAAGAGACATGGCAAACTCTCCCAAAACAATGTCCAGCCTGATGTGCGAACTCAGCGTCGCACTCGCCGACCTTGCCGAAAAAATGAGCAATCTGGCAATCAACCTGGAAAATCAATACCTCGATTCCGATGCGGAAGAACCGGCTGCGCTGATGGAAGCCGCACGCTCCACGATTGAAAAGGCCCGGAGCAATTGATGTGAATTGACGCGAATTGATGCGTCACCTGACGCAATTTTCCTAGCCCGACTTGCCGCGCTTCTTTCTTGACATCGCTTCCCGACCAGTATCACGTGCCCCCGCATTCTCATCATCGGTCCAGAACGACGCTCCTTCCGCCTCCACCCGCTCCGCAATGAAATCCGCCACCACGTTGACCCGCACAATGTCGCGCGCATCGGCATGCGTGATCAGCCAGTAGGAGCGATACAGTTTCACTTGCGGCAGCAGGCGCACCAGTTTCTTTTCGCCCCGCGCCATGAAACAGGGCAGCACGCCCAAACCTGCTCCACCGACCACCGCCGCCATCTGGCTGATGATGTTGGAGATGCGGATGTGCGGCCGCAGCGCCGGTGAAATCTCGGACAGGTAATCCAGCTCGCGCGACCACATCAGGTCTTCCACGTAGCCGACCCAGGGATGCGTTTCCAGTTGCGATTTGTCTTCAACGGCCGGCTTTCGACGCAGGTAATCGCGCGCAGCGTAAATCCCCAGTTCGTAATCATTGAGACGGCGCGCATACAAGCGTCCCTGTTCCGGCCGCGTCATGCTCACGGCAATATCGGCCTCGCGCTTGGACAGGCTGAACATGCGCGGATTGGCGATCAACTCCACCTCGAGTTGCGGATGGCGCTGCGCCAGCAGGCTCAGTTGCGGCGCCAGGAAATAGGTGCCCCAGGCTTCCGGCGTGCCGATGCGAATCGAGCCGGTCAGCCCCTGCGCGGCGTCGTCCTGGCGCGCATGAATACGCACCGCCAGGCTTTCCATCGCTTCGGCTTCGGGAATCAGGCGCTCACCTTCGACGGTCAGCGCGTAGCCGGCCGAACGGCGATCGAACAAAGCCACGCCGAGAGATTCTTCCAGCCCGACGATGCGCCGGCTCAATGTCGAATGATCGATGCCGAGCTGACGCGCAGCCACGGTCAGGCGGCCGGCGCGCACCACGGCGAGGAAGGCTTGCAGGTCGTTCCAGTCGAACTTGTTCATGGGACTTCCGTATGCGATTTTTTGCACATGAATTGTGTGATATTCGGCATTTACCGGGAAAAATCCCAATGCTACTCTTTTTCTGCTTTTACGCCTGCGTGTTCATTTTCTTGCCAATGCGGGCGACAAACCTATAAAGGAGACAGCATGTCCAGCATGTTCCATCAGCTCAAGGCCCTGGCCCAAGCCGGCAAACCGGTGCGGGTCGGCCTGATCGGCGCCGGCAAGTTCGGCTCGATGTTCCTCTCGCAAGTGCCGCGCACGCCCGGCGTGCATCTGCTCGGCATCGCCGACCTCTCGCCGGCGCGCGCCAAACAGGCGCTTGCGCGCGTCGGCTGGAAGGACGACATGCATGCCGCGCGTTCCTGGGAAGAGGCGCTGCGCGATGGCAGCACTTTCGTGCAGGACGACGCCGAAGCGATGATCGCGCATCCGCAACTCGACATCGTCATCGACGCCACCGGCAGCCCTGCCGCCGGCATCCGTCACGCGCTGCTGTGTTGCCAGCACCGCAAACACATCATCATGGTCAACGTCGAAGCCGACGCACTGGCGGGACCTCTGCTGGCGCGCCGTGCGGCCGAAGCCGGCATCATTTACTCGATGGCCTACGGCGACCAGCCGGCGCTGATCGCCGAGATGGTCGACTGGGCGCGCACCTCGGGCTTCGACGTGGTGTGCGCCGGCAAGGGCACCAAGTACCTGCCGGTCTATCACCAGTCGACGCCGGATACGGTGTGGGGCCACTACGGCTTCAGCGAAGCGCAGGTGGCTTCGGGCGACTTCAATGCGCAGATGTTCAATTCCTTCCTCGACGGCACCAAGTCGGCGCTGGAAATGGGCGCAGTCGCCAACGCCTGCGGCCTGACGCCCGGCGCCGACGGACTGGCCTTCCCGCCCTGCGGCGTGGACGACCTGCCGAATCTGCTCAAGCCGGCGTCGGCCGGCGGTATCCTGCCGCATTCTGGCACGGTGGAAGTGGTGTCGTCGCTGGAGCGCGACGGCCGTCCGGTATTCCGCGATCTGCGCTGGGGCGTGTACGTGACCTTCGAAGCGCCGAGCGATTACGTGCGCGACTGTTTCGCCCAGTACGGACTCAAGACCGATGCCAGCGGCCGCTACGCCACCATGTACAAACCGTATCACCTGATCGGCCTTGAGCTCGGCATCTCGGTGGCCAACATCGCCGTGCGCGGCCAGGCCACCGGCAGCACGCTGGCGTTCAGCGGCGACACGGTGGCCACCGCCAAGCGCGATCTCAAACCGGGCGAGAAACTGGACGGTGAAGGCGGCCACATGGTCTACGGCAAACTGATGCCGGCAGCCGACTCGCTCAACGCCGAAGCATTGCCGATAGGCCTGGCGCATCACATCGTGCTGCAGCGTCCGGTCGCGGCCGGCCAGGCAGTGCGCTGGAGCGACGTCGCCATCGACAGCAGCGTGCAGGCGATCCAGGTACGGCGTGAAATGGAAGCGCTGTTCCGCAAGGAAATGGGATTGGCGGCG
>NZ_AJHH01000208.1 GCF_000256565.1 Herbaspirillum lusitanum P6-12 | reverse complement strand
GGGCGCGCGCGCGCGCGCGCGCTCGATCGCCAGTTCGCTCGACAGCACGCGTTCCGGTTTCAGGTTGGGATTGGGCTGGCGAAAGATGCCGTCGCTGCCCTGCACGTTCTGGTAGAGCTCGCCCACGGTCGGAAAGCGCAAGGCCTTGCCGAACGAACCGGTGACCTGCCATTGCTCGCCGGGCGTCCATGCCACCGACAATTTGGGCGAGAAGCCCGAGTTGCGCACTTCCGGCTGGTTGATGCCGCCGCTGGCGACCGCATAGTTGTAGCCGCCGAATGCGCGCCACCATTCATAGCGCCCGCCCAATGTCGCCTTCCAGTCCTGCGCCAGGCGCCAGGCATCCTGCGCCCAGACGGCGGACGTCTCGGTCTTGCCGCGCGAGTCGGTCGACAAGGCGCCGTTACTGCCGGAAACCCAGTTGCTGGTCAGGTAAGTCGGGCTGACCAGCTTGTATTGATCGTAGTGGGCGCCGAAGCTGACGATGTGCGCGCCCTTGACGCCGTCGGGACGCCAGACGCCCTTGAGGTCGAGCGTGTTCCAGCCGGTGCCAGACGGCGGACGTCTCGGTCTTGCCGCGCGAGTCGGTCGACAAGGCGCCGTTACTGCCGGAAACCCAGTTGCTGGTCAGGTAAGTCGGGCTGACCAGCTTGTATTGATCGTAGTGGGCGCCGAAGCTGACGATGTGCGCGCCCTTGACGCCGTCGGGACGCCAGACGCCCTTGAGGTCGAGCGTGTTCCAGCCGGTGCCGCCGGCGTATTGCCGCCGTTTTGCGCAGCGGGATAAAGACCTGTCGATGCACGCGTCAGATCCTTGGACATGGAGAAGTTGCCGGCAACGGCTTCCCAGTCGAACACGCCTTGGGTCTTGCTGCGAACCGAAAGGCTTTGCATCCACTGCTCCTGTTCGGTGTTGTTGCTGACCAGTCCGCTGGGATAAACCGTTGCGCCTGCGGCGTTGCGGAGGTACGACTGTCCATGCGAATCGGCCCGGTTCTGCCAGTAACCCAAGGTATAGGCGGCAGTCAGCGTCGGCGAAAAATCATAGGCCAGCTTGAGCTTGGCATTGTCTTGCACGGTATGCGTGAGGCCGTTGGCGCCGAGCACGAAGATCTTCTTGCCGGTGCGGTCTTGCGCGGCGTAGCCGCCGGCGGCGGTCACATAACTCACCGGCTGGCTGTAGCTGTCCAGGTGATTCGCGCTGAACCACCACGACAGGTCGCCGCTGCGATTGCCCAGCGTAGCGCTGAACTCCTGCGCGCGGTAAGTGTTGCTGGTGCCGTACTGGCTGAAATCCTGGAACGCCGTATTCGCCTTGACGCTGGCTTCGAAGTGATCGGGCATGCGCGTGGTGATCTCGGTCACGGCGCCGTAGGAATTACCAGGATACTGCGCGGCGAACGGACCGTACAGCACGTCGATGCGCTCGACTTCTTCCGGCGCGACCATGAACCAGCGCGGCGAACCGTTGCCGTTGTTGTTGTTGATGAGCGCCGACAGCAGCATGCCGTCGGCGTAGATCAGGCTGCGCGCGCCGGCGTTGATGCCGGTGGTGCGCGTGGACATGGGCGCCTGCGTGTCACCGATGTAGCGCTTGCGCACCAGCACGTTGGGAAGATACTTGAGCGTGTCTTCGACGTTCATCGCGTTGACGGTGTCGGCCGCCTTGGCGGCGGTGATGCTTTCGGTAGTGGTCGGCAGATGGTTCTTTTCGCTGACCGAACGCGATTCCTTGACGACGACTTCGGGCAAGGCGGCGATGCTCTCAGGTTGAGATTCAGATTGAGACTGCGCCTCGGTGAGCGGGCTCCATGCGGCGATCATCGCCAGCAACAAAGGCCGCAAAGGAAATGGAAATGGCTTGGTAATTTTCATGTTGATCCGGACCGGCGGCGCAGGCGCAGATGAGATCCACGCTTGCGCAAGTTGACTGAACAGGGAAGGCAACCGTCACACCCTCAACGGTTGCCACGACATTCAGGCAACAGCCGGCGGCGCACGCGACAGCGCAACGGTCCATGCAAACAGCGGCTGCGGCGCACGATAGAACAGGCGCGGCAGGAAATGCGAAATGGTGAACACGGTTTCGGCCGGCATCGGTTGCCGTGGCGGCGCGACGGCGTCGGCATGCATCAGGCAATACGGACAATGCGAGGAGGAAACGGCGTTTTTACCGGCGTCGCGGTCAGCGTCGTTGGCGGCCTTGTCGCCGAAGGCGCTGCAGATTTCCATCCAGAACGAGCCGCCGCGCTCCTGCGACCACGCTTGCGACGCCGCGGAAAACGTCGGGGCGAGCACCATCAGCAGCACTGCCAAAATGGCGGCCCACGCGGTGATTGTGTTGCGGATGGATGGGCTCGAACGGCCCGATGTCTGCTTCCCCATCTTGCGAATGTAGCATGCACATGCGCGGCAATGCAGCGCCGGAACTGGTGTTCAGGCCGGGATAAGTGGGTACGAAGAAGGGATCGGGTGGCTGGAAAGGCTTGCCGGCGGCGGCCTGCAAACGATGCAGGCCGCCACGGCAAGACAGGATGAAGGCAGCTGCGACAAATTGTCGCACCCCTGCAAGACGGGATGCTTGCAGGAATGAACCGTCCGGATTACTTGTTCGGCGTTGCGGCCGGTGGCGTCGGCAGCGCCTTGATGCCCTTGGTCTGCGCCACGGTCAGGCTGGTGACGAAGCTGGCGACGTCGTAAGGCTTGCCGTCGCGTTCGCCGGCAGTCTTGTCGATGTGGTGCGCTTCAACGACATAGGTGCCTTGCCATGGCAGATCGAAGTTCACCAGACCTTGTTCATTGGTGTGGCCTTCCTTGCCCCAGCCTGCCGAGGTGACGATGGTGATCTTGGTCTTGGCCAGCGGCTGGCCCTTGTAGACCAGCTTGAACTCGCCCGGCTTGCCGGTAGTCACGATGTCCAGCGTCAGGCGCGGCGCCTGTTCGGCGAAGCTGGTGACCAGGCGCGCGGCCGGAGTCCACAGGGTGCGCGCCACGGTTTCGCCGGTCTTGCGCTCGATGATGGGATAGTGCGCTTCTTCAGCAACGATGGACTCGCCCTTGCCGGCGCGCGCCGCCGACAGTGCGTAGGCGTTCTTGCCCTTGTTCACGTCCAGCGTCTTGTCGCCGTTGGCGCCCAGCAGCACGGCGCTCGGTTGCACGAAGCGGTCGAGCAGGCCCGGCGAAGTTTCGCGCAGGTTTTCGCCGAACTCGCCGAAGTACAGGTGGGCGGACTTGGCGTCCTGCTGCAACCAGACGTGGTGAGCCTGGGCAGAGGCGGCCAGCAGCAAGGTGGACAGCAAGGCGGGAATGACGAGACGTTTCAGTTTCATGTAGTGCTTCCTTTCAGGGGATAGGTGTTTTTATGATGCAAAACGACAAACTCTCTCCTTCCGGCCCGGCGCGCATCAAATGATGAGCAACGAGCATTGAACAAAGCCATGCCGGAGATGATGAACAAACGGGAGATCCTGCGAAGCGCTGTATGGCGCCAACCTGGCTTTCGGCTCGGTTATTTTAATTATCGAGAATGATTATCATTATAGCAGAAGCTGACAAAACCCTGAATCCGAAAAGCCCCCTACAATGAGCGCCGCTCTTCACCGGCAAAACCTTGTGCTTTTATCCCGTACAGGTAGCCCCAGTTCAATTCAGGACCAAGTCATCAGGTCCGGTTCCAGGAGAAAGTCCCATGCTTCGTCGCAATCCCTCCGGCGATATGCCGCAAGTCCACGAATCCGCTTATGTCGACCAGACCGCCATCCTGTGCGGCAAGGTCATCGTGCACGAGAATGTTTTCATCGGTCCCTACGCGGTCATCCGCGCCGATGAAGTCAACGAGAAAGGCGAGATGGACGCCATCGTCATCGGCGCTCATTCCAACATCCAGGACGGCGTGGTGATCCACTCCAAGTCCGGCGGCGCCGTGACCATTGGCGAACGCACTTCGATCGCCCATCGCGCCATCGTGCACGGTCCTTGCACCGTCGGCCATGACGCCTTCATCGGTTTCAACAGCGTCCTGTTCAACTGTGTGATCGGGGATGGTTGCGTGGTGCGTTACAACGCCGTGGTGGATGGTTGCCATCTGCCGCCCGGCTTCTACGTGCCGTCGACACTGCGCATCGGCCCGCAGACCGATCTCGACGCTTTACCGCGCGTGTCGGCGCAGGCGTCGGAATTTTCGGAAGACGTGGCGCGCACCAACAATGAATTGGTGCAGGGTTACAAGAAATTGCAGAACGAGTTCTGATCGGATTGTTCCGATCTCCCATGAAAAATCCGGCCCTCCTTGATGGAGAGGCCGGATTTTTTTACGTCCGCAAAACGGCGTGGCGCGTTCAGCTGCCGCGATAGGTCGAATACGACCATGGCGACACCACCAGCGGCACGTGGTAATTTTGCGCCGGATCGGCGATGCCGAACGCCAGCACCACTTCATCGACGAAACGCGGCGCCGGCAATTGCACGCCCTGTCCGGCAAAATAGTCGCCGGCGCCGAACACCAGTTCATAACGTCCGGCCAACAATTCGTCGCCTTGCAGCAACGGTGCATCACAGCGGCCGTCGCTGTTGGTGACGGTGTTTTTCAGCAGGACCTTCTCGTTGCCGCGGACCGCAAACAAGGCCACCTTGACGCCGGCGCCCGGCTTGCCCTGGGTGACGTCCAGGACGTGGGTGCTCAGTTTTCCCATTGTGTTTCCTCTCGTTGACAAATTTTGTAGATCATTTCAGTGGCAAATGATATACCGCAGAGATCAGGTCCATATACGTTCGCCGTTATATCTGCAATCAATTCTGAAGACATAATTCGGCGAAGATGCAAAAAACGATTCCAAGGCAGGAGACATGACAGATCCCACTTATCCCCGCGACCTGGCCGGTTACGGCCGCACACCTCCGCATGCGCGCTGGCCCGGCGGCGCGCGCATCGCGCTGCAGTTCGTGCTGAACTACGAAGAAGGTGCGGAGAACAACGTGCTCGACGGCGACGCCGGCTCGGAAACTTTTTTGTCTGAAATCATCGGCGCACAAAGCTTTGCAGCGCGCCACATGAGCATGGAATCGCTCTACGAATACGGCTCGCGCGCCGGCCTCTGGCGCCTGTTGCGTCTATTCGAAGACCGCAAGCTGCCGCTGACCGTGTTCGGCGTGGCGCGTGCGCTGCAGCGCAATCCGGAAGCCACCGCCGCGTTCCTCGAGCTCGGCCACGAAATCGCCTGCCACGGGCTGCGCTGGATCAGCTACCAGAACATCGACGAAGCCACCGAGCGCCGCCACATCGCCGAAGCGATCGCGATCATCAAGGACATTACCAACAACGCGCCGCTGGGCTGGTATACCGGCCGCGACTCGCCCAACACGCGCCGCCTGGTGGCCGAACACGGCGGCATCGCCTACGACGCCGACAGCTACGCCGACGACCTGCCCTATTGGGAAAACGTCAAGCTCGGCGACCGCACCTCACTACAGCCGCAGCTGATCGTGCCCTATACGCTCGACAGCAACGACATG
>NZ_AJHH01000207.1 GCF_000256565.1 Herbaspirillum lusitanum P6-12 | reverse complement strand
GCCAACGCGGGCGCGCGCGGCGGCACTGGCGCGCTTCCTCGATTATGTGCAGCGGCATGACAAGGTCTGGATCACGCGCCGCATCGACATCGCCGAGCACTGGCGCGCGACGCATCCATTTACGCATCCGTTCAAAGTTTGATCTACCGCCGTGGCGGCTCCACGGAAAACCATAAAAAAGCAGCACACATATAACCATTCAATGGAGGAGACACCATGCAGCAAGCAAACGCAATTGTGCATACGCCACTGGGAAAACATCTCGCAGCCGGCCTGATCGGACTATCGGCGATGGCCGCCGTGCAGCACGCGCACGGCGCCGACTGGAGCGACAATTCCATCGGCTACCGCTACGGCACCAAGTTCGCCGAACCGTTCAACACGCAGGACATCAGCAAGAACATCGTCAACTTCACGCATGCCAGCGGCTACAAGTACGGCACCAATTTCCTCAATGTCGACTTCCTCATGTCCGACAACAAGGACAGCAATGCGCAGGAAGCCTACCTGACCTACCGCCACACGCTCGACATCGGCAAGATCAGCGGCAAGGACCTGGCGTTCGGCCCGGCGCGCGGCGTCGGCTTCACGCTGGGCGTCGACCTCAACACCAAGAACGATCCCGGCTACGGCTCCAAGAAACGCATGTGGGTCGCCGGTCCGACGTTGATGATGGATGTGCCGGGCTTCCTCAACCTGAGCATCTTTGCGCTGTGGGAAAGCAACAAGCCGGTCGGCATCGCCAATCGTTATTCGTACGACACGCACCCGATGTTCAATGCCGCCTGGGGCATCCCGTTCGGCACCAGCGGCTTCGCGTTCGAGGGCTACATGAACTACATTGCCGCCAAGGGCAAAGACGAGTTCGGCAACAGCACCAGCCCTGAACTGAACTTCGACGGCCAGATCATGTACGACGTCGGCACGCCGCTGGGGCTGGGCAAGAACACGTTCCGCGTCGGCCTGGAATATCAGTATTGGCGCAACAAGTTCGGCAATCGCTCGACCGTGCCGGGCTCGTTCGCCAAGACGCCGATGCTGCGCGCGGAATATCACTTCTGATCTGCCAAATAAAAAACGGCGTGCCCGATGTGCACGCCGTTTTTCTTTTTCCGAACCTCGGAATCGTTCTATTCGGACAGCACCGTCTCGACCTTTTCATTCGGCGTGAAGCGGATCAGCGGCACCCGCCGCACCATCCACAAGCCGATCAGCGCCGACACGACAGCCAGCGCAATACCCATGTGGATCGCGCCGACCAGCGCATCCCGCGCAGCGTCCAGCAAGGCTGATCCGTTATGCCCCGCTTGCAGCATTTGCGCCAGCAGCGTCGACTGGATATCGTGGTTGACGAGGATTTCCGGATCCTTGAATTCGGCCAGCCATTGCGCGGCGTGATCGCTTTCCAGCGCGCGCTCGACGCCGCTGCCGTACATCTGCGTGACCAGCGTGCCGGTCACCGCCGTGCCGAGCATGCCGCCGATCATGCGCAGCGATTGCAGCAAGGCGGTGGCGATGCCGAGATGTTCGCGGCTGGCGGCCTGCTGCGCGAACACGGTCAGGTTGGGCAGCACCAGCCCGAGACCGAAGCCGCCGGCCAACATCGTCGCCAGCATGAACCCGGTCGGCGTATTGCGTTGCGACAGCACGATGCCCAGGCAGGACAGCGCGATCAGCACGAAGCCGACGTACATCATCATGTTGGGATTGGGAATGCGCGTGACGATGCGACCGTTGACGATGCTCGCCACGGTGATACAGGCCACCAGCGGCGTGATCAGCAGGCCTGCTTCGCGCGGCGACATGCCGAAACCGCCCTGGAACAGCAGCGGCGCATACATCAGCATCGAGAACATCGAGAAACCCGCCAGCACCGACAGCAGGAACAAGCTCGATAGCGCCGGATCCTTGAACATCTCGAACGGCAGGATCGGTTGCTCGACCTGGCGCTCCCATTTCCACAAGGCATAAAACGCACCGATGGCGACCACCAGCAACGCCAGCATGCCGCCGGTCAGGCCGCGCTTGGGAAAGAGTTCCACCAGCAATTGCAGACTGCCCAGCGCCACTGAAATCAGCAGCGCGCCCAGCCAGTCGAGGCGAACCTTGCCGGCATTCTTGTGGTGACGGATGTGCGGGATGTAGCGCATCGCAAAAAACAGCGACACCAGGCCCACCGGCAAATTGACGTAGAAAGTCCAGCGCCAGCCCAGCGATTGGGTCAGGAAACCGCCGAGCGACGGCCCCACCGAAGTGGCAATGCCGTAGGCGGCGCTGAGAATGATTTGCCAGCGCAGGCGAATGTGCGGATCCGGGAACAGGTCGGCCGCCGATGCGAACGCGGTGCCGACCAGCATGCCGCCGCCGATGCCTTGCAGGCCGCGCGCCAGCACCAGGAACAGCATGCTGTCAGCCATGCCGCATAGCATCGAGGCGATCACGAAGATGATGATGGAGGCGATCAGGAACGGCTTGCGACCGAAATAATCGCCAAGCCGGCCGAAGATCGGTACGGTGATCACCGAAGTCAGCAGATACGAAGTCGCCACCCAGGCGTACAGGTCGAAACCCTTGAGCTCGGCGACGATGGTCGGCAAGGCAGTGCCGACGATGGTCTGGTCCAGTGCCACCAGCATGATGACGAAGCAGATGCCGAGCGTGGCCATCAGGGATTCGCGGAAAGGCAAGACTTGACCGCTCGAATGCGCGGCTTCTTTGTATGGAGACATGTTGGAAAAATCGTTTGGCCGGGGCTTGCAGACGTTTATGTTGGCGAAACGACAAGCACCTGCAAATGATTACTTGTCGTGCACGACCACATTCATCACAGGCGCCAGCCTGAAGTGACTGAATCCTCATTCTATCAATTGCAGACGTACTCTGCAGAATGTCTTGGCAACGACGCCGACGTCAGCGTTTTGCATCACGGCGATTCAGGAGAACTGGCGGATATACAACACCCTGTTCGAAATCGAACGACGTCTTTATCGCGATGGCAACGCCAAGCAAAACCGAAAGGAAAGCCGCTATCGGGAAGTTGCTCTGTGCGGTGTCTGGCGAGCCGTCTGACGAAAAATCAGACGGCTGCAGGAGGCAGGATACAAAAGGCGGAGGAGTATCAGTCGCCGGCGATGGTCATGCTTTCCAGCAGGATGGAGCCGGTTTCCTTGGTGCCGCGGATCAGCGTGTCGTTGCCGATGGCGACGATCTGGCGCAGCATGTCTCTCATGTTGCCGGCGATGGTGATTTCTTCCACCGGATACTGAATCACGCCCTTCTCGACCCAGTAACCTGACGCGCCGCGCGAATAGTCGCCGGTCACGTAGTTCACGCCCTGCCCCATCAGCTCCGTCACCAGCAGGCCGGTGTCGAGCTTCTTGAGCATGCCCTTGAAGTTGTCGGATGCCGTCGTCAGCGACGACGTGATCGACAGGTTGTGCGAGCCGCCGGAGTTGCCTGTGGTCTGCATGCCCAGCTTGCGCGCGGAATAGGTCGACAGGAAATAGCCCTGCACGACGCCATCCTTGACCACCTCGCGGCGATGCGTCTTGACGCCTTCGTCATCGAAAGGCGCAGAACCGACACCGCCGATGACGTGCGGATCCTCGAGGATCTGGATATGTCCGGGCAACACTTGCTTGCCCAGCGAGTCGAGCAGGAAGGTCGACTTGCGGTACAGCGCACCGCCCGACACCGCTTGCACGAAAGCACCCAGCAAACCTGCTGCCAGCGGCGCTTCGAACAGCACCGGACACTTGCGCGTGGACAGCTTGCAAGCGTTCAGGCGCGCCAGTGCGCGTTCGGCGGCATAGCGGCCGATGGCTTCCGGTTTTGCCAGCTTTTTCGGATCGCGCATCGACGAATACCAGTCGTCGCGCTGCATGTTGGAGCCCTTGCCGGCAATCGGCGCCACCGAAATGGTGTGACGCGAGAATGGATAGCCGCCGATGAAGCCGCGCGAATTGGCCGCGACGAAATGCGATTGCTGCGCATAGACGCTGGCGCCTTCGCTGTTGGTGATGCGCTTGTCGACCGACAGCGCGGCGGCTTCGCAGCGCTGCGCCAGTTCGACCGCTTCTTCGGCGGTGATCAGCCATGGCGTGCACAGTTTGAGATCACGCGGATTGAATTCGAGGTTTTCTTCGTCAGGCAAGCCGGCGCAGTCGTCGATCGCGGTGAAGCGCGCGATGTTGTAGGCGGCTTCCACGGTTTCCTTGAGCGCCTGCTGCGAGAAATCCGAAGTGCTGGCATTGCCGCGACGCACGTTGCGGCCTTCGCCCAGATAGACGGTGACGCCAATGCCCTTGTCCTTGTTCTGCTCGATGGTCTCGATCTGGCCCTTGCGCACCGCTACCGACAATCCGCTGCCTTCGCTGATGTCGACCGCCGCATCCGAAGCGCCCTTTTCCTTGGCGTAACGCAACACATCCTGTGCAAGCTGCTTCAATTGGTCTTGACTGTGGGTAAATACGGTATCGCTCATTGGGCTGTTTTCTTCGGAATGCGTATAAAACGGGTATGATAGCAGTCGTTTAGCTTATTTTTCTGAATCATGCCAAATCCCAATCGCGGGTCCTGCGGCTTCCAATCCAACGAATTCGAGCAGGAATACGACCGTCCCTCCAAATCCCAACTGAAACGCGACATGACCGCGTTGCAGAAACTGGGCGAAGAACTGGTTGCCGAGCCGCGCGACCGCGTCAAGCGCGTCCCCATGCCCGAAGACGTACGTGACGTCATCCTCGAATGCCAGCAGATCAAGGATCACGAAGGTCGTCGTCGCCAGATGCAATTCGTCGGCAAGAAGATGCGCACGCTGGAGGAGCACGAAATTGCCGCCATCCAGAAGACGCTCGACAGCTGGCGCGGCCTGTCCAAAGCGGACACCGCCTCCATGCACGCACTCGAACGCCGGCGCGAAAAGTTGTTGAAAGACGACAACGCCCTTACTGAATTGCTTGCCCAGCATCCCGATCTCGACGCGCAGCACCTGCGCACGCTGATTCGCAATGCCCGCAAGGAACAGGCCGAAAACAAGCCGCCCAAGGCGTATCGCGAAATTTTCCAGATCCTCAAGCAACTGCAGGCTGCATCGCGTAGCGGCAACGCTGCGGACGACGACGCGGACGAGTTGGACGATGAACACGAAGACTGATCCGGACGAACTGCTGATCGGCCTGGTGTCGATCTCCGATCGTGCATCCGGCGGCGTCTACGAAGACAAGGGTATTCCGGCGCTGCAAGAATGGTTCGGCGCCGCGCTGGCCAGCCCGTGGCGCATGGAAACCCGCCTGATCCCCGACGACCGCGCACAGATCGAACAGACCCTCATCGAGCTGGTTGATGTGGTCGGTTGCGATCTGGTGCTGACCACCGGCGGCACCGGCCCTTCGCGCCGCGACGTCACACCGGAAGCCACGCTGGCGGTAGCCACCAAGGAAATGCCGGGCTTCGGCGAGCAGATGCGCCAGATCAGCCTGCAATTCGTGCCGACCGCCATCCTCTCGCGCCAGGTCGCGGTGATTCGTGAAATCAACGATGGGACCGCCGATCGCGCCGCCCTGATCATGAACCTGCCGGGCCAGCCCAAGTCCATCCGCGAAACGCTGGAAGGCGTCAGGGATGCCGACGGCAAACAACAAGTCGCCGGCATTTTCGCCGCCGTACCTTACTGCATCGACCTCATCGGCGGTCCTTACATCGAGACCAACGAAGCGGTCTGCAAGGCTTTTCGTCCCAAGTCGGCGATACGCCCGCCCAAATAAGCAATCCTCTTCAACGCGGGCAGGTCAGCTGATCTGCGCCGCCGCACAACATCGCACGATTGAGTTGATCAAGCAGCACTTGCAGCCGCTGCGGCGTGATGCGCAAGGGATAGCCATTCAGTTCGTTCGGGGTCGATGGCCGCCAGCCGAACTGCACCAGAAACAAATTCTTCGTTCCTTCAATGACCGCCACCAGACTGCCTTCACCGAATGGCGCTGCCGGCCCATAGCGATCGCAAAAGCCGCCGCTGATCGAGGTGTACGCGCCGTTGGTCATGGAATCCTTCTGCTTCATCGGCGTGAAGTGCCCGGAGCAACCGTTTTGCGCGCCTTGCAGCACGCGCTGCACGATCTGCGTCGACATGTGCACACCGGGGCTGACGGAAGCCGCGCCGCGCTGCACCGACATATAGCCTTCGCGCCAGGAGTCATGGCTTTCATTCTGCGGCAGGAATTCGACCACGTAGTCACCATTCGGATCGCCGTTCATGTAGGCCAGACGCCAGCCGGAAGGCGGCTGGATGATGAGGTTCTCGCCATTGGGCTGGAATAGGCTGCCTTCCTGCGCAGCGTGTGCCGCCGGCATCGCGGCCAGAGTTGCAGTCAAGGTCAGGGCGCAGGCCAGCAGCGCAGCGATTTTTTTCATCGTGGGTCTCCATCGGGGCAGGCCGGAGATTTTCCGCCGGGATCGTCGTATCATGGCGCTTCCGGCATCTCCGCCGTAAAACGTTATTGTGCACCAAGCTGCGCAAACCTGACCCGAAGAAAATACATGTCCGCACCCGCCCCGCTCCAGACCATCGAAATCGAATCCGCTCCCAATCCCACCGCCGCAGTGATCTGGCTGCACGGCCTCGGCGCCGACGGCAACGACTTCGTGCCCATCGTACGCGAACTCGACTTGTCCGGCAGCCAGGCCATCCGCTTCATCTTCCCGACTGCACCGACCATGCCGGTGACCATCAACGGCGGCTACGTGATGCGCGCGTGGTACGACATCTTCACGCCCGACCTGGTGCGCCGCGAAGACGAACCCGGCCTGCGCGCCTCGCAGGCGCTGGTCGAAGCGCTGATCGCCAGGGAAAAGGCGCGCGGCATTCCGGCCGAACGCATCGTGTTGGCAGGCTTCTCGCAAGGTTGCGCGATGACGCTTCAAACCGGCCTGCGCCACCCGGAAAAACTGGCCGGCCTGATGTGCCTGTCCGGCTACCTGCCGCTGGCCGCGATGATCGAAGCGGAACGCCGCACCGCCAACCACGCGACGCCGGTTTTCATGGCCCATGGCCGCCAGGATCCGGTGGTCGTCATTGCGCGCGCGGAACAGTCGCGCGACATGCTCAAGGCGCTCGGCCATGACATCGAATGGCATGAATACCAGATGCAGCATTCGGTATGCCAGGAAGAAGTGGACGACATCGGGCAGTGGCTGGCGCGGGTGTTGCCGAAGTAAAGGATTTACCGCCAAGGAAAAAGCCTGCGATGTGAACGACATCGCAGGCTTTTTTCATGTTGCGCCCGGCGTACCGGAGCGACATTGATTTACGCCGATTACATCGAGTAACGCAGTGTCAGCGCGACATTGCGCGGTGCACCCGGCAAGCTCAGGTTCGGGCTGCTGCCGTGGCCGGAGACGATATAGCCGGTGTTGAAGATGTTGTTGATGTTCAACTGCACCGAGTACTTGGCCGCCTTGTACACCGCCATCGCATCGGCAGTGAAATAGCCGGGCAGGCTCACCGTGTTGCCCGGATTGGCGAAACGGCTGCCCACGGCGTTGGCGCCGCCGCCCAGCGTAAAGCCATTGCCGACATCTTTTGTCAGCCACAAATTGGCGGAATGCATCGCCGTCAACGTGGCGCGTTTTCCTTTGATCGGAACGTTGTTGGCAACAGGTGGGTTAATGCCGGCGACGTTGGTGCTGCCGTCAACGGCAATCGAATCGGTCACCTTGGCATCCAGGTAGGCATACCCGGTCAGTACCTTCCAGCCTTGTTTCAAATCCGCGCTCAAGGTGAGTTCCACGCCATCCGTGCGTTGTTTTCCAACGGGAATAATTACCCTGGTGATAGGGTCCGAAGCTTTGATGTTGTCGCGCTCAAGACGAAATACCGAAACGGTAGTGCTCACGCGGCCGTCGAGAAAATCGTACTTCGCACCTACTTCGGTGTTACGCGTGTTTTCAGGCGCGATGTCGGCGTTGGTGGTCGCCAGCGGCAGTGTTTCGCCGGAAGGCTGGAACGAACGGCTCCATGACAGGTAGTACGACTGCGTCTCGCTCGGTTGCCAGACCAGGCCGGCGCGCGGGCTGAAAGCATTGTCGGTGCGCGACAGGTTTGCGGTGCTGGTCGTAACAACGCGCGACTGCTGCTTGAAACTGTCGTAGCGAACACCTAGCAACGCCTTCCACTGATCGCTGAAAGCGATCGTATCCTGCACATAGCCGGCGAGCGTGTCATAAGTGCCGAAAGTGCGGTTATTCACGGTCACCGCACTTGCGACGATAGTCGGCAGAACCGGATTGAAGATCGAGGTTGGGCCCGACGTCGGACCGCTGGAGCTCATCGAATCCTTGCTTTGCTGGCCGACTTCCACGCCATACAGGATTTCATGTTTGGTGCCGGCGATCGTCAGTTTCTGTGTCAATTCGGTCTGGTTGAACCAGCCGTTTTCGTCGCGGCTCAACGCGGCGTGGCCAAACTGCATCGTGCGTGCAACTTCGTTGACGTTGCCACTGATGTTGGTGTTGTTACGGTTCAGGTGATAGTCGTAATAGCGGAACGCGTTGCGCAGCGACAGGCTATCGTTGAAGCGGTGCGTCAATGTCGCCGGACTGACTTCGGCCTTGCAGCATGCCTTGACGCGCCTGCCCAAGGTCTCCGGCAACGGCGGCGAAGTGCAGATCGGCCGCGAACTGGCGGCCTTGCTGAACCTGGCCGACAAGGAATCGCAAAAACACGGCGACCAGTTCATCGCCAGCGAAATGGTCTTGCTCGGCCTGGCCGACGACAAGTCCGATGCCGGCCGCGCCGCGCG
>NZ_AJHH01000206.1 GCF_000256565.1 Herbaspirillum lusitanum P6-12 | reverse complement strand
GGCCTGGCCGACGACAAGTCCGATGCCGGCCGCGAAATCGGCATCGCGCGCATTGGCGGCGCCATAGTACTTGCCCGGATCCACGCTGACCGGACGGCCCTGATACGAAGGAATGCCGAAGTCGGTCAGGCGGCGATCTTCGATGTAGTCCGCCTGCAGCAGCAGCCTGGTGTCGGACGTGAACTTGACTTCGACCGATGGCGAAATCGCTGTGCGGTCGAGGAATTGCTGTGCGCGGTAGCTGTCGGATTGCTCGCGCGCGCCGGTCAGGCGCCATGAAACGGTTTCGCCGCTGCGACCGAGGTCGATCTCGCCGCGACGGCCGGCGGTGCTGGTGAAGCTCACGCTGACGTCGCTGATGTCGACGCCCGGCTTCTTGGTGACGCGATTGATCAGGCCACCCGACGAGCCGCGGCCGTACAACACGGCCGCCGGGCCCTTGATGACTTCCAGGCGCTCAACGTTGGACAGGTCGCGGAAATACAGCGCATCGTCGCGGAAGCCGTCGACGAACTGGTCGCCGATGGCGGTGAAGCCGCGGATGAACACCTGGTCGCGCTGACCGTCGCCGGTCGACAGGCCGACGCCCGGCACGTTCTTGAGAATGTCTTGCAGCGAAGTGGCGTGCTGATCGCGAATGACTTCGGCGGAAATGACATTAATGGTCTGCGGTATGTCGCGCAGCGGTGCTTCACTCTTGGTGGCGCTGACAGATGTTGGCGCGACGTAGCCCTCACGGGCTCCACTGACCTGGACTTCAGGCAAGCTGCCGGCGCTTTGCGCCCATGCTGTGTTGATCGATGTCAGCGACAGTGTCGCCAGAACTGCCAGGTAACCCGGTTTGATGCGAAACTCCATTGTTTCCTACCTCATTATTAATGTTAATCGTTCTCATTAATATTATCTTTCAATTGTAATCCTGTGTAAATTTCTGTAACAATTTGGTTCCGAGCAGCCCATAAAACGCCGAATTGTCACGAGTATGTTGCAGTTAAACGTCAGCTCATCGTCAGGAAAGGCGGCACAAACAAAAACGGCGCATTCCTTTCGAAATGCGCCGTTTTGCTTGTGGCTTGCTGATCGGATCAGCTTAGGATCAGCTTAGGTAGTTCAGGCTCGGATCAACGCTCCGACATCGCATCCATGACGCACAATGCCGTCATGTTGACGATACGGCGCACCGTTGCCGATGCCGTCAGGATGTGCACCGGCTTGGCGCAACCCAGCAGGATCGGGCCGATGGCCACGCCGTTGCCGGATGCCGTCTTCAACAGGTTGTAGGCGATGTTGGCGGCATCGATGTTCGGCATCACCAGCAGGTTGGCGTCGCCCTTCAATGGCGAATCCGGCATGATTTGCGCCAGCAGCTTCGGATCGAGCGCGGTGTCGCCGTGCATTTCGCCGTCGGCTTCCAGTTCCGGCGCCTGTTCCTGAATCAGCTTCAGCGCGGTACGCATCTTGACGGCCGACTCGCTGTTGCTGGAGCCGAAGTTGGAATGCGACAGCAGCGCTGCACGTGGGTGCAGGCCGAAGCGGCGCATTTCTTCCGCAGCCATGATGGTGATTTCCGCCAGTTGCTCTGCAGTCGGGTTTTCATTGACGTGCGTATCAACCAATACCAGTTGGCGGCTCGGCAGGATGACGCCGTTCATGGCAGCGTAGACGTTGACGCCTTCGCGTTTGCCCAGCACCTGGTCGATGTAGTGCAAATGCAGCTGGGTGGTGCCGTAGGTGCCGCAGATCATGCCGTCGGCGTGGCCCTTGTGGATCGCCATTGAACCGATCAGTGTGTGGCGACGGCGCATTTCCAGCTTGGCGTATTGCTCGGTGACGCCGCGGCGCTTGGTCATTTCCAGGAAGGTCTGCCAATAATCCCGATAGCGGCTGTCGAAGTTCGGGTTGATGACTTCGAAGTCGACGTTCGGACGCAGGCGCAGACCGAATTTCTTGATGCGCTGTTCCAGCACTTCCGGACGGCCGACCAGGATCGGCTTGGCCAGGCATTCGTCGACGATGACCTGCACGGCGCGCAGGATGCGTTCTTCTTCCCCTTCGGCAAAGACGATGCGCTTCTTGGCGTCCGGTGCTTTCTTGGCGGCCTGGAAGATCGGACGCATGAAGGTGCCGCTGTGGTAGACGAACTGCTCCAGCTTTTCGGCGTAGGCGCTCATGTCCTTGATCGGACGGGCAGCGACGCCAGAGGTCTCGGCAGCGCGCGCCACCGCAGTGGCGATCTTGATCATCAGGCGCGGATCGAACGGCTTCGGGATGATGTATTCCGGACCGAACGACAAGTTGGTCACGCCGTAAGTCGCAGCAACGATGTCGGATTGCTCGGCTTGCGCCAGATCGGCAATCGCGTGCACCGCGGCGATTTCCATCTCGCGCGTGATGGTGGTCGCGCCGGAGTCCAGCGCGCCGCGGAAGATGTACGGGAAGCACAGGACGTTGTTGACCTGATTTGGATAGTCGGAACGGCCGGTCGCGATGATCGCGTCGTCGCGCACCGCCATGACGTCTTCCGGCAGGATTTCCGGCGTCGGGTTGGCCAGCGCCAGCACCAATGGACGCGGTGCCATCTTCTTGACCATGTCTTGCTTGAGCACGCCGCCGGCGGATACGCCGAGGAAAATGTCGGCGTCGGGGATGACGTCGGCCAGGGTGCGCGCATCGGTTTCGCGAGCGAAGCGTTCCTTGTCCGGATCCATCAGTTCGGTGCGGCCCTTGTAGACCACGCCGGCCAGGTCGGTGACGTAGATGTTTTCGATCGGGAAGCCGAGATCGACGATCAGGTCCAGGCAAGCCAACGCCGCAGCGCCGGCGCCGGAGACCACCAGCTTGACTTCCTTGATGCTCTTGCCGACGACCTTGAGGCCGTTCAGGATCGCTGCGCCGACGATGATCGCGGTGCCGTGCTGGTCGTCATGGAAGACCGGGATCTTCATGCGGTCGCGCAGCTTGCGCTCGATGTAGAAGCACTCCGGCGCCTTGATGTCTTCCAGGTTGATGCCGCCGAAGGTCGGTTCCAGCGAAGCGATGATGTCGCACAGCTTGTCCGGATCGGTCTCGTTGATTTCGATGTCGAAGACGTCGATGCCGGCGAACTTCTTGAACAGCACGGCCTTGCCTTCCATCACCGGCTTGGAAGCCAGCGGGCCGATGTTGCCCAGACCCAGCACGGCGGTGCCGTTGCTGATGACGGCGACCAGGTTGCCGCGCGCGGTGTATTTGAAAGCGTTGGCCGGATCGGCAACGATTTCTTCGCAGGCCGCAGCAACGCCCGGCGAGTACGCCAGAGAGAGGTCTCGTTGATTGGTTAAAAGCTTGGTGGGCGTGACGCTGATCTTGCCCGGCGTTGGAAATTCATGGTACTCCAGCGCTGCCTGGCGAAGTTGCTGACGCAATTCTTCTTTCTTGCTGATCATCGAATCCATACTCTGCGTTCTCTTTTAGACTTGTCGAAGACCTGCGATTTTAGCAGAGCTCGGCCCGCTCTCATAGCGCGGATGCAGGCGATTTATGGTGCACCGCGACATTCGGCGAGCCTTTGCCGGTGCGGGTTCCGCGAGTAAAACAGCCGGGCTGGTGGTCCTACCAATGCGCACCAAAATAGCCCTCGCGGATGCACCGAAATTCATCGAAGGCGAACGCGTAATATGTCTGAGGTATTGGGTACAATCACGCCCATGCTGAGCGAATTCGAACTTATCTCCCGTTATTTCACGCGTCCGATGGCGCAGGACAGTCGCGCCGCGCTCGGCGTCGGTGACGACTGCGCCCTGCTGACGCCGGCG
>NZ_AJHH01000205.1 GCF_000256565.1 Herbaspirillum lusitanum P6-12 | reverse complement strand
AGTGGGCGCCGCAAAACCGGCGCGAACAGGTGCTTGCGGCGGCGGAACAAGCCGGCGTCGGCGTCACCCGCGTCGGCGTCATCGAATCTGCACCGGGCCTGCGCCTGGTAGATGCGGGCGGTGAACCGCTCGACCTGACGCCTTCTTCCTTCGACCATTTCAGTTCATGACAACAACAATAGAGCCGGGCCGCAAGGCGTATTCGACCAAACCGGTGCGCCCGACCGCGCGCTTCATGCTGGGGCATCCGGCGCGCCTGTTGGCGCAGGGTTTCGGCAGCGGCCTCTCGCCGATCATGCCGGGTACCTCCGGCACGCTGTTCGCCTGGCTGGCGTATGCGGTGCTGAACCTGCGCTGGCCCGCGATCTTCACGCCGTTGACGTGGCTGTTGATCGTCTTCATCGGTTTCTTCGTCGGCGTGTGGGCTTGCCGCCGCACCGGACGCGACCTCGGCGCGCCCGATCACGGCAGCATGGTGTGGGATGAAATCATCGCGTTCTGGCTGGTGCTGGTGGTGCTGACGCCGGCCGACTTCAAGACGCAATGCTGGGCCTTCTTCTGGTTCCGCGTGTTCGACATGGTCAAGCCGCCGCCGATCGCTTATTTCGATCGCCGCTTCAAGGGCGGCTTCGGCGTGATGTGGGACGACATCGTGGCGGCGTTTTATACGCTGTTGGTATTTGCGTTCTGGCGCTCCATGTAAAACTGCTTCAACAAGAGTATGCTGAAGACATGGGAATGCGACGAATTATTCGATGAATATTCCATTGAATATTTCATGCCGACGTGCATTCACACGTGCGTCGCTCCCATCACGTTGACCACCCGCCAACCCTGAAGGATGACATCAACATGGACACTTCGACTGATCTCGCCGCGCGCGTCGGACTCGCGCTCAAAGCCAGGAATTTGCTGCTTTCCACCGCCGAATCCTGCACCGGCGGCGGCGTCGCCCAGGCCATTACCGAAATTGCCGGTTCTTCGGAATGGTTCGACTGCGGCTTCATCACCTATTCCAACGCCTCCAAGAACGAATTGCTGGAGATTTCCGAAGCGCTCATCGCACAGCACGGCGCAGTCAGCGAAGAAATCGCCGCCGCCATGGCGGAAGGCGCGATTGCCAACAGCAGTTCCGACGTCGCCGTTTCCACCACCGGCATCGCCGGCCCGGGTGGCGCCGTGCCGGGCAAGCCGGTCGGCACCGTCTGTTTCGGCTGGAAGGTCGGCGACCAGACCTTTACCGAACGCCTGGTGTTCAGCGGCGACCGCCGCGCGGTGCGCGAGCAAGCTGTGGTGCATTCCCTGCAAGGCTTGCTGCGCCTGCTGACCTGAATGGCCGGTAAGGTGTATGAAAAAGCACGCATGAAAAAGAGCCGCAGCGAAGTGATCGCGGCGGCTCTGTTTTTTTCGGTTGCGGATTGGGACTCGTTCGGCAAGCCGGTACGTTTCCTCAGCGATACTGATTGATCGCGTCGCGCGTCTCCAGCGCCGGCGTAGTCTTCGCCATCTTGCGGCTTCGCATACAAAATCGCGCGCGAAGAATTGATCATCATGCCGCTGCCGCTTGCCGTCTTGCCCGACTTCACCGTCGCCGCCACGTCGCCGCCCTGCGCACCCACGCCCGGCACCAGCAAAGGCATGTCGCCGATGATGCTGCGCACCTGCGCCAGTTCTTCCGGGAAAGTCGCGCCGACCACCAGGCCGCACTGACCGTTGGTGTTCCATTTGTCGGCCACCAGGCGCGCCACGTGCTGGTACAGCGGCACGCCGTCGACCGTCAGGAATTGCAGATCGGAACCGCCCGCGTTCGAGGTGCGGCACAGCACGATGGCGCTGCGGTCTTTCCATTCCAGATATGGCGCGACCGAGTCGAACCCCATGTACGGACTGACCGTCACCGCCTGCGCGCCATAGCGTTCGAAGGCTTCACGTGCATATTGTTCGGCGGTGGCGCCGATGTCGCCGCGCTTGGCGTCCAGCACGATGGGAATATGCGGATAGGTGGTGCGGATGTAGCGGCAGATTTCTTCCAGCTGGTCTTCGGCGCGCAGGGCGGCGAAATAGGCGATCTGCGGCTTGAACGAACAGGCGACGTCGGCGGTGGCATCGATGATGCCTTTGCAGAAAGCGAAAATGGCGTCCGGCCGGTCCTTCCACTGTGCGGGAAATTTGGCGATATCCGGGTCGAGGCCGACGCATAGCAGCGAATTGTTGGTCTTCCACGCAGCGGATAATTGTTCGATAAATGTCACGGTAAGCCTTAATATGCAAAGATGCGATATTGTAACGCGCCCGCAGCCCGCTCCACCCGCTTGACGGCGCCGGCAGTAGTAAGCACAGTATTGAATCTTCCCATCTTCTTGAGGCACACAATGAAAAAATGGTTTGCATGGCTGGCGATCGCCGCTTCCGTCCTGACGCTGAGCAGCTGCGGCTACAACGACTTCCAGGCCAAGGATGAGGCCACCAAGGCCGCCTGGAGCGAAGTCGTCAACCAGTACCAGCGCCGCGCCGACCTGATTCCCAACCTGGTCAACACCGTCAAGGGTTACGCCTCGCACGAAAGAGAAACGCTGGAAGCCGTCACCCGCGCCCGCGCTGCGGCAACCAGTTTCCAGATCACGCCGGAAGTGCTGAACAATCCGGAAGCCTTCAACAAGTTCCAGCAGGTCCAAGGCGAGCTGTCGTCGGCGCTGTCGCGCCTGATGGCGGTGTCGGAAAACTATCCGCAACTGAAGGCCGACACCAGCTTCCGCGACCTGCAGTCGCAACTGGAAGGCACCGAAAACCGCATCACCGTGGCGCGCCAACGCTACATCGCCTCGGTGCAGGAATACAACGTGCTCGCGCGCAGCTTCCCGACCAACATCACCGCCAAGATTTTCAGCTATCCGGTCAAGCCGTCCTTCACGGTTGAGAACGAGAAAGCGATTTCCACTGCGCCCGCCGTCAATTTCGGCAAATGAGTTTGAGCTAATCCCTATGCAGCGCTTCCCTCGCCTGCTGGCGTTCTGCCTGTTCATCCTGCTGACCGGCTCTTTCCGGAGCGCCGGCGCGCAGGATTTTGTCGCCGTCCCGGCGCTGACTTCGCACGTGACCGATCAGGCCGGCATGCTGGACGAACAGCAACGGCGTACGCTGGACCAGGTTCTGACCGACTACGAAACCCGCACCGGCAGCCAGATCGCCGTGCTGCTGATCGCCAGCACCGCGCCGGAAGCCATCGAGCAATACGGCATTCGCGTCGCCGACGCCTGGAAACTGGGCCGCAAAGGCATTGACGACGGCGTCATCCTGATCGTCGCCAAGGACAATCCCAAAGCCTTGCGGCGCCTGCGCATTGAAGCTGGCCGCGGCGTTCAGGGCAGCCTGACCGACGCCCAGTCGAAACGCATCCTGGAAGACGTGATCGCCCCGCATTTCCGGCAGAACGATTATTACGGCGGCCTCGCTGCGGGCGTTTCGGCGTTGACCAGCCTGCTCGATCGCGAAAACCTGCCGGCAGCAAAGAAAGAAGCCGCCGGCCAAGATGACGCCGGCTGGCTTGAAGTCGCGGTGCTGGTGATCATGCTGGCGGTATTTTTCACCGCGCTGCTGCTGGTGCGACGCCGCTCCGCCGGTCGCAACAACCTCAACAGCAATACCTGGGGCAACGCCGCCGGCGTCATCATCGGCAGCATTCTCAACGAGGCCGCCCGCAGCAGCAGCGGACGCGGAGGATTCGGCGGCGGTGGAGGTGGAGGTGGAGGTGGTTTTGGCGGCGGCAGTGGCGGCGGCGGATTTTCGGGCGGCGGCGGCGGATTTGACGGCGGCGGCGCCTCGGGGGACTGGTAATGAACACATTCAAGCGCTTCCTCAGACACCTGCGCCACACCCGCGCCTCGGCGCGCGCCAGCTTCCCGCCGGCCACGCTGCAAGCGATCCAGACCTGCATCGGCGCCGGTGAAGCGAAGCACCGCGCTGAAGTCCGTCTGGTGATCGAAGCAGCGCTGCCATTGGGCGCGGTGCTTCGCAACGAGTCCTCGCGCGCCCGCGCCCATGAACTGTTTTCCCACTACCGCATCTGGGACACCGAAGAAAACAGCGGCGTGCTGATTTACCTCAACCTGGCCGATCATCGCGTCGAAATCGTCACCGACCGCACAGTCGGCCGCGTCCTCAAGCGCGCTGACTGGGAATCCGTTTGCAGTACAATGACCCGCAGCTTTGCCAACGGGATTTACCATGACGGCGTACTGGAAGCGCTGGCGCAGTTGAACGGTTTGCTGACCGTGCATTTTCCCCAGACGTCGCATCAAAAGAACGAGATTTCCAATCGGCCGCTGATGCTCTGATAGCCCTGTGCGGCCGACGCTGCCCGACAATATCCAGGAAAAACCTGGTTCGCGCCTCGACTCAACGACAACGATGGGGGGGGGAAATGATGAGCACATCCGGTCCTGAACAATCGCATCAGCCCTCGGCACCTTCGCCACAGTCGACCATCGCGACGCAGGAATACCGCTTCAGCGTGCTGCTCATCGACGACCAACTGGTGGTCCAGGAAAAAATCCGAAGTGCCGTGCGTCCGGAAACCGACATCGACTTCCACTTTTGCGGCAAGGCCGCCGACGCGCTGGCCAAGGCCGAGGCCTGCCGTCCCACCGTCATCCTGCAAGACCTGGTCATGCCCGACGCCGATGGCCTCGATCTGGTGCGGCAGTACCGCAGCAGCACGCTGCTGGCGAACGTGCCGGTGATCGTGCTGTCCAGCACCGACGAACCGCTGATCAAGAAAGACGCCTTCCTGGCCGGCGCCAACGATTATGTGGTCAAGTCCTACGACACCATCGAACTGGTCGCGCGCATCCGTTACCATTCGCGCTCCTACATCAACCTCCTGCAACGCGACGCCGCCTACGCCGCCCTGCATGAAAGCCAGAAACAGCTGGAAGCCAGCAATGCCGAACTCAAGCGCCTGACGCATACCGACGGCCTTACCGGCATCGCCAACCGGCGCTATTTCGACGACTACATGAAACAGGAATGGCTGCGCGCGCAACGCGACAAAACACCGCTGTCGCTGCTGTTGATGGATGTGGATTGCTTCAAGCTGTACAACGACACCTACGGCCATCCGGCCGGCGA
>NZ_AJHH01000204.1 GCF_000256565.1 Herbaspirillum lusitanum P6-12 | reverse complement strand
CACAAGGCGCGTTACGGCGGCGAGGAGTTCGCCGTTATCCTGCCCGATACGAATGCCGCCGGTGCAAGGGAACTGGCCGAAAGAATTTGCCTGGCAGTCGCCGGGCTCGGCATTGCCCACACTACCTCCAAGGCGGTTGATCACGTCACCGTCAGCGTCGGCGCCGCCACCGTGTATCCGGTGCAAGGCGGCGACATTGTCGGTCTCATCAAGCGCGTCGACGACTGCCTCTACAACGCCAAGCAAAGCGGCCGCAACCGCGTCAGGGCGGCGGAGTAATCAACGCGCCCTTGGTCGGCTCTCAGTTTTTGCTCAGTTTTTGCTCAGCCTTTTTCAAACACCCATTGCAGCAAGGCATCCTGCGCCGCCTGTCCGAACGGGGCATTGGGATGATTGATCAGGCACACCACCACATACATCTTGCCTGACGCCGCCTGTACATAGCCGGCAATCGAGCGCACATCGTTGAGCGAACCGGTCTTGATGTGCGCCTGCCCCGCCACGTTTTCGCCGCGCAAGCGTTTGCGCATGGTGCCGTCGTAGCCGACCAGCGGCATCGAGGCGATGAACTCGGGCATCACCGGCGAATGAAACGCCGTCACCAGCACCTGCCCCAGGGTGTTGGGCGCGATGCGTTCGTTGCGCGACAAACCCGCGCCGTTTTCAATCACCAGTTCATCGGCGCCTATGCCTTTGGCCGACAACCAGCCGCGAATCGCCTGGGCGCCGCGCGCAGTGCTGCCGGGCGACTGCGATGCTTGCGCGCCGATGGTCAGCAGCAACTGACGCGCCATCACGTTGTTGCTGTACTTGTTGATGTCGCGGATCACCTCGGGCACGGCGGGAGACTGCCACTCCGCCAGCAACCGCGCCACCGGGGCAACATTGCCGGGCATGACCTTGCCTGAAATGGTGCCGCCCAGCTCGCTCCACATCTGACGCAACACCGCGCCGAAATACTGCGTGGCGCTCATGCGATAGGGATGGATGTACCAGACCTTCTCTCCGCAAACGGCCGGAAACGCACCGTTGAAGACCGCCGCGCCGACGCCGACATCGGCCTGCAACTTGCCCTGCCAGTCGCCGCACACCGCTTCTTTCGACATGCGCGGCGCGGCGACGGTGTAACCCGACAGCGGCGGCTCCATCGCCACACTGACCTGGCCGCTTGCTTCGTCAGGCATGAAGCGGATCGCCACCGTCTTGTAGTTCAGCAGCAAGGCATCGGGGCCAACGTTATAAGGCTTCTGCGGATCGCCGTCGAATTGCGCCGGATCGTACACGTTCTCTTCGAACACGCTGCGATCCAGCACGACGTTGCCGCGGATGTCGCGAATGCCTTTGGCGCGTATCTGACGCAGGAACATCCAGAAGTTTTCCATCACCAGCTTGGGGTCGCCGCTGCCCTTGATGCTCAGGTCGCCCAGCAACACGCCGTCGTTGAGCACGCCGTCGATGTAGGCCTGGGTTTTCCAGTTGAAGGCGGGACCGAGCAATTCGAGCGCAGCATCGGTGGTCACCAACTTCATCACCGAAGCCGGATTGAACGGCGCCGTCGCATTGAAGGCCAGCATCGGACGCGTTGCGTCGACGGCCTGGACAAACACCCCGACGTTGCGCGCAGGGATCTTCGCCTGCTTGAGCGCCCCGGTCACGGCCGGCGGCAATTCTTGCGCCGCAAGCTGTTGTGCGGAGGCGATGCCGCAGGCGGCGAAAGCGCATAGCGCCAGGATTCGGAATTCTTTGGAGATCTGCATGAGCGACGAGGAAGAAGGGACCCGGCATTATATGTCGCCCTTTGTGACCTTCGTCGGCCCTCGTCGGCATCTGTCGGCATTTGTCGAAGAATTCAACATTTGCCGCAAACGCAAGCAAGGCTCCTCTCTGCTGCGGGGCACAAGAAAAAGCCGCTACGTCATCTTAGGGAATGACGCAACGGCTTCGGGAAAAAGGTGGAACGCCCGACGAGTTTCTGGAGTGCACACATGCAAATGATGTCGACTCCCTCCGGCGTTCCAGCCACCGCCGCTTGCGCGGCGAACGAGCAAGAAAGCTCGTTTAAATTAGCACTGGCAGAACCTCCAGCACCAAAAGCGCAATCAGGGCGCCACCCAGGGCGCCGATCGTTCGCAATACCGTTCTCACAAATTTCGACGCTACGGGCACCTCGCCGAACAATACCAGTCCGGCAAATGCCATCGGCAAAAAGAACATGAGATTGTTCGTGACGATATTGGGCATGATTTTGTCTCCTACCTGTTTTCTTTATGATTTGAGTATAGGACGCCGTTCCCATAAAACAAGGAAAGTTTTCGAGGCTGCTGCCCTGCAGCGCACATCCAGCGCAGCTTGCAGCGATGCCGTCTTTTTCCGGAAGTGTTGTTGAATGGACTTGACCATGCCCGGGTGCGGGAGTAGACTCCGCCCGTTCTTATTTCTATGGAGTCCCTCTCATGGGCACTTGTTCGAGTGACAGTTGTTGCCGGGAA
>NZ_AJHH01000203.1 GCF_000256565.1 Herbaspirillum lusitanum P6-12 | reverse complement strand
ATGTCATCTTGCAGGAGCAGATGACGGTATCAGGCATGCACCGCTTCAGGCGCAGCCTTTTCCACCGCACAACACAGCACGCTACAGACCGACCCGCAACGGCACATGTTCCATGTCCGGATGCTGCATGGCTTGCGGCCATACGCGTCCATGACATGCACATTGATTTGCCGGTGCCTCTCGCGGCCAGCGCCACAGTTCACACTGCGCGCCGGCCGGACCTGCCATTGCCCGGCCTGGCCGCCGGCGCCGTGTGCATGCCGTCGATGGAACAATTACCGATGAAAGGGTCTTCGCAAACCTGACCTGCGGAGGCCTTATGCCCGATATATCTCGCACCTGATCGTCTGCTGTCATCGATATGTCAGGAGGATTCGTTACAGTCTGACGCTTTCCTCATCCGTCTCTCCGATGACCGCATGAACCGGACTCGCGCCTTGCTGTCCTCCTGGCATGCGCGCCGTCCGAACTGCAAACCGCTGCAAAAAGAAAAAGAGCTTCATCATGAATCTGGATCTGTTGAAAGAAACCTTCGCAAACTTCGTACGTGCACGCGGCATGGATCGTCACTTCCATCGCCTCGGCGTGGACATGTTCCGCAGCTCGCCGACCACCAAGGAAGTCCCGCAAACCGTGGCGCAAAACCTGGTGGGCGCCTCCCGGACCGAACTGTCCGAGCTGCTGAAAAAACTGCACACTCGCACCGACGGCCTGACCGAGCAGGAAGCCGACGCCATTCGCGCCGAAGTCGGCCCCAATGAAGTCGAACACGAAAAACCGCTGAGCTGGTGGGTGCATCTGTGGCACTGCTACAAGAACCCGTTCAACCTGCTGTTGACCGTACTGGCCGCCGTCTCCTACTACACCGAAGACATGAAGGCCGCCATCGTGATCGGCACCATGGTGGTGGTGTCGACGCTGATGCGTTTCGTGCAGGAGTCGCGTTCCAATACCGCCGCCGACAAGCTCAAGGAAATGGTCAGCAACACCGCGACCGTGATCCGCCACGACCTCGTCGCCGACATCGCCGAAGAAGCCCAGCGCTACTTCGACGTCACTCTTCATCCCAAGGGCGCCAAGCGCATCGAGCTGCCGATCAAGAAGCTGGTGCCGGGCGACATCGTGCAATTGTCTGCCGGCGACATGATCCCCGCCGACCTGCGCCTGCTGTCGGCCAAGGACTTGTTCGTCAGCCAGGCCGCCATGACCGGCGAATCGCTGCCGGTCGAGAAATTCGCCGAGCTGGCCGAGCGCGTCACCGCCACCGACCGCACCCCGACCGCGTTCCAGTCGGGCGTCAACAAGGTCAGCTGGCTGCTGATCCGCTTCATGCTGGTGATGACGCCGGTGGTGTTCTTCATCAACGGCTTCACCAAGGGCGACTGGGTCGAGGCCTTCCTGTTCGGCCTGTCCATCGCGGTCGGCCTGACGCCTGAAATGCTGCCGATGATCGTCACCTCGACGCTGGCCAAGGGCGCGGTTGCCCTGTCGCGCAAGAAGGTCATCGTCAAGCGCCTCGATGCGATCCAGAACTTCGGCGCCATGGACGTGCTGTGCACCGACAAGACCGGTACGCTGACGCAAGACAAGATTTTCCTGGAGCGCCACACCGGCATCCTGGGCGAGCCGAACGACGAGGTGCTGCAATACGCTTACCTCAACAGCTATTACCAGACCGGCCTGAAGAACCTGCTCGACGTCGCCGTGCTGGAACACGCCGAACTGCAACGCGAAATGGCGCTCGCCTCGGCCTATCGCAAGGTCGATGAAATCCCGTTCGACTTCCAGCGCCGCCGCATGTCGGTAGTGGTCAGCGAACGCGAAGATCACCATGAGCTGATCTGCAAAGGCGCGGTCGAAGAAATCGTCTCGATCTGCACCCACGCGCGCAACAACGGCGAGATCGTGCCGTTCACGCCCGAGCTGCTGGCCGAGATCCGCAAGACCACCGCCAGCCTGAACTCTGAAGGCCTGCGCGTGGTGGCGGTGGCGGCCAAGGACCTGCCGCCGACCAAGGAAACCTACAGCGTCGCCGACGAATCGGACCTGGTGCTGATCGGCTACATCGCCTTCCTCGATCCACCGAAGGAGTCGACCGAACCGGCGCTGGCGGCATTGCGCGCGCATGGCGTGACCGTCAAGATCCTGACCGGCGACAACGAACTGGTGACCGCCAAGATCTGCCGCGAAGTCGGCCTCGAAGTCGACGGCATGCTGCTCGGTTCGCACGTGGAAAAGATGACCGATGCGGAATTGTCCGTGGCCGTGGAAAAAACCACCGTCTTCGCCAAGCTCAGCCCGACCCACAAGGAACGCATCGTGCGCGTACTTCACGACAAGGGCCACGTGGTCGGTTTCATGGGTGACGGCATCAACGATGCGCCGGCCTTGCGCGCAGCCGACATCGGCATCTCGGTCGATACCGCGGTCGATATCGCCAAGGAGGCGGCCGACCTGATCCTGCTGGAAAAGAGCCTGATGGTGCTGGAAGAAGGTGTGCTGGAAGGCCGCAAGACCTTCGCCAACATGCTCAAGTACATCAAGATGACAGCCAGCTCCAACTTCGGCAATGTCTTCTCGGTGCTGGTGGCGAGCGCCTTCCTGCCCTTCCTGCCGATGCTGCCTTTGCATTTGCTGGTGCAGAACCTTCTGTACGACGTGTCGCAGATTTCCATCCCGTTCGACAACGTCGACAAGGAATTCCTGGAAAAACCGCAGCGTTGGAATCCGGGTGAAATCGGCCGCTTCATGGTGTTCTTCGGTCCGATCAGCTCGATCTTCGACATCAGCACGTTTGCCTTGATGTGGTTCGTGTTCGGCGCCAACTCGCCGGATCACCAGACCCTGTTCCAGTCGGGCTGGTTCATCGAAGGCCTGCTGTCGCAGACGCTGATCGTCCACATGATCCGCACCAAGCGCATTCCGTTCTTCCAGAGCCGCGCTTCGTGGCCGCTGATGGGCATGACGCTGGTCATCATGGCCATCGGCATCATCCTGCCAATGTCGCCGCTGGCCAGCTACTTCAAGCTGCAGGCGCTGCCGCTGAGCTACTTCCCGTGGCTGCTGGCGATCCTGATCGCTTACGCCGCGCTGATCCAGCTGATGAAGAAGTGGTACACCCGCCGCTATGGCTGGCAATAACGCGAGGATAAAGTCAACGTCGTGACGTAACAAAACGGGATGCGCGCAAACGCATCCCGTTTTTTATTGCGTGCTGAGGACGCGATGAATCAACCCACCAGACTCGCCGCGATATTGATCGACAAGCCCAGAATCGCCGCGTTGAACAAGAAGCCGATCACTGAATGCGCCAGCACGGTCTTGCGCAAGGCGCGCGTGCCGACGGCGACGTCCGAGGTCTGCACCGCGACGCTGATGGTGAACGCGAAATACAGGAAGTCCCAGTAATCCGGATTCTTCTCGCCATCGGCAAAGCGTAGCGGCGGCTCCGCATCATCGTCCTGCGCATAAAACAAGCGCGCGTAGTGCAAGGTGAAGACCGTGCCGATCAGGAACCAGGAGCCCAGTACGGTGCCGCCGGTGAACGCATAGTGCAGCAGTTTTTGGCCGCTCTCCAGATGGGAAGCATCGGCCAGTTCGATGACGATGGCTGCCAGGCTGGCGATGGCGGCTACGCAGACGGTGGCCAGCACCAGTTGCGCGCTTTCATCTTCCTTTTCGGCGAGGCGTCTGGTGTCGGCCGCCCTGGAGCGAAACATCATCACCCAGATCGTCAGCAGGTAGCAGGCCACGCCCGCGTTCCAGCCCGTCAGCAAGCGCGTGATGAGTGCGCCGTCCGCGCACAATAAATACCCCGCTGCGCCGACAGCGACGGCGATGAGCAAACGCGGATGGACCTGGACGATATGACGGGCGACTGACATGGGTATGGGCGGGTCGCATGACCCGGCAGCAGTTGAATTGCCGCAACCTTATCATGCAGCCGGTCGGATGCGTCTTGTTGCCTTACTTCTTCGGCGCGATGCCGAGGGCAATTTCCTGCGCTTCCTCCAACGAGCTGAAGCCGGTGATCGCAAAGCGATTGCCCGACAGCGGCGCCGACACCACCGGCGCGGTCATCACTTCACCGTTGATCATCACCGCCATGCGTTGGCGCAGAAGCACGCGCGAGGCCATGCCCATCCGGATCGCG
>NZ_AJHH01000202.1 GCF_000256565.1 Herbaspirillum lusitanum P6-12 | reverse complement strand
GGGGGCTCCGGCCGGCGTCATCTGGATCACGATCAGCGCCTGCCCGCCGAGGTCTTTCTTGGCATTGGCCAGGGCGACATCGGAATTGTCCAACAAGACTTCCGGCGCCACATAGACCGTGGTGCCGGGATCGTCGAGCAGGTTGGCTTTTTGCCAATCCGGGCTGGCGACCAGGCTGGCGGCGTGAATTTCGAAGCGAGTACCGGATTGCGATTGTGAATGGCCGGTGGCGCAGGCGGTCAGGGCGGTGCTCAGAATCAGGACCGCAAGAATGCGTTTAAAAGAAGGAAAAGAAGCTGCAATCCGCATCAGAACTCATTCTCCTTGAGCGCACGCTCGGCGCGCTGTTTGGCGTTCTCCAGCGCTTCCTGCATGGAGCCGAACAAGCCCGCGGGGATGTAGGTCTCGGCGACTTCCGGTTCACGCGTGAGGCGCACGAAGACTTGCGCTTCGAACACGTCCTCGTCTTTCTTGACTGCGTCGAAACGGGCGATGTGGGTGCCGCTCTGTAGGACTTGCTCTGTCATGGATACCTCCATCAATGGCGATAAAGGATTGGACAGAGGCATGCCGAACAGGTTCGGAGCAATTTTCAAGCTCAGCGCAAATTCAGTCCTGGCGCGGGAAACGAACCGTGAAGATGGTCCCGCAATTGGCCTCGCCCGAGGTCAGCGTGATTTCGCCGCCGTGGTCCTTGGCGATGTCGCGCACGATGGCCAGGCCCAGTCCGCTGCCGGCGATCTTGTCGTTGACGCGATAGAAACGGTCGAAAATCAGTTCGCGATGTTCCGGCGCGATGCCGGGACCGGAATCCTCCACCGTCAGCAAGGTGGCATCTTCCTGCTCGCGGCAACTTACCGTCACGGTGCTTTGCGGCGGCGAATAACGCACCGCGTTGTCGACCAGATTGTCGATCAGGTCGCGCAGCATGAAGCGGTCGCCCTTCATGCGCGCCGGTTGCAGGTCGAAGCCGAGATCGATCTGTTTCTTGTCGGCCTGTTCGATGAAATGCTGCACCGATTCTTCCACCAGCTTGTCGAGCAGCAGGTCTTCCAGATGGGTCGGCTTGAAGCGGCTTGGCTCGGCGCGCGCCAGCGCCAGCAACTGATTGCTCTGACGCACCATGCGCTCGACCGACGAGGTCATCAGTTCGGTGGAATGCGCCGTTTCAGGTTCGTCGGCGTGACGCTGGTGCAACCACTCCAACTGCAGGCGCAAGCCGGTCAACGGCGTGCGGATCTGGTGCGCGACATTGGCCAGGAAATTCTGCTGCGCGCTGGCGCCCTTGCGGATGTTTTCCAGCAAGCTGTTGATCGCACCGATCACCGGCGACAACTCTTCGGCGGTCTCCTTGAATTCGATCGGCGTGAGGTTGTCGTGATTGCGCTGGTCGAGGTTCTGGCGCAATTCACGCAGCGGACTCAGGCCTTTATTGACCGCGATCATCACGATGGCGATCGAGAAGAAGGTCAGCGCGCCGTCCAGCAGCAACAGCGAAATCAGGATCACGTAGTGGGTCTGGTTGCGCTTGCGGAAGGTCTCGGCGATGCCGATGTAGATCGGCGTGCGTTCGATGCTGACATACAGCACGGCGATGCGCACCTGTTCGCCGTTCATCACGCCGTCATAAGTGACCGGTTCATTGGGCGCGGTTACATGGTTGACCGGCGGGAAGTTGTGATCGCCGGCCAGGGTCTCGCCGTTGGAGTCGCGCACGACGAAGTACATGGTGTCGAAATGATCCGAGCGCAGCATCTGCTCGGCCTGCTTGGTCAGCTCCAGCGACGTCTTGCCGCGCACGCGCTTGATCTGCGACGTCAGCGCCCAGGCGGCTCTGGTCGAACGCGTCCTGTGCCGGCAGCCATGCCAGCCAGTAAGTCAGGCCGGCGCCGATCAGGTTGACCGCGAGCAGCGGCGCGATCAGCCATTTGAGAAGATTGATTTTGATGCTGGGGCGCATGACGATCTCAGGCCCTCAGCGGGTGCGGCAGGAAAAAGACATGCCGGTTTGTGCCAGCATGCCTCAGGCTTCGCTCTTTTCCAGCATGTAGCCGAAGCCGCGGATGGTGCGGATGGCGACACCCGAGCCGGCGGTCTTGGTGCGGATGCGCGAGACGTAGACTTCGACCGCATTGAGCGTGACGTCTTCGCCCCACGGCAACACGGCGTCAATGATCTGCTGCTTGGACACCACGCGTGAGGCTTGCTGCATGAGGTACTCCAGCACGGTCCATTCGCGCACCGAGAAATCGACTTTCTTGCCGTCGATGGTGGCGCGCTTGGAGGACGTATCGAGCGACAGGCCGCCGATGGTCAGTTGCGTCGGCTGCGGGCTGCTGCGACGGATCAATGCCTTGATGCGCGCCACCAGTTCCGGCGTCGCGAACGGCTTGACGAGGTAATCGTCGGCGCCCAATTCAAGGCCGTGCACGCGATCGGGAATGGTGTCGCGCGCGGTCAGCAACAGTACCGGCATGTTGCTGCCGCGTGCGCGCAGGCGACGCACCACTTCAAAACCGTCGAGGCCGGGCAAGCCGATGTCGAGCACCAGCACGGTCGCGGTGTAACGCTGCAGCAACGCGTCGGCATCGGTGCCGTTGTTGACCGTGTTGACACTCAGTCCATGCGATTTGAGCATGCGCGACAGGCCGTCGGCCAGCACCAGATCGTCTTCCACCAGCAGAACGTTCATATTTCGGGACCAGATGAGAAATTCAAGTTGCGCAGGGGCAATCACGAGCGCATCGGACAGCGCAATTCAAAACGATTCAGCGCCGCAAGAGACGTATTGTAGCGCCGGCAATACCGCCGGAAAGCGACTTTGAGAGGGATCGGCGTTTTATTTTAACCACAGTCAGCATAACGTCAGCCTATCGTCAGCACAGCGACAGCACACCGCTTTAGTCTAGCGCACAAGCAATTGGAATGAGAATCGAAATCAATTCCTTCCACCTGCATCCAGCCAGCCAGACGGCCTCCGCCTTCATTGCCAGCCGAATTTCATGCGAACCAACCCAGACTGAAAACGCCAAAAATGAACCGTCTTACGCCGATCGCCGCAGCACTTGTCGCCGTGTTTGCCGCCCCCCTCGCCGTGCATGCGCAACAAACTTCCGCCCCTGCTACTGCTCCCGCCCCCTCGTCATCGCTCAAGGAAGTCGTCGTCGAAGGCAAGCGCGATGATTTCAACACCACGACAACCGCGTTGACCAAACTTCCGGCCGACCTGCACGATGTGCCGCAATCGGTGGTGGTGGTCAACAAGGCGTTGCTGCAATCGCAAGGTGCGACGTCGCTGTCGGATGCGCTGCGCAACGTCGCCGGCATTACACTGGGCGGCGCCGAAGGTGGTCAGATCGGCAACAACATCAACCTGAACGGCTTCTCGGCGCGCACCGATATCTATCTGGACGGCTTCCGTGACCGCGGCCAGTATTTCCGCGACACCTTCGCGATGGAAGAGATCGAAGTCCTGATGGGACCGTCGTCCATGCTGTTCGGTCGCGGTTCGACCGGCGGCATCATCAACCAGGTCACCAAGAAGGCCAACCTGAAGCAATCGACCGAGGTCTCCGCGTCCGTGACCACCAACGGCCTGGTGCGCACCACCGCCGACTACAATCATCCGCTGTCCGAGACATCCGCCGTGCGCGTCTCCGTGATGGCGCAAGACGGTGCGGCCACCACGCGCAACCAGACCAACGTGCAGGACTTCGGCTTGGCAGCTTCCTATGTGACCGGCATCGGCACCGCGACGGAAATCACCCTCTCGACGCTGATCCAGCACAACCATGATCAACCCGACTACGGCCTGCCGGCGCTGAACGGCCATCCGGTCAACGTCGACCGCGACACCGCCTACGGCCTCAACTCCGACCGCACCGACCAGGACGTGGTCTCGCTGAACGCCGGCATCAAGCACAAGATCACCCCGGACGTGACGCTGCGCAACCAGACGCAGTTCAATTACGTGCGCACCAACGCCGTGGAAACTGCGCCGCAAGGCATCGGCACCGTCGGCACGGGCGGTTACACGGCCTTGACGGGCGGTGCCAGCGCCCTGCCGCTGTCCAGCCTGTTCGTGCAAGCACAGAGCCACGATCGCACGATTCGCGATTACTCGATCTTCAACCAGACGGAGTTGTCGGGCAAAGGCACCTTCCTGGGCTTCAAGCACGATGCGCTGGTCGGTCTGGAAGTGGGTCACGATGGGTACGACGTGCAAAACTACTATCGCAACGGCACTTGCAACGGTGTCGCATTGACCGGCGCGGCGACTCCGACTTCGGGTTTCGCCGACTGTATTCCCCTGGTCAATCCGACCTATAGCGCGGCGGGCACCGGCGTCACCAGCAGCATCGGCAACCATCAGGGCGGCAGCTCCAACACCATCGCCACCTATGTCGGCGATACGCTGGAACTGACCCCGCAAGTCAAGCTGGTGGGCGGCTTGCGCTATGACAAGTTTGTCGCGCAGATCAGCAACTCGCTCAACTCCGGCAACATGCCGGCAGCAGCCAAGAACACCGCCCTCGCCTATGCCAATCAGAGCGTCAACTTCCTGAGCGTGCGCGCCGGCGCCATCTGGCAACCGACCGCCGCACAGGCGTATTACCTGTCCTACGGCACCTCGTTCAATCCTTCGCTGGAACAGCTGACCGGCACCGTCGGCCAGACCAACCTCGATCCGGAAAAAAACAAATCGTATGAAGTGGGCGGAAAATGGGATTGGGCGGAAAACCTGTCGCTCAACGCAGCCGTGTTCCAGATCGACAAGCAAAATGCGCGCAGCCTGCTTTCTGCGGGCGTGTATGCGCTGTCAGGCGATGTGCGCGTCAAGGGCGCACGCGCCGGGGCAACAGGCCGCATCAACAAGCAATGGCAGGTCGCGGCCGGCTATACCTACCTGGATGCGCAGGTCCTGAGTGGCGCAGCGGGCGACACCGCGGTCGGCAAGATCCCGACCAACACCCCAAAGCACACGCTGACCACCTGGACAACGTATGACATCGTGCCGCATTGGCAACTCGGCGGCGGCGCGACGTACATGTCGCAACGCTACGCCAATCCGACCAATACGGTGCAGGTCGGCGGTTATGTGCGCTGGGATACGACACTGGCGTATCTCCAAAAAGACTACGACATTCGTCTGAACCTCCTCAACCTGACGAACAAAATGTATTACGATGCGCTGATCCAGTCCGACGGCGGACGCTCGGTGCCCGGCACCGGTCGCACCGGCATGATCTCGGTCAACTATCGCATGTAATCTGAAGCCAATCTGAAGCAAGTGAAAGAAATCCACCCATGCTGATCGCCATTCCCAAGCTGCTCGACGCGCAACAACTCAACACCGTGCGTCAGCTGCTGGAACAGGCCGGTCCGGCATGGGTCGATGGTCGTGCGACCGCCGGCTATCAAGGCGCGCCGGTCAAGTACAACCAGCAAATCGACGAGCGTTCGGAAGTCGCCGCGCAGTGCCAGCACATCATCCTGTCGGCATTGGAGCGCAACCCGCGTTTCATCAGCGCCGCCTTGCCGAACACGGTCTATCCGCCGATGTTCAATCGTTACAGTGAAGGCATGACCTTCGGCGCGCATGTGGACGGCAGCGTGCGCATCCATCCGCACAATGGCCGCAAGCTGCGCACCGATATTTCCGCGACCTTGTTCCTGTCCGATCCGTCGACTTACGACGGCGGCGAATTGCAGATCCACGATACCTACAGCGTGCATTCAGCCAGGCTGGAAGCCGGCGATGTGCTGATTTATCCCGCCACCAGCCTGCATCAGGTCACGCCGGTGACGCGCGGCGTGCGCACGGCGTGTTTCTTCTGGGTGCAAAGCCTGGTGCGCGACGACGGCCAGCGCAGCATGCTGTTCGACATGGACAACGCCATCCAGACGCTCAACCAGACCGGCGCCGATGAAGTTGCACGGCGCACGCTGGTCGGCTGTTATCACAACCTGCTGCGTCAATGGAGCGATACCTGAGCAGGTGATCGCACGTGACGATCAATTGAAGTAACGCGCATCCATCCGGCGAAACACCAGCGCCGACAACAAGGTCACCAGACCGACGCAGACGAAGGTCAGCGTAAAGCTCCAGTCCCTCGCCCACGCCACGCCGTCGATCCCGCTCAGCATGGAGCCCGCAATCGTCACGCCCAGACCCAGCGCCAGCATCTGCACCATCGAAAACAGGCTGTTGCCGCTGCCGGCGTCCTTGCTGTTGAGCCCTTTAAGCGTGACGCTGTTCATCGCCGCGAACTGCATCGAGTTGCACACGCCGAAGACCGCCAGCTGCACAATGCCGATCCAGATCGGCCAGGCCGGCGTGATCAACGCGAATGACACAATCGCCGCACCGACCATCACTGTATTCACCAGCAGGAAATTCTCATAGCCGTAGCGACGCACCAGCGGCGCGATCCACGGCTTGGCGATGGTGCCGGCCACCGCCGCGGGCAACAGCACCAGGCCGGCATGCAAGGGCGAAAAACCGAGCTTGACCTGCAACAGCAGCGGCAACAGGAACGGCACCGCCGACGAGCCGATGCGGCAGATCAGGTTGCCGATCAGGCCGACACTGAAATTGGGTTCATTGAACAGCCCGAGCCGGAACAGCGGCTGCTCGTCGCGCCGCGCATGGACGACGTACCACCATACCGTCAGTACTGAAATCCCGAACAAGCCGGCGCTCCACCAGGCGCGATGTTCTTCCATCGGCACATCCAGCGCCAGCGAGAACGCCACCATGCAGGTCGACAGCAACGCGCAGCCGAGCATGTCGAAGCGCGGCGGCGAAACGATTTCTTCGGCAGGCAGGAAGCGATGCACTGCGAACATGCCGATCACGCCGACCGGTACGTTGATGAGGAAAATCCAGTGCCAGCCGATGGTCTGCGACAGCCAGCCGCCCGTCACCGGACCGACTACCGGTCCGAGCTGCCCGGCAATCGAAATGAAAGCCAGCGCCGAAATGTACTGCGCTCCCGGCACGCTGCGCAGTACCGCAAGGCGGCCGATCGGCAGCAGCATGGAGCCGCCCACGCCCTGCACCACGCGCGCCAGCAACAGTTGCGACAGCGAGTGCGCATTGGCGCACAGCAGCGAGCCGAGCACAAAAATGAGAATCGCGAGGAAGTAGACGCGGCGTGTGCCGAAACGGTCGGCCAGCCAACCGGATGCCGGCGTCAGCGACGCCATTGCCAGCGTATAAGACACCACCACCGGGTGCATCGCCAGCACCGGCTCGCCAAGACTGGCGGCCATGGAAGGCAAAGCGGTATTGACGATGGTGGTGTCCAGCGTCTGCATGAAAAAGCCCGATGCAACGATCCACAACAGGGCTTTTTGAGAGCGGGAAGAGTTAAGGGACATGGAAGAAGATTCTATCGTCCCTTGTGAGTTGGCAACAAGATCAGAATGCCGCCGGACGCCATTTCAGCAGGCGTTTCTCCAGCGATGTCAGCAGGTAATCCGCCAGCAAGGCCACCACCGCCAGCACGATCATCGCCGCGAACACGCCGCTGGCGTTGAAGGCGCCCTGGGCTGTCGAGATCAGCAGGCCGATGCCTTGCTTGGAGCCGAGGAACTCGCCCACCACCGCGCCGACCAGCGCGAAGCCGAAGCTCACGTGCAAGCTCGCCAGGATCCAGCTCAGCGCCGATGGAATCACCACGGCGGTCGTCACCTGCCGACGCGAGGCGCCGAGGATCTGCGCGTTGGCGATCATGTAGCGGTCGGCTTCACGCACGCCCTGGAAGGCGTTGCCGAACACCACGAAGAACACCATCACCACCGCCAGCGCCACCTTGGACGCCATGCCCAGGCCCAGCGCAATGACGAAGATGGAACCCAGCACCACGCGTGGGATCGAGTTGGCGATCTGGATGTACAGGCTGAACACGTCCGACATCAGCTTGTTGCGGCCGAGCGCGATGCCGGCAATGATGCCCGCGACGGAACCGATCAGGAAGCCCAGCACGGTTTCTTCCAGCGTGACCATGACCTGCACCCACAACGGGCCTTGCGAGGTGCCTTCCATGATCCAGTCATAGATCTGGATCACGATCAGCGACGGCTGTGAAAAGAAGAAAGGATCGATCCATTGCATCGTGGCGGACAATTCCCAGCCGCCGAGGATGATGACCAGAATCGCCAGCCGCAGTGAAATCACCAGCCAGTAGCGCTGTTTGATCTTGCGTTGCGCTTCGCGCTCGACTTCTGCGATCGCTTCCGGGCTCATGGCGCGGCTTGTATTTACTTGTGTCATGTTGCTCACCTGTCTTGTCGTTGGTGTGTGTGGTGTACGGAGCAGAAGCTGTTTCTGTAGAAAGCGTTTACTTGGCTTACTTGATCTGCACTTCTTCACGCAGGTCGGACCAGATCTTTCTGGAGATGTCGATGAAGCGCTGCTCGTAGCGCACTTCTTCCATCACGCGCGGACGCGGCAGGTCGATCTGGTAAGTGCTCTTCAAGGTCGCCGGACGCGCGGTCAGCACATACACCTTGTCGGCCAGCGCGATCGCTTCTTCCAGGTCATGGGTAACGAACACCACCGAGCCGGAGTGCGCCGACCACAATTGCAGCAACTCGTCCTGCATCAGCGTGCGGGTCTGCATGTCCAGCGCCGAGAAGGGTTCATCCATGAGCAATATCTCGGGACTGTTGATGAAGGTCTGCGCCAGCGCCACGCGCTTGCGCATGCCGCCCGACAACTGATGCGGATAGTGGTCGCCGAACTTGTCGAGGCCGACGCGACGGATCCATTCGTTGGCCAGTTCATAGGCCTGGTCCTTCGGCTTGCCGCGGAACAGCGGGCCGGCGGCGACGTTGTCGCGCACGCTGCGCCACGGGAACACGGCATCGTTCTGGAACACGAAGCCGATGCGCGGATCGATGCCGTTGACCGGCTCGCCCATCACGCGCACTTCGCCGATGGTCGGTTTAAGCAGACCGGTGATCAGGCTCAGCGTGGTCGACTTGCCGCAGCCGGTGGGGCCGACCACGGCGACGAACTCGCCGCGCGCGACGCTCATGGAAAAATCGCGCAAGGCGACGGTGACATTGCCGTCGGCGGTGATGAAGCGGCACGACACGTTGTCCAGTTCGATGGCCGGCGTATCGAGCTTGTTGGCCGTTTTTGCAGAAGCGGTGGCGGTTTGATTCATGGAGACTCTCTCGTCTGTTTTTTTGGATTGCTGGCCGCGAAGCGTCCCGCCGCGGGCGTTCCGGAGAACGCCCGCGTCAGGTGTCTGCTGTTCGCGCTTGGTTGAAACAGGCTCGCCCAGCTGATGAAAACGGGCGAACCATTGAACCGGTCTTGGTTGCTTACTTACTTGACCAGATTCACAAACTCATTGGTGTAGGTCTTGGACAGATCGATGTGCTTGCCCTTGACGTTCGGGTTGAACCCGGCCAGCACCGACAGCACGGTTTCAGGACCGCCGGCCGGCATCTTGCCGTCGGCCGAATACATCGGCAGCGAGTTTTCCAGCGCCTGAATGTACAGCGGCTTGTTGTTGCCGTAGTAGTCCTTCGGCATCTTGTCGGCGATCTCGGCGGCGCTGTGGGTCTTGATGAACTTGAGCGTCTTCACGAAGGCGCGCGCCAGCTTGGCGGCGTCATCCTTGTGGCCGTTCAGCCAGTTGCGCTGCACGTACAGGCTGGATGCCGGATACAGGCCGCCCAGC
>NZ_AJHH01000201.1 GCF_000256565.1 Herbaspirillum lusitanum P6-12 | reverse complement strand
GTGATGCCGCCGACCATGATGGTGATCTTGCCTGCGGCGGATGCGGTGCCGGGCAAGGCCATCATGGTGGCGCCGGCAACGGCCAGCGAAATCAGCGTGCGACGAATATTCTTGTTCATGGAGTCTCCTGAATGTTGTAGTTGTGAAGTTTATTTCACCTGATTGACGAATTCGTTGGTGTAGGTCCTGGACAGGTCAATCTTCTTTCCCTTGATGTTGGGGTTGAACCCTGCCATCACCTTCAGCACCACTTCCGGACCTTCGGCCGGCATCTTGCCGTCCGGCGAGTACATCGGCAGCGAGGCCTTCAGGGCCTGCACATACAGCGCCTTGTTGCCGCCGTAGTAGTCGGCCGGCATCTTGGCGGCGATTTCTTCCGCGCTATGGGTCTGGATGTATTGCAGTGTACGGACAAATGCGCGCGCCAGCTTCTGCGACTCGGCCTTGTGGCTGTTCATCCAGGAGCGATGCACATAGAGGCTGGAGGCCGGATAGAGCCCGCCCAGCGCCGCCTTGGTGCCGTCGACGCTGCTCATGTCGACCAGCACCTTGGCTTCGCCGCTGGCCAGCAGCATCGAGGTGGTCGGCTCGGTGGTCCAGACCACGTCGACGCGCTTCTGCTTGAGTGCCGCAATCAGCGTATTGCCGGCGCCGACCGGCAGCATCGAATAGTCGCTGGTCTTGAGGCCGTTGCGGCTGGCCAGGTATTGCGCCAGGAAACTGGATGAAGAACCGAGACCGGTCACGCCCAGCGTACGGCCCTTGAGGTCGGCCATGCTGCGCACTTGCGTGGCCAGGTCGCTGCGCACCATCTCCATGCCGCCCGGCACCACCAGCAACTGGGTGATCGACAGGACTTCCTTGCCCTTGCTTTGCAGGTCGATGGAGTGATCGTAATAGCCGACCACGGCCTGGACGGCGCCGGCCAGCAGTTCATTCTCGGCGTCCACGCCGGCCTGCTGCGACTGCAGCTCGACGTCGAGGCCTTCCTCCTTGAAATAACCGAGGTTTTCCGCCAGCTTGGGCGGCAGGTAGATCAGTTTGTTGATGCCGCCGACCATGATGGTGATCTTGTTGTCGGCAGCCTGGGCTGCGGGAGCTGCAACTGTTAGTACGGCCGCGCCGATCAGCGCGGTGGAAAACACGGTGCCGATGACATAAGCACACACATTGAAGCGTTGACGCATTATGATGCCTCCTGAATGAGATGGAAGACTGCTGCACGGTATGGGGATGCAAGCAGCTCGCTCAAGTTCTTATTAATATAGTGGTCGCTATTCTAAGAACCGGAAACCTTCATCCAGCTTTCCAAATCCGGTGTTTCTTCTGTGCACCGCAACAAAAATATGGGTCTTTTGCATGAAATTGCTGCTGATCGAAGACAACCCGCCGCTGGCGCATTGGCTCACGCAGATCCTCAGGGAGAACAAGTTCAGTGTCGACGTCGCCAGTGACGGCGAGATGGCCGATCACGTGCTGCATACGGAAAACTACGACGTCGTGCTGCTCGACCTGATGCTGCCCAAGATGCACGGCAAGAACGTGCTGCGCCGCCTGCGCGAACGCCACAATGCGGTGCCGGTGATGATCCTGACCGCCAGCGGTTCCATCGACGAGAAGGTCGAATGCCTGGGCGCGGGCGCCGACGACTACCTGGTCAAACCCTTTGAAGTCCGCGAGCTGGTCGCCCGCATCAAGGTGCTGATCCGTCGCCAGACGCCGGACAAGGCCGCCGAAATCCATTGCGGCGACCTCAGCTACGACAGCAATACGCGCCAGTTCGCCATCGCCGGCAAGACACTGGCGTTGCCCGCACGCGAACACGACGTGCTCGAAATCCTCATGCTCAAGCAGGGCAAGACGGTGTCCAAGAATGCGCTGGTGAACGGCATCTTCAGTTTGTCCGATGAGCCCAGCGCCGACGCCATCGAAATCTACATCTCGCGCCTGCGCAAGAAACTGGAACCCTCGCAGGCCGCCATCATGACGCTGCGCGGCCTCGGCTACCTGCTCAAACAAAAAGATGATAGTCAGCGATGATCGTTAAAGATGATAGTTAGCCTGCGTCTGCGGCTGCTGCTGTGGCTGCTGATTCCGCTCACCGTCTACGTCGGCGTCAGCGCCAGCTTCACGCGCGACAGCGCGGTCACCAGCGCCGACCTGGTGCAGGATCGCGCGCTGCTGGCCTCGGCGCGCATGATGGCCGGCCAGGTGACGTGGGAAGACGGCGCCCCGGTCGTCAACGTCCCGCCGGCCGCGCTGGAAATGTTCGCCTCGCCCGACCATGATGAGGTGTACTACCAAGTCCTGATGGACGACAACACGCTGCTGGCCGGGCGTCCGGACTTTCCGGTTGACGTCGATTTTTCGCTGATCGCACCGGCTTACGCCACCACGTATTTCAACAACCAGCCGCTGCGCGTCGTCAGCTATGTGCGCGCGCTGTACGACAACGGTACGCTGCGCATGGTCGCGGTGTCGGTGGGCCAGACCATGCGCGGCCACGCGCAGCTTCTCGATGAATTGTGGCGCCCCGCGCTGCACCGCCAGATCATCATGCTGCTGCTGGCGATCGCGCTGGTGGTGGTCGGGCTGACGATCGAGTTGCGCCCCATCCTGCGCGTCAAGGATGAACTCGCCACGCGCGAACCCAACTCGCTCACGCCCTTGCGCGCCGGCGAGCTGCAGGTGGAATTGCGTCCCATCGTGGTCGCCATCAACCAGTACATCCAGCGCCTCAACACCCAGGTCGCGGTACAGAAGCGTTTCATCGCCGACGCCGCGCACCAGTTGCGCACGCCGCTGACGCTGATCGATTCGCAGATCCAGTTTGCGCGCCAGCTCAACGATCCGCAGCGCCTGCCGCAAGTCTTGCAGGCGCTGCAGGACAGCAGCCGCAACATGACCGACCTGACCAACAAGCTGCTGCAGTTATCGCAGGCGGAAGCGTCGAACAGCACCGCCTTCCCGCGCCAGCCGATCGAGCTGGTGGGATTGGCGGCAACGGTGCTGGAAGAACTGGTCAGCCTGGCCCAGCGCAAGCATATCGACCTCGGGATGGAAACCGCCGTCGACGAGGCCTGGGCCATGGGCAGCCAGGCGCTGTTCTCGGGCATGCTGATGAACCTGATCGACAACGCGCTGCGCTACACCCCGGAACACGGCAAGGTCACCGTCGGCGTGGCGCTGGAAGACAACAAGGAAGTGGTGATCACCGTGGCTGACAACGGACCGGGCATTCCCGCCGAAGTGCGCGAGCGCGTGTTCGAACGCTTCTACCGGAACGCCGCGCCGGACCAGCACGGCGCGGGGCTCGGCATGGCGATCGTGAAGGAGATCGTACAGGCGGCGCAGGGGACCATTACGCTGGGGACCGACCGGGACGGCAAGGGATTGACGGTGACGGTGAGGTTGCCGGCCGCATCCGGTGCCGGCAATGCGCAGTAAATTAGAATCGCCGCACGGCCGGTTTGAGCATAGCCGCAAGACAGGGTCAGATCTCCATCAATTTCAGCAATGGCCAACGCGATAGAAACTGCTTATCTTCTAAATGCTGTAAAAACATGCCACGAGACGCCTGACGCGGATTCCAACGTAGATTAAGCTCGAAGAGATCCGTAAGTCCGCAGGGAGCAGCAACCGTCAATCGACCATCATACTCAAGACGTACACCGACTGCCGTTGCAGTTTCCGGCCAAGTTCCAACGCCATCTTCACTGGATGTCAAAGGCAAAATTTGTAATCCGAACTCCTGCTCATACCACCTATGCACTAGGGCCTGATTCGTCACCTCCCAATAAACGCTGGGCGCCATACGATTCAAACTTTCCTGCAAAGCTTCATCGCTCTTAGACTGCTCGTTGCCAGATGAAAAATAAATCAGATCGACGTCGCTACAAGAGACTACCGATGGAAAGCCATGCAGACGATTCCAAACTGTGTTGCGAATTGCACCAGCGCCGATAAACCAATCTGGCAAATCGAGCTCGCGCGCAGTGTTCATCAAATCCATCAACCAATCCGCACCCCGATCTCAGCAAGTTGCAGCGCAAGCAGACGCTCCCTTTCATATCCCATACCAACTCTAGTTACAAAGCTCAATCCCAGGCCACAGAAACGAAAAAAGCCAGCGCGAACGCTGGCTTTTCTGAATTCTGGTGGAAAGTCGCAGTTTCGAACTGCGGACCCCTGCAGTGTGAATGCAGTGCTCTACCCCTGAGCTAACCTTCCATTTGCTGTCGCCACCGACCGCGAGGGTTGGTGTGAAGCGGCCCGAATTATGACACAGAATTGACGGCACGGGCAAGCTGCTTGTCATTCCTCGCCATTTCTCGTCATTTTCCTCAAACAATTTACGCCGGCGGCGCTTCCGCCTCGGGTTCCTGGCGCCATACGCACGCGCCGCGCACTTCCTTGTCGAGCGTATTCAGGACTGTCTCGTGCAAACCCAGTTCGGCTTCGCTGGCGGCGACCACGATGACGTCGGCCAGCGGCGCCAGCTCCAGCTTGCCCTCGCCTTCACTGACATCTTCCTCCGCGCCCAGATCCATGGTCAGGCTGTTCTGGCCGCGCGTCATGGCCAGGTACACCTCGGCCAGCAGCGCGGCATCGAGCAAGCCGCCATGCAAGGTGCGATGGGCGTTGGAGATGCCGTAGCGGTCGCACAGCGCGTCGAGCGAGTTGCGGCGGCCGGGATGCTGCTCCTTGGCCATTTGCAGCGAATCGATGACGTTGTCGACGTGTTCCTTGAACGGCGGCAGGCCGAGCAGCTTGAATTCGGCGTCGAGGAAGCCGACGTCGAAGGGCGCGTTGTGGATGATGATTTCCGCGTCGCGCACGTAGTCGCGGAATTCGTCGACGATGGCGGCGAACTTGGGCTTGTCGCTGAGGAACTCGGTGGTCAGTCCGTGCACCGCCAGCGCGCCTTCTTCGGAGTCGCGCTCGGGGTTGATGTAGAAGTGCAGGTTGTTGCCGGTCAACTGGCGGTTGAGCAGTTCAACACAGCCGATTTCAATGACGCGGTCGCCGGTGCGGGGGTTCAGGCCGGTGGTTTCGGTGTCGAGGACGATTTGTCGCATGGGAATTCCGTTTGCTGGTGCTGAGGTCAGAGGACGGTGTCAACGCCGCGGTTGGCGAGCTGGTCGGCGCGCTCGTTGCCGGGATGGCCGGCGTGCCCCTTGACCCAGCGCCATTCGATCTTGTGCTGCGCCTGCGCGGCGTCGAGCGCTTGCCACAGGTCGACGTTCTTGACCGGTTCACGCGCAGCGGTTTTCCAGCCGCGCGCCTTCCAGCCGTGGATCCATTCGCTGATGCCTTTTTGCACGTACTGGCTGTCGGTGTAGACGGTGACGTCGCAGCGGCGAGTCAACGCGCCGAGCGCTTCGATGACTGCCTTGAGCTCCATGCGGTTGTTGGTGGTGTTGCGTTCGCCGCCGCACAATTCCTTCTCGCGGCCGCCCGCGATCAGCAGCGCGCCCCAGCCGCCGGTGCCGGGATTGCCCTTGCAGGCGCCGTCGGCGTAAATTTCCACACGGTCCAGTTCTTCTTTGTTCATGCTTGCTTCTGTCATTGCCTGATTACTTGGTCGTTGATGTTGATCGTTGATGATGTCCCCGCTTTTTACGGGAAGGCGGCATTCTATTCCTTATGGATGCGATTGGTCGCGGGCATGCCCTTGGGCACCTTGACCTTTTGCTTGCTCCAGGCCGGGCCGATCAGGCGCATGCCCTTGACGCGCTTGATCGCCTGCACGATGTAGACCGCGCCGAAATACGGCCACCAGCGGTCGCCGGCTTTTTCCATGAAGGTGAAACGGTCCAGCCATTTGTCGGTGGCGCACGGCGGCGCATAGCAGCCGAAATGGCCGCGATTGACTTCCATGTTGAGCAGCTTGAGCCAGTCCTTCAGGCGCGGCAGGCGGATGAATTCGCCGTCCTGCGGCAGGAAGTGCGCGCCGGTCAGCCGGCCGGCGGCTTGCCGTGCACCCCACAGGCTGGTCGGGTTGAACCCGCAGATGATGACCTGGCCTTCGGGAATCAGCACGCGCTCGACTTCGCGCAGCACCTGATGCGGCTCGGCGCTGAACTCCAGCACGTGCGGCAGCACCACCAGGTCGAGGCTTTGCGTGGCGAACGGCAGCTCGGAAAAATCATGCGCGACCACCAGCGGGATCTCGCGACCCTCTTGCATGCCTGCCGAAGCCTCGATCGGCAGGCAATTGTCGGTGAGCCAGCGATAAGGCATGCGATTGGCCTGCAGTGCGTTGATCTGCGGCATGCCAATCTGCACCGCGTTGAATCCGAAGATATCGGCCGTGAGCGCGTCCAGGTGCTTCTGCTCCCAGGCGCGGACGTAGTTGCCCATCGGCGTATGCAGCCAGTCGTCGAGGGCTATAATGGCTTTTCCCGAATCCGTATCGACTTCCGCCATCACGCGCCCCCGCCCAGCCATGTCAGCCATCCCGCCAGCAGCTTCGTCCGTATCGTCTGTACTGTCCGCTTCATCCACATCCTTGAGTGTCCTGACTGTTCCAGCATTTGACGATAATTACCTGTGGTTGATTCATGACGGCGTCAATGCGGCGGTCGTCGATCCCGGCGATGGCGCTCCGGTCCTGGCAGCGCTCGAAGCACATGGCCTAACGCTGGCCGCTATTCTACTGACTCATCATCATGCTGACCATGTCGGCGGCGTTCCAAGCTTGTTGCTACATGGACAAGTACCGGTCTACGGCCCCGCAGGCGAAGCGATTCCGACGATTACCCAACCCTTGTGGGAAGACGACCTGGTGCACCTGGCCGCCCTCGGCCTCGGCCTCAAGGTGATCGACGTGCCCGGCCACACCAAGGGCCATATCGCCTACTACGCCGCACGGCAGGGCTGGCTGTTCTGCGGCGACACGCTGTTTGCCGGCGGCTGCGGCCGCCTGTTCGAAGGCACGCCGCAGCAGATGGTAACCTCGCTCAACAAGCTGACCGCCCTGCCTGCCGACACCCAAGTCTACTGCGCCCACGAATATACCCTGTCCAACCTGCGCTTCGCCCGCGAAATCGAACCGGGCAATGCGGCGCTAATCGCGCGCATCGATGCGGAACAGGCCAAACGCGCCCGCAACGAGCCGACGGTGCCTTCCACCATCGCGCTCGAAATCGCCACCAATCCTTTCCTGCGCTACAAGGAAACCGCCGTCATCGCCCGCTTGCAAGAAGCCGGCCGTTTGCCTGCCTCAGGGAAACAAGTTGATCCGACGGCAACATTCGGCGCGCTGCGCGAATGGAAGAATACCTACAAATAGAAGGTGAATAGGCCTTTTTTCGGACAAATACCAAACGAATCAAGGGCTTAAGCTTTGTAACATAAGTGAATTTTTACTTGACGAGTGAAAAGGGGCTTACGTACACTCCGTCTAGTCTCCAAATCCACCGGCTTGCAAGCCGTTTTTAGATAAACGGGCGCTTTTGTTGTTTTTTAATAACAGAACCGCCAAACGCTTCATTACTTCCGTTCGGACACATACTTCCTGGCAGGAGGTGCCGTGCATCCGAGACGACCGGTGAATTTGCAATGCGAATTCAAACGCGAAGTTAATCGTTTCTTCAGCCTCAGGCACAGGATCACGTACCCATGCAGCTAACATTCAGGAAATTGGCGATCGCAACGCTTTTCTCTCTCGGTACTCCCCTCCTGGCCCACGCCAACGACATCTCGATTTACCCCGCAGCCTTCAACGCCATCAATCCGAACGATCCTTCGTCCGCGCTGCCGGGCATGGAAGACATCGATATCTGGGCGCGCATCCGCAAGGGCTTCGGCATTCCGGATCTGGAAAACCCGCTGGTGGACAACCAGACCCAGTGGTACAGCTCGCGTCCCGACTATATCCAACGCACCACCGTGCGCGCCTCGCGCTACCTGTTCCACGTCGTGCAGGAACTCGAAAAGCGCGGCATGCCGACGGAGCTGGCGCTGCTGCCGTTCATCGAGTCCGCCTTCAATCCGCAAGCCTTGTCGACCGCCAAAGCGGCCGGCATGTGGCAGTTCATCCCGTCGACCGGACGCGACTACAACCTGAAGCAGAACCTGTTCACCGACGAGCGCCGCGACGTGCTGGCCTCGACCGATGCGGCGCTGACTTACCTCCAGAAACTCTATGGCATGTTCGGCGACTGGCAATTGGCGCTGGCCGCGTATAACTGGGGCGAAGGCTCGGTGCAACGCGCCGTCAACCGCAACCTGGCCGCCGGCCTGCCGATCGATTTCAACACGCTGTCGGCGCAGATGCCCAACGAGACGCGCAACTACGTGCCGAAGCTGCAAGCAGTCAAGAACATCATCGCCGTGCCGGGAGAATTCGGCATCGAGCTGCCCAAGGTCGACAACCAGCCCTACTTCGTCACCATCGGCAAGACCCGCAACATTGACGTGAAGGTGGCGGCGCAATTGGCCGAATTGTCGCTCGACGAATTCAAGGCGCTCAACCCGCAGTTCAACCGCCCGGTCATCATCGGCGGCGACGACACCAAGATCCTGCTCCCGGAAAGCAATGCCGAGAAGTTCAAGACCAACATATCGAAGTTCACGCAAGCCCTGAGCTCGTGGACCTCGCATACCGTCTCGAGCGCACGGGAACGCATCGAAACCATCGCCAGCCGCTTCGGCACCACGCCGGACGTGATCCGCAGCGTCAACCAAATCCCGCCGAAGATGGTCCTGAAAGCCGGCTCCATGATCCTGGTACCGAAGACCGAAACCTCGATGGAAGCCGACATCACGCCGGAAATGGCCAACAGCGCCCGCCTGGCCGTGGCGCCGGACGTACCCGACTTCAAGCGCATCTACGTGAAGGTCGGCAAGCGCGACACGCTGGCGTCGATCGCCGGCCGCTACCGCGTGAGCGTGGTCCAGATCAAGCAATGGAACAGCCTGCGCCACGATACCCTGGCCAATGGTCAGAGCCTGCAATTGCAAGTGCCTTACCAGACGCCTGCCGCCGCGCCGATACGCGTACGCCAGGTCATCCATGCCCCGGCCAAGCCTATCCGCAAGGCGCCTGCCGTGGTGGCCAAGAACACCCGTGCCGCACCGGCCCGCAAGGGAGCGGCGCCGATCACGCTGGCATCGGAAAGCGGCAACCGCCGCCGCTGATATCGACAGGTTCGGAATCGACAAAGGGCCGGGATGCATTCCCGGCCCTTTTCTGTTTGGCGGACTTTCCCCGCACTGCAAAACGACGAATTTCACAGCGTCATTGCCCGGCACGCTCCAATACATCCCCTATTTTTCTTGTGCATATGCCAACAAGGCGGCGCGGCGCC
>NZ_AJHH01000200.1 GCF_000256565.1 Herbaspirillum lusitanum P6-12 | reverse complement strand
AAAACCCCGTTTGCGCACAAAAGCAAAACACCAATAACAGCATGCCGATCCATACGAATTGCTGCTCACCCGAATATCTGGAACCTGGAGACATCATGAATAAACGTATCCGCCTCAAGCTGATTGCCGCCGCCGTCCTCGCCTGCGCCCTGCCGGCCCTGCCCGTGCTGGCGCAAACCCAAACTGCCGCCAAGCCAAAGGTCGCGCTGGTGATGAAGTCGCTGGCCAATGAGTTCTTCCTGACCATGGAAAACGGCGCCAAGGAGCACCAGAAAGCCCACGCCGCGCAATACGACCTGATCGCCAACGGCATCAAGGACGAGCAGGACACCGCCAACCAGATCAAGATCGTCGAACAGATGATCGTCTCGAAGGTCAGCGGCCTGGTGATCGCACCGGCCGACTCCAAGGCGCTGGTGCCGGTCATCAAGAAGGCCATCGACGCCGGCATCATCGTGGTCAACATCGACAACAAGTTCGACGATGCCGCACTGAAGGAAAAGGGCATTACCGTGCCGTTCGTCGGTCCGGACAACCGCAAGGGCGCCAAGTTGGTCGGCGACTTCCTGGCCAAGCAGATCAAGAGCGGCGACAAGGTTGCGATCATCGAAGGCGTCTCGACCACCTTCAATGCGCAGCAACGCACGCTGGGCTTCCAGGATGCGATGAGCGCAGCCGGCGCCAAGGTGGTGTCGGTACAATCGGGCCAATGGGAAATCGATCCGGGCAACAAGGTTGCCGCCTCGATGCTGAACGCCAATCCTGACATCAAGGCGATCCTGGCCGGCAACGACAACATGGCGCTGGGCGCAGTCGCCGCGGTCAAGGCGGCAGGCAAGGCCGGCAAGGTGCTGGTGGTCGGCTACGACAACATCAACGCCATCAAGCCGATGCTCAAGGACGGCCGCGTGTTGGCGACCGCCGACCAGTTCGCTTCGCAGCAAGCCGTGTTCGGCATCGAAACCGTACTGAAGGCGCTGGCTGACAAGAAGAAGCAAAGCAGCCTGAGCGGCGCGGTTGAAACCAAGGTCCAGCTGGTGACCAAGGACAGCAAATAAGCCGTAGAAAACCAAATGAAGCACCGGGCGGGACGCACGTGCGTTCCGCCCTTCCTGCAACACCGAATTTCTGAACCACACCTTCACGGTGGAGACTGCATGTCCAATCCATCATCCCCGGCTTTGCTGTCGCTCAGCGGTATCGGCAAGACTTACGTCGAACCGGTGCTCAGCGAAGTTTCGCTGGAACTCCGTCCCGGCCAGATCCTGGCGCTGACCGGCGAGAACGGCGCCGGCAAGAGCACGCTGTCGAAAATCGTCTGCGGCCTGGTGCAATCCACCACGGGCGCCATGCAGCTCGACGGCCAGCCTTACCAGCCGCGCTCGCGCACCGAGGCCGAACAGCTCGGCATTCGCATGGTGATGCAGGAACTGAACCTGATCCCGACGCTGAGCATCGCCGAAAACCTGTTCCTGAATCAGTTGCCGCAACGCTTCGGCTGGATCGACAAGCCGAAACTGGCGGCACTGGCGCAGGCGCAAATGGCGGCGGTCGGCCTGACCGACATCGATCCCTGGACGCCGGTCGGCGACCTCGGCGTCGGTCATCAGCAAATGGTGGAGATCGCGCGCAACCTGATCGGCAGCT
>NZ_AJHH01000199.1 GCF_000256565.1 Herbaspirillum lusitanum P6-12 | reverse complement strand
TACAGCTACAGCTACAGCTACAGCTACAGCGACTCAGGCGGCCTGACCGTGACGACAACTACACAAGCAAAACAGACAAAGATCATGACCCATCCCAACCGCACCTTTTCCGTCTACGGCCTGTCCGCCGTCAAGAACTACCTCGGCCTGATCGGCGCCCTGCTCGCGATGTGCGTGCTGTTCTCCTTCCTGAGTGAAAACTTCCTCACGCTGGCAACCTTCAGCACGCTCTCCAACGACATCCCGACGCTGGTGGTGATGGCCGTCGGCATGACCTTCGTGCTGATCGTCGGCGGCATCGATCTGTCGGTAGGCTCGGTGATGGCGCTGGCGGCATCGATCCTGTCGATGGCGATGGTGCGCTGGGGCTGGCCGCTGTTTGCCGCCGGCCTGCTCGGCATTCTGGTGGCGAGCCTGTGCGGCATGCTGACCGGACTGATTTCGGTAGGCTGGCGCATTCCCTCGTTCATCGTCTCGCTGGGCGTGCTGGAAATGGCGCGCGGCATGGCCTATCAAGTCACCAATTCACGCACCGAATACATCGGCAGCGCGGTCGACGGCATCAGCTCGCCAATTTTCCTCGGCCTGTCGCCGGCCTTCATCGCGTCGATTGCAGTCGTCGTCATCGGTCATCTGGTGCTGACGCGCACCGTGCTCGGACGCCACTGGATCGGTATCGGCACCAATGAAGAAGCGGTACGCCTGGCCGGCATCAATCCACGGCCGAGCAAGATTCTGGTGTTTGCGCTGATGGGCCTGCTGGCCGGCGTCGGCGCGCTGTTCCAGG
>NZ_AJHH01000198.1 GCF_000256565.1 Herbaspirillum lusitanum P6-12 | reverse complement strand
TTAGCCCGCTGGCGCGCTCGCTGCGCAGCAACGCCACCGGCAGTATCGGCCTGATCATCCCGAACAACACCAATCCGTACTTTTCGGAAGTGGCGCGCGGCATTGAAGACAGTTGCTATCAAGCCGGCTACAGTGTGATCCTGTGCAATTCCGACGATGATCCGGCCAAGCAGCGCGACTATCTCAACGTGTTGCTCACCAAGCGCTGCGACGGCCTGATCGTGGCGACGCTGGCGCAGACCGACGGCGAACTGCTGCGCAAGATGAAGGTGCCGACCGTGCTGCTCGACCGTGCGCCGAAAGACATGGCGATCGACCTGGTGGCGGTCGACAACGCTGCCGGCGGAGTGCTGGCGGCAGAGCATTTGCTCGCCCTGGGACGCCGCCGCATCGCCTGCATCGGCGGCCCGGAGAGCCTGGATATTTCCGCCGAACGGATTGCCGGTTTGCGCCGCAAACTGCAAACCGCCGGTGTCGCCATCGCGCCGGGGTTGCTGGCTTACGCCGACTTCACCAGCGCCGGCGGTTATGCCGCAGCGCGCGCATTGCTCTCCGTCGCACAGCCGCCTGACGCCATTTTCTGCTGCAACGACCTGATGGCGATCGGCGCCTTGCGCGCCGCCGCCGAGCGCGGCATCGACGTGCCGGACGCCTTGTCGGTAATCGGTTTCGATGACATCGACCTGGCCAGTTTCGTGCATCCTCCGCTGACCAGCGTATCGCAAAACACGCGCACGCTGGGACAACTGACCGCGCAATGCCTGCTCGAACGCATCGCCGATCCGACGCGTCCGGTGCAACGCAAGACCATCACGCCGCAATTGCATGTGCGCGGCTCGACCGTGCGCGCGCCAACATGATCACGTGACGATATCCATTCGACATCTCAATTCATCAACGCTCGGAAACACATGATAGTCATCATCGGCAGCATCAACATGGACCTGGTCTTGCGCGTGCCGCGCATGCCGCTCCCTGGTGAAACCATCACCGGCGGCCAGTTCCGCACCATCCCCGGCGGCAAGGGCGCCAACCAGGCCGTGGCCTGCGCGCGCCTGAGCGCCGACGACGTCAAGGTCGCGATGGTGGCTTGCCTGGGCGACGACGCCTTCGGCGCAGAGTTGCGTGCCGCCCTGCGCAAGGACGGCATCGACGACAGCCATGTGACGACGATTCCCGGTACGGCGTCCGGCATCGCCTCCATCCTGGTGGACGACAACGGCCAGAACAGCATCGTGCTGGCTTCCGGCGCCAATGCCGAGCTCAGCCCGGCTCACATCGATGCCGCGCGCGACCTGATCGGACAGGCGCGCATCGTGGTCCTGCAGCTGGAGTCGCCGCTACCGACCGTGATCCACGCCATCAAGCTGGCGCATGCACTGGGCAAGACCGTGGTACTCAATCCGGCCCCGGCGCAAGCGTTGCCGACCGAGTTGCTGGGACAAATCGATTACCTGGTGCCCAATGAAATCGAAGCCGCGATGCTGGCCGGCATGCCCGCCGGCGATATCCGCATTGAGAACGACAGCGACGAACAGATTGCCGCCGTAATCGGCAAGCTGCGTGCAGCCGGCTCAACCAACGTGCTGGTCACGCTGGGAGAAAAAGGCGTCTATGCGGCGCTGGAATCAGGCTCCGGGCATTTCGACGCGCAAGCAGTCAAGGCAGTCGACACCACCGCCGCCGGCGACACCTTCATCGGCGGCTTTGTCGCCGCGCTGGCGGAAGGCCGCAGCGAAGCCGAAGCCATCGCGCTGGGTCAGCGCGCGGCCGCCATCAGCGTGGCGCGCGTGGGTGCACAAACTTCCATTCCTTCCCGCCGGGAAGTTGCGGACTGAGCAAGGAGAACCGAGATGAAAAAAACACCGCTGCTGAACATTGCGCTGTCACAGCTGATTGCTTCGCTCGGCCATGGCGACAGCATCGTCGTCGGCGACGCCGGCCTGCCGGTGCCGCCCGGCGTGCCGCTGATCGACCTGGCGCTGACGCGCGGCATTCCCGGCTTCATGGACACGCTGCAAACCGTGCTGGCGGAAATGCACGTCGAGCATCACGTGCTGGCTGATGAACTGTCTGAACGCAGTCCGAAACTGGCCCAACAAGTCGGGCTGCTCGGACTGGCCGGCAAGCAGACCCTGCCGCATGAGGAATTCAAGCGCCGCACGCAACAGGCGCGCGCGGTGATTCGCACCGGTGAGTTCACGCCCTATGCGAATATCATTCTGATTGCCGGCGTGACGTTCTGAGCGAGAACCGTCGCAGCAATCTCAGACAGGCCGGCTCTTCACGTCCCCGCGACATTGTCGGCGGCATAAGTCGCCGCCGCCAGCAGGCGCTGGGTATAAGCATGCGAAGGCCGTTGCAGGACGTCGGCAACCGAACCGCCTTCCACCACCTTGCCGTCCTTCATCACCAGCACCTGATGCGCCATGGCGCGGATGACGGCGAGGTCGTGGCTGATGAACAGATACGCCAGGCCATGCTTGCGCTGCAATTGCGCCAGCAGTTGCAAGACTTGCTGCTGCACGGTGACGTCCAGCGCCGAGGTCGGCTCGTCCAGCAATAACAGATCGGGCTTCAACACCACTGCGCGTGCGATGGCGATACGCTGGCGCTGGCCGCCGGAGAACTCGTGCGGATAGCGTTGCAGCATGTCTTCCGATATGCCGACTTCGTGCAGCGCCGCGACCACTTCGACGCGTTGCTGTTGCGCACTCAGGTGCGGCTGGTGCAAGGCCAGTCCTTCGCCGACGATCTGGGCGACCGTGCGGCGCGGCGACAGCGAGGCGAACGGATCCTGGAACACCACCTGCATGCGCGCACGCAAGGGGCGCACGGCGGCTGAACTCATCGCGCTGACCGGCTGGCCGGCGAAACGGATGTCGCCTTCGACGGTGGCCGTCGACAAGCGCAGCAAGGCCATGCCCAGCGTCGACTTGCCGGAACCCGACTCGCCCACGATGCCGAGCGTCTCACCCTTGCGCAGGGTCAGGCTGACGTCGTCGACGGCAGCGAATTTTTTCTTGCGCAGCCAGCCCTGTTTGATCGAGAAGGTGCAACGCACATTCGTGCCGGTCAACAGCACCGGCGCATCCGGCGCGATCTCGTCGACATTGCGCTGCGGCTGGCTGGCCAGCAGCTTGCGCGTATAGACCTGCTGCGGTGCCGCGAACAAGCCGGCGGTGGCGGCGGTCTCGACCAGCTTGCCTTTTTCCATCACGCCGACGCGATCGGCGAAATGGCGCACCAGATTGAGATCGTGCGAAATCAGCAGTACGGCCATGTTTTCGTCGCGCTGCAATTGATTGAGCAATTCCAGGATCTGCACCTGGATCGTCACGTCCAGCGCGGTGGTCGGCTCGTCGGCGATCAGCAGTTTGGGATGGCAAGCCAGCGCCATCGCAATCATCGCGCGCTGGCGCTGGCCGCCGGACAATTGATGCGGATAAGCCAGTGCGCGTCGCGCCGGCTCCGGAATACCGGTCTTTTCCAGCAAAGCCACGGTGCGTTGCGCAGCAGCCCGCGCATTCAGGCCTTCGTGCAGCATCAGCACTTCGGCGATCTGGTTGCCGATGGTGAACAAGGGATTGAGAGCCGTCATCGGCTCCTGGAAAATCATCGCCGCATCCATGCCGCGCACGCCGCGCATGGCCGCTTCGCTCTTTTGCAGGATGTCTTCGCCGTTGAACAGAATCTGGCCGTCGTAGCGCGCATCCTGGTTCAGGCGCAGCACCGACAAGGCGCTGACCGTCTTGCCGGAACCGGATTCGCCGACCAGCGCGAATTTTTCACCGGCCCCGATGCTGAAGCTGACGTCGTCGACCACCGTGGCGTCGCCGAAGCGCACCGAGAGATTGCGGAGTTCGAGCAGGCTCATGCTTTCCTCCGTACGTCGAGGGCATTGCGCAAGGCGTCGCCGATATTGGTCAGCAGCAGCAAGGTCACGGTCAGCACGATGAAGGTCGACAAGGCGATCCACCAGGCGTCAAGATTGTTCTTGCCCTGCGCCAGCAGTTCGCCGAGGCTGGGCGTGGAAGGCGGCACGCCGAGACCGAGGAAATCCAGGCTGGTCAGCGCCAGGATCGACGCACTCATGCGGAACGGCAGGAAGGTAACCACCGGCGTCAGGCTGTTGGGCAACACATGGCGCCAGATGATCTGCATGTTCGACAGGCCGAGCGCGCGCCCCGCCTGTACATATTCAAGATTGCGGTTGCGCAGGAAATCGGCGCGCACGTAATCCGACAAACCCATCCAGCCGAACAGCGACAGCAGCACCAGCAGCAACCCGATGCTGGGCTCGAAGATGGAGGAAAAAATGATCAGCAGGTAAAGCTCGGGCATCGAGCCCCAGATTTCCAGGAGGCGTTGCATGAACAAATCGGTGCGACCGGCAAAGTAACCCTGCACTGCACCGGCCAATAAACCCAGCACCACGCCGGTGACCGTCAGCGCCAGGCCGAACAGGATGGAAATGCGGAAGCCGTACAACAAGCGCGCAAACACGTCGCGGCCGCGGTCGTCGGTGCCAAGCCAGTTCTCCGACGACGGCGGCGCCGGATTCGGTTGCCTGGCGAAATAATTGAGCGTGTCGAAGCGATAGTGATTGGGCGGATAGATGGCCCAGTTGCCATCCTTCCTGAACTGCTCCTGGATGAACGGGTCGAGGTAGTCGGCCGGCGATTCGAAGTCGCCGCCGAAGGTCTTTTCCGAATAGTCATGCGCAATCGGAAACAGGATCTTGCCGTGGTAGCTCGCCACCAGCGGCTTGTCGTTGGAGACCAGTTCCGCGCCGAGGCTGATCACGAACAGGATCAGGAAAATGATCAGGCTCGCATAGCCGTTGCGATTCTGGCGGAAGCGCAGCCAGATTCGGCGGCCCGGGGAAATCGAAGGCGTCGGGGAGGAAGAAGCAGTCACGGTAGTCGCGCTCATTTGGCCAGGCTTTCAAACTGGACGCGCGGGTCGGCCCAGACATAGCAGAGATCGCCGAGCAGCTTCACCACCAGGCCGATCAAGGTGAACAGGTACAGCGTGCCCATGACCACCGGATAGTCGCGCCGGATCACCGACTCATACGACAGCAGGCCCAGGCCATCAAGCGAGAACAGCGTCTCGATCAGCAGGCTGCCGGCGAAGAAGGCGCCGATGAAGGCCGCCGGGAAACCGGTCACCAGCGGGATCAGCGCATTGCGGAACACGTGCTTGTAGAGCACCTTGTTTTCGGAGAGGCCTTTGGCGCGCGCGGTCAGCACGTATTGCTTGCGGATTTCTTCGAGGAAGGTGTTCTTGGTCAGCATCGTCATGACCGCAAACGAACCGGCCACGGAGGCGATCACCGGCAAGGTGATGTGCCACAGGTAATCCTTGACCTTGCCCGCCAGCGACAGCGTGGCCCAGTCGTCCGAGGTCAGTCCGCGCAGCGGGAACCATTGCACGAAACTGCCGCCGCCGAACATCACCAGCAGGAACACGCCCAGCACGAAACCGGGAATCGAATAGCCGACCAGCACCAGCCCGGTGGTGGCCGTATCGAAGCGCGTACCCTCGCGCACCGCTTTGGCGATGCCCAGCGGCACCGAGATCAGGTAGGTCAGGAAGAAGGTCCACAGGCCGATCGTGATCGATACCGGCATCTTGGATTTCACCAGTTGCCAGACGTCGCCGTGATGGTAAAAACTCTTGCCCAGGTCGAAGGTGGCGAAGCCCTTGAGCATTTGCCAGAAGCGCTCGACCGGCGGCTTGTCGAAACCGTACAGCGCCTTGATCTCGTTGACGCGCTCGGCATCGATGCCCTGGCGTCCGCGGTATTGCGAAGCGCCGCCGCCGGAAGCTTCGCCGCCGCCGCCGAGACCCTTCATTTCGATCAACGCCTGCTCGACCGGACCGCCCGGCACGAACTGGATCACGGCGAACGTGATCACGACAACGCCCAGCAATGTCGGCAACATCAGCAGGACACGTTTGAGGATATAAGACCAGATATTCATGGCGGCGTCGGCAAGTTGGAGATGAAGATGATGATCACTGTGCTCATTTCGGCGACACTTCCCACCAGCTTGAGATCACGTAGGGATCGGCCTGGTAGTACAGCGGCGTCACGGCGGGAATGCCGAAACGGTTGCGATAGGCCACGCGGTGCGTCGACGAATACCACTGCGGCACCACGATGTATTTGTGCAGCAGGACGCGATCCAGTCCGCGTGCGGCGGCGACCAGGTCCTTGCGCGTTGCGGCGGCGACCAGCGCTTCGACCAGTTTGTCGACCGCCTTGTCCTTCAGGCCCCAGACGTTGTTGGAGCCTTTTTCATCGGCCGCCTTGGAACCGAACATGTCGAACATTTCATTGCCGGGGCTGCTGACGTCGGGGAAGCGGATGCTGGTCATGTCGTAGTCGAACTCGTCCATGCGCTTGGCCACCAGGGCAAAGTCGGCGGTGCGCTGCGTTACCCGGATGCCCAGCTTTTGCAGGTTGCGCACGTAGATGCTGATCACGCGCGACAGCGCCGACTGATCGTCGAGGATCTCGAACGCGAAGACTTCGCCTCTGGCGTTGCGCAAGGCGCCGTCACGATATTCCCAGCCGGCCTGGCGCAACAGTTCGCGCGCCTGCAGCAGGTTGGCGCGCAGCGAACCGGGCGGATTGGTGTTGGGCGGCACCGGGGCCGGGCCGAACACGGCCGGATCGATCTTTGTGCCGGAAGCCCGGATCGATTCCAGCAATTTCAGTTCGTCGCCTTCCGGTGCGCCGGTGGCGGCAAGCGTGCTGTTGTTGAAGAAGGAATAGATGCGCGAATATTGACCATAGAACAGTTGCCGGTTCATCCATTCGTAGTCGAGCGCGAGTCCCAGCGCCTGGCGCACGCGTGCATCCTTGAACTGGTCGCGGCGCAGGTTCATGACGAAGCCCTGCATGCCGGCGCCGTTGGAGTGCTTGAGTTCACGCTTGACGATTTCGCCGCTGACGAATTTGGGGCCGTTGTAGTTGCGCACCCAACTCTTGGCGCTATATTCCACCACCACGTCGAACTCGCCGGCCTTGAAGGCTTCCAGCCGCGCCACGTCGTCCTTGTAGAAACGATAGGCGATGCGTTCGAAATTGAAGCTGCCCTTGCGCGTCGGGATATCCGTGCCCCAATAGGCTGGGTTGCGCTTGTAGGTGATGTTGCGGCCGACGTCGTAGGTGTCGATCAGATACGGACCGCTGGTGATCGGCGGCGTCAGCTGGATGTTGTCGAACGCCGTGCCGGCCGCCCACTTTTTGGAGAACACCGGCACGCCGCCGACGATCAGCGGCAACTCATGGTTCCTGGTCTTGAATTCGAAACGCACGGTCTGCGCATCGACCACCACGCATTGTTTGACGTCGGCGAACATCGACTTGAACTGCGGCGCGCCTTTGGCCAGCAGCGTGTCATAGGAATATTTGACGTCGGCCGCCGTGACCGGGTCGCCGTTGTTGAAGCGCGCCTTCGGGTTCAGGTGGAAGGTCATCGCCATGCGGTCCGACGCCAGCGTCATGTCGTCGGCCAGCAGTCCGTACATGGTGGCGACCTCATCGGACGAGCCGATCGCCAGCGTCTCGAACATCAGCGTCGACACGCCCGCCGCCGCCACGCCCTTGAGCGAGAACGGATTGAATTTGTCGAAGCTGGTGCGGCGATCCGGATTGGCCAGGTACAGCGTGCCGCGTTTGGGGGCGTCGGGATTGAAATAATCGAAGTGGGTGAAACCGGCGGGATACTTGGGCGTGTCGTACAGCGAGAAAGCGTGGTCTGCGAGAACCGGACCGCTGAACCCGACTGTTGCCGCGAAGCTCAGGAGCAGTGTGGAGAAGGTGAATTTACGCATGCGTGCTTGTCATGTCGAATTTCTGGTTCCTGAAGTGATGTGCTTTATGTGTTATTTGAAAGCAATTCGATCATTTTACAGAATAAATTTTTACACAATGGCAATAACAGCCCGTCACAAAAACGCCGGAAGTTGCCCCCGCCGTCGCAAGCCCCTACAATCTTGCCCAGTTCAAGCGCAAATATACTGCAAAGAACCGGAATCCCCCTTATTTCGCCTGTTCCGGCGCGGCTTTCAGCCTGGCGCCGCTTCAAGGCGAATCACTCGGAGTCAACATGGCATTTCTGCAAGGCAAAAAAATCCTGATCACAGGTTTGTTATCGAATCGTTCCATCGCCTACGGCATCGCCCAGGCGTGCAAGCGCGAAGGCGCGGAACTGGCGTTCACCTATGTCGGCGAGCGTTTCAAGGACCGCATCACCAAGTTCGCGGAAGAATTCGACACCAAGCTGATTTTCGATTGCGACGTCGGCAGCGATGAACAGATCAACGCCCTGTTCGCCGACCTCGGCAAGTCCTGGGATCAGCTCGACGGCTTGGTGCACGCGATCGGCTATGCGCCGGCCGATGCGATTGCCGGCGACTTCCTGGAAGGCTTCTCGCGCGAAGGCTTCAAGATCGCCCACGACATCTCGGCCTACAGCTTCCCGGCCATGGCCAAGGCTGCCCTGCCGCTGCTGCGCCAGAACTCGGCGCTGCTGACGCTGACCTACCTTGGCTCCGAGCGCGTCGTACCGAACTACAACACCATGGGCCTGGCCAAGGCCTCGCTGGAAGCCAGCGTGCGCTACCTGGCCGAATCGCTCGGTCCCAAGGGCGTGCGCGTCAACGGCGTCTCCGCCGGTCCGATCAAAACCCTGGCCGCCAGCGGCATCAAGGGCTTCGGCAAGATCCTCGGCTTCGTTTCCGATCACGCTCCGTTGCGCCGCAACGTAACTATCGAGGACGTTGGCAACGCATCGGCCTTCCTGTTGTCCGACCTGGCCGGCGGCATTACCGGTGAAATCACCTACGTGGACGGCGGCTTCTCGCGTGTTGTCGGCGGTATCTCGGAATAAGATTGTCTGAGTCCGGGGCTTGTTCGAAGCAATTCTCCGAATAAGCCCTAGTGCCAACTTCGATATTTTCCTGTATGATTCGGTTTGTGCGTTGCAATACGACGTACAAAACCGTAATCCGGCACGCCGGGTTACTCAGTAGCTTCGCAAGCCCTAATTGTCGCGCTAGACAGTCGACAGTACGTAGTAAAAGCCCTCCCGCCTTGAGTGTCCTTACTTTTTAAGCGACACCGTCCCGGCGCAAAGCTTTTGTGCCGAAATTTCTTTGTTTTTCATAGTCATTTCGTTGGTTGGCGTTGCTTTTTTGCGTTCACCGCATTTGCTGTGCGCTCGTTGCGTTCGTTCAAACCGACGCAATCGTTGCGCTGCATTGCATTTGTCTGGCGCTCATACTAAACGAAAGAAAACATGACTTTTGAATCACTAGGCCTGCACCCATCGATCATCAAAGCCTTGACCGACTCCGGCTATACCGCGCCGACGCCGGTCCAGGAACAAGCTATCCCCGCCGCCATCGCCGGCAAGGATCTGCTGGTGTCGTCGCAGACCGGCTCCGGCAAGACCGCAGCGTTCATGCTGCCGTCGCTGCACAAGTTCGCCTCGATGCCGCCTGCCGCTCCCGGCGCCAAGACCCCGAACCAGGAAGCCCAAGCCGCCAAGGCCCGCGGCGACCGTCCACGTTTCCGCCCTGCCCAGCCGAAGATGCTGGTGCTGACCCCGACCCGCGAACTGGCCCTGCAAGTGACCACCGCGACCGACAAGTACTGCGCCCACATGCGCCGCCTGAAGGCCGTGTCGATCCTGGGCGGCATGCCTTATCCGAAGCAGATGCAATTGCTGTCGCGCAATCCTGAAATCCTGGTGGCGACGCCTGGCCGTCTGATCGACCATATGGATTCGGGCAAGATCGACTTCTCCGAACTGGAAATCCTGGTCCTGGACGAAGCCGACCGCATGCTCGACATGGGCTTCATCGAAGACATCGAAAAGATCGTCGCGGCAACACCGGCAACCCGTCAAACCATGCTGTTCTCGGCAACGCTGGATGGCGTCGTCGGCAACATGGCAAAGCGCATCACCAATGCACCGCAGATCATCCAGATCGCCGGTTCCGCCACCAAGCATGAAAACATCGCCCAGCGCGTCCACTTCGTCGACGACCTGTCGCACAAGAATCGCCTGCTCGACTTCCTGCTGCGCGACGTGACCATGGACCAGGCTGTTGTCTTCACCGCCACCAAGCGTGACGCCGACACCATCGCCGACCGCCTGAACATCGCCGGTTTCGCTGCAGCTGCCTTGCATGGCGACATGCATCAGGGCGCACGCAACCGTACTCTGGACGGCATGCGCCGCGGCCAGGTGCGCGTGCTGGTGGCAACCGACGTCGCCGCTCGCGGTATCGACGTGCCGGGCATCACCCACGTGTTCAACTACGATCTGCCGAAATTCCCGGAAGACTACGTTCACCGCATCGGCCGTACCGGTCGTGCCGGCCGCAACGGCGTTGCCGTCTCGCTGGTCAATCACGCTGAAGGCATGCACGTCAAGCGTATCGAGCGCTTCACCAAGCAACCGATCCCGG
>NZ_AJHH01000197.1 GCF_000256565.1 Herbaspirillum lusitanum P6-12 | reverse complement strand
GGCAAGCCTGCCGGCAGCGGCGGTCCGCGCAAAGAAGGTGGCGGCGGCGGCTACAAGGGTACTGGCGCCCGCTCCGACAGCGGCGCACGTCGTTCTTACGGCGATCGCTGATCTGCATCTGCATTAGTTAAGACTGACCGTACCGGTGATGTTTGCCGGTGCAGCAAAACAAAAGGCCGCTTCGATGAAGCGGCCTTTGTCATTTCCGGCAGGGTAAAAACTGCGCGGTGTTCAGCGGCTGCAAACGCCGGTCTTCCCGCTACGCAACGCCGCCACATCGGCGGCAATCGCGTCGGCGGCATTGCCCACCGCGCGCTGCATGCCCTGCACCACGCCGTCAACGCCGAGTCCCGCTGCCGGTTCCACGACGCTCAGACGGCACACCGCGCTGCTGCTGTTGTCGCTGCGTGTGATGGTCCAGCCGAAAGTGGCATCGACCTTGCCGCCCTTGACCGCGTCGAGCTGGCGCAATTCGACCACGACGCGATACACCGGCTGATTGTTCGGACGACCGCCGCGCGTCACATCGACCGCGCCGAGCCGGTTGGCCACGCCGCTTGCCAGCGCGTCGCGCAACTCGTTGTTGAACGGCGCCGACCAGCGATCCTGCTCCAGAATGTCCACACGCGTGGCGTCGGTGCGCACCACGATTTGCGGTCGCGCCAGGCGTTCCGGCACGCTGACCGGGGCGACCTCAATGAAGGTCTGGCCGGTCGGAGTCGATACGGCCGCTGCCGCCGTCGGCGCAGCGGCATCAGCCAGCGTATAGAAACGCGTCGGCGCCGAGGCGCAGGCGCTCAGCAGCACCGCTGCCGCTGTTGCTGCTGTTGCTGCTGCCGACGAGATGAGAGTGAAACTGCGCTGCATTATTTATCCTCCTGCTTGCCGCGAATCAGCGATTCCGGATGTTGCTGCAAATAATCGGTCAGCACGCGGATCGAGCCCGCCGCGCGCGACAGCTCCTGCATGGTCTGGCGCACGTCCTGCTGCAACGGCGCGTCCTCGGACAGAGTCCGTTCGGCGGCGCTGAGCGTCTTGCGCGCATCGCGCATGGCGGCGGTGATTTCCGGCGCGACGTCATTGTTGAGCTTGTTCATGGTCTGCTCGGCGCTGGTCAGGGTGCGATTGAGCGTGGTCAGCGTCTTGCGCAGGTCGTCGCCGATCTTGTCGAACGGCACCTTGCTGAGCTTGCGCGTGATGTCGCCGATCTGGTTCTGGATCTCGTCGAGGCTGTTCGGTATCGTCGGGAACACCAACGGCGTCCTCTCGATATCGATCTGCGTCGGCGCCGCGTTCGGGAAGAAGTCGAGCGCCACGTACACCTGCCCGGTCAACAGGCTGCCGCTGCGCAGGGAC
>NZ_AJHH01000196.1 GCF_000256565.1 Herbaspirillum lusitanum P6-12 | reverse complement strand
CGCCGCGCAGCTGCGCGCGCAGCCCGCGCGAGACCAGATACTTGAGGCGCTGACGCGGCGTATAACGCGACTCCTGCTGCTCGTTGAACTTGCGGCCGAGGCGGTCCGGATACAGCTGCACCACCACCGGCATCACGAACTCACGGGTCTTGTCGTCGTACTCAATGCCGATCGACTTGACCTCGCCCAGCACCACGCCGCGGAAGTCCACCACCGCACCCGGTTCGAGACCTCGCAAGGACTGGTTGAAATACAGCAGCACGGTTTGCGAGCGGCCGTCCGGCTCCTTCATCGCCGCCGCTTCATCTTCGGCCAGGCGGAAGCTGGTGTTTTCCTTGGCGGGAACCTGCGAGTCGAGATCGTCGATGCTCTTGAACGCGATACCGCCGAGCACGACCGTCGCCAGCGATTGCGTGTGCAGCTTGAAGCCGCTGGCGTTGATCTGCATGTCGAAGCCGCTGGCGTGCCAGAAACGCGAACTGATGCCGACGAACTTGTCGTAGGGGGCATTGACGAAGATGCGCAGCGTCACGCCGCGGCCGTCCTGATCGAGGTCATAGGCCGCCACCTGGCCGACCTTGATGCGGCGATAGAATACCGGCGAGCCGATGTCGACCGAGCCGAGATCCGAGGCATGCAGCACGAACTGCTTTCCCGAGGTATCGCGCGTGATGATGGGGGGTTGTTCCAGGCCGGCGAATTCCTTCTTGGTTTCTTCCGACTTGCCAGCGTCGGCGCCGATGTACGCTCCCGACAGCAAAGTGTTCAATCCGGAAATACCTGACGCGGCCACGCGCGGACGCACCACCCAGAAACGCGTATCGTCGGCGGTGAAGCTCTCCGCCTCCTTGGTCAGTTGCACCGTGGTGACCACGTGCGAGCGATCCTTGCTGAGCGTGATCGACTGCACCTGGCCGATGTCGACGTCCTTGTACTTGACCTTGGTCTTGCCGGCCTCGAGGCCTTCCGCCGAGACGAAGCTGATGGTGATGATCGGGCCGCGTTCGATCAGGATCTTGGCCACCAGCGTCAGGCCGACCACGGCAGCAACGATGGGGATCAGCCAGACCAGCGAAGGCAGCCAGTTACGCTTGCGCTCGCGTTTGGGTTCCGGCCGGTTCGGCTGCGATGGCGACGTCGTTGGTTCAGTCATTGATATCCTTTTTTTGTTGCTCTTTATCTGCGCCCTGTTCGGCTTCGGGATCGGCCTCATCCCAGATCAGGCGCGGATCGAAGCTCAGCGACGCCAGCATGGTCAACACCACCACCGAGCCGAATGCCGCCACCCCGATGCCGGCGGTGATCTTGGCGAATCCTTCTATCTGCACCAGTCCGGTCAGCAGCGACACCACAAAGACGTCCAGCATCGACCAGCGGCCGATGGTTTCCACCACGCGGTACAGCTTGGCGCGCTGCAAGCGCTGCCAGCTGCTGCGGCGACGCGCGCTGACGGTCAGAATGATCAGCGCCACCAGCTTGAACAGCGGCACCATGAAACTGGCCACGAACACGACGATGGCCAGCTCCCACGAACCCGATACCCAGAAATAGATGATGCCGCTCATGATGGTGTCGCGCTGCTCGTCGAGCAGCGTCGAGGTGATCATCACCGGCATCAGATTGGCCGGAATGTACATGATGCAAGCGGCGATCAGGAACGCCCACGTGCGATTGAGGCTATCGATGCGGCGCCGATGCAGCGGCGCATGACAGACTCCGCATTGCTCGTCCTGCTGCGCGCCCTGCCAGACCGTACCGCAATGGTGGCAGGGGAAAATATCGGTGTCGATGGCGCTATCGAGCTGAGGTGCTGCCGCAACCGGTTGCGAGGCACTGCCGATACCGTCGGTGCCGTCAACGCCGGTGTTGTGCGCACCCGCGCTCATCGCACCGGCTCCTCGGGGTTACGACGTTCGCTGACCAGAATCCGCCACAGGTAGCGCGGATTGAACGACACCACCACTGTCAGCAGGATGGTCAGCGCACCGAATGCCCACAAGGCAACGCCCGGCACCACGGCCGCCATATTTGAAAGTTTCACCAGCGCCACCAGCACGCCGAGCAGGAACACTTCGACCATGCCCCAGGGTCGCACGATCTGCATCAGGCGCAGCAATAGCTTCACGCCGGGACGGCGACCATCATGCGCACCGTGCATATCATCCGCATCATTCACAACATGCGCGGACGGCAACAAAAGATAGAGCAACACCAGCATCTGCACCAGCGGGAACAGGATCGTGGTGGACAGCACCAGCATCGCCACCAGCGACATGCCCTCGCCGTTGAGCACCATCACGGCGCCGAACAACGTGGTCTCGCTGGTCAGGCCTTGCAACTCGATCTGCACGATGGGAAAACTGTTGGCGATCACGAACATGATCAGGCTCGCCACCGTCAGCGGCAGCAAGCGCGCCACGTGGCTGCCGGTATCGCGCTCGAGCTCGGCGCCGCAGCGCAGACAGCGGGCGACTTCGGCATGCGCAAGCACGGGCCGGCGATGGACCGCGTCGCACTCTTCGCAAACGATCAGGTCGGGACGCTCATGCATGGAGAAGGGAAGAGGCTCAAATTGATGACTTATTGGTTAATTAGGGAAACTTGGATTCTAACAACAAAAAATGACCAGATCGGCTCGCTTTTCGACTGATTACGGCGCAATTTGGCAGATAAAGCTTGACAATTCAAACGGCAATCTTCTAAAGTGGCCAAATGAACTCCGCAACACAATTCTCTCTCACACTATCGCACTTCGCTGGCGCCCTGCTAGCGTTGCTACTAGTGACGCTACTACCAGCTTCGCGCTGATCCAAGTCTCTCCCCTGTTTTTTGCAGTTTCCTCGCTGGTCATGGTCTGAAAAGCATCCGAAATGGGTCTTCAGGCGCACATGGCGGCACAATTAAAAAGTTGTAAATTTTTCCTGAAAAGCCGTCCATGCATTTCACGTCCATCACTGCACTCCTGATTTCCGGCGAATTGATCGCTGCGATGGTCGTTGCACGTGCGCTGGCGCCGCTGCTGCTAAAACTACCGATCGGTCGCCTGGCCTTGCGTTAGTGGCAGTCAGGCGGCCCTACTTTCAGCCACATCAGATGATTTCCCCAGTTACGTTTCTCTGTTCAGCAGTGACCAATTAAAGAGGCTCCACCATGATGTTAAACAACCCGGCAGCAAAATACCGCGCATTCCCGACGATCCCGTTATCTGATCGCACCTGGCCAAATCAGTTCATTTCCAAGCCGCCGATCTGGATGAGCACCGACCTGCGCGACGGCAACCAGGCGCTGATCGAGCCGATGAGCCCCGAACGCAAGCTGCGCTTCTTTGAAATGCTCCTGCAAATCGGCCTGAAGGAAATCGAAGTCGGCTTCCCCTCCGCTTCGCAAACCGATTTCGACTTCGTGCGCAAGCTGATCGAAGAGAACCGCATCCCCGACGACGTCACCATCATCGTGCTGACCCAGTCGCGCGAAGAACTGATCCGCCGCACCATCGATTCGCTGGCCGGCGCCAAGCAAGCCATCGTGCACTTGTACAACTCGGTCGCGCCGGCTTTCCGCAAGATCGTCTTCAACATGTCGCGCGACGAAATCAAGAACATCGCCGTTACCGGCACCCAGCTGGTCAAGGAACTGACCGACGCCCGTCCGGAAACCCAATGGCGTTACGAATATTCGCCGGAATCCTTCAGCACCACCGAACTCGACTTCTCCAAGGAAATCTGCGACGCCGTCTGTGAAACCTGGGGCGCGACGCCGGAACGCAAAGTCATCCTGAATCTCCCCTCGACCGTCGAATGCAGCACCCCGAACGTCTACGCCGATCAGATCGAATGGATGTGCCGCAACCTGAAACACCGTTCGTCCTCCATCATCTCGGTGCACCCGCATAACGACCGCGGCACCGCCGTCGCTTCTGCAGAACTGGCCGTCATGGCCGGCGCCGACCGCGTCGAAGGCTGCCTGTTCGGCAACGGCGAACGCACCGGCAACGTCGACCTGGTCACGCTGGCCCTGAACCTGTACACGCAAGGCGTCAACCCCGGCCTCGACTTCTCCGACATCGACACCGTGCGTCAATGCGTCGAAGAGTGCAACCAGATCCCGGTCCATCCGCGCCACCCTTACGTCGGCGACCTGGTCTTCACGGCCTTCTCCGGCTCGCACCAGGACGCGATCAAGAAGGGCTTCGCCAAGCAGCAAGCCGACGCCATCTGGGAAGTCCCTTACCTGCCGATCGATCCGGCCGACCTGGGCCGCAGCTACGACGCAGTGATCCGCGTCAACAGCCAGTCCGGCAAGGGCGGCATGGCTTACCTGCTGGAACAGGAATACGGCCTGGCCCTGCCGCGCCGCCTGCAGATCGAGTTCAGCCGCGCCATCCAGCGCGAAGCGGACGCCAGCGGCAAGGAAATCGTCGCCACCGACATCTACACGATCTTCAAGACCGAATACCTGGACCGCAGCACGCCGTATGTCTACCGCGCGCACCGCATGTCGGAAGACACCTCGCATGAAGAATCGATCAAGATCGAAGTCGACATCGAGCGCAACGGCGAGAAGACCACCGTGCGCGGCACCGGCAACGGCCCTATCGACGCCTTCGTCAATGCGCTGGGCCTGGACATCAAGCTGATGGATTTCCACGAACACGCCATCGGCGCCGCGCCAACGCGCAAGCCGCCAGCTACATCGAACTGCGCCTGAACGAAGCACCGACCGGTTTCGGCGTGGGCATCGACGCCAACATCGTCACCGCCTCGTTCAAAGCCGTCCTCAGCGCCGTCAATCGCCAGATCGCGATCGACCAGAGCGCCAATCAGTCTTCTTCGCCAAAAGCGAAAGCAGCCTGATTCGGGATCACGTAAAAAAAGCCGCCGGTTTATCCAACCGGCGGCTTTTTTTGTTTGTACTACCGTGTAATCGCTAGAGCGATCGCGCCAACCGGATGCCGCTGTACTGCCAGCAAGCCGTCGCCGGGAAGAAGTTGCGATAACTCGTACGCGAATGTCCCAGCGGCGTTGCGCCTGACGAGCCGCGCAAGACGTATTGATTGACCATGAACTTGCCGTTGTACTCGCCCACCGCGCCCTCGGGAATCGCATAGCCCGGATACGGCGCATAGCTGCTCGAGGTCCACTGCCACGCCGTGCCGAAGAATTGCCGGCCTTCGTTGCCCAACTCGCCGGCGGCATGTTCCCACTCCGCCTCGGTCGGCAAACGTGCACCGGCCCAGCGCGCAAACGCATCGGCTTCGTAATAGGACAAATGCAATACCGCCGCATGCGGATCCAATGGCAGCATGCCGTGCAGCGTGAACTCGCGCCAGGCGCCATCGTCCTGGCGCTGCCAGTACAGCGGATGCGTGATGCGATTGCTGCTGCGCCAGTCCCAGCCGGCCGACAGCCAGTGAGCGGGATTCTCGTAACCGCCCTGCTCAACGAACATCAGGTACTCGATATTGCTGATCAGGCGCGAGCCGATGGCGAATGCCTCGACGAACTGGCGATGCGACGGCAGCTCGTTGTCGAAACAGAATCCCCCATCGCAATAGCCGATTTCCACCACGCCGGCGTCGAAGGTATTCCACTCCAGCTCGGTCTGCACCGGCATGGCCTGCAAGGCGCGCGGCAGGTAGGCCGGCTTGAGCGGATTGAGCGAGAGCAGGTGCTTGATATCTGTCAGGATCAGTTCCTGATGCTGCTGCTCATGCTGCATGCCCAGTTCCAGCAGGCGCAGGCAATTGTCGTCGCACACATCCGACAGCAACAAAGCCTGCATGCGCAGGTCGATATTGGCGCGATAGGCGCGGATCTCGGCCAGCGACGGGCGCGTCAGCATGCCGCGCTGCGGACGCGGATGCTTGTCGCCGACGCCTTCGTAATACGAATTGAACAGCACCCGGAAGGCCGGATGGAACGGCGCGAAATCGGGCTCGTAACTTTCAAGAATGAAGGTTTCGAAGAACCAGCTGGTGTGCGCCAGATGCCACTTGACCGGACTGGCGTCGGGCATGGACTGCGCGCCGCAATCCTCGTCGGACAAAGGCGTCGCAAGGATCATCGAATATTCGCGCGTGCGCAGGCCGGTTTATCCAACCGGCGGCTTTTTTTGTTTGTACTACCGTGTAATCGCTAGAGCGATCGCGCCAACCGGATGCCGCTGTACTGCCAGCAAGCCGTCGCCGGGAAGAAGTTGCGATAACTCGTACGCGAATGTCCCAGCGGCGTTGCGCCTGACGAGCCGCGCAAGACGTATTGATTGACCATGAACTTGCCGTTGTACTCGCCCACCGCGCCCTCGGGAATCGCATAGCCCGGATACGGCGCATAGCTGCTCGAGGTCCACTGCCACGCCGTGCCGAAGAATTGCCGGCCTTCGTTGCCCAACTCGCCGGCGGCATGTTCCCACTCCGCCTCGGTCGGCAAACGTGCACCGGCCCAGCGCGCAAACGCATCGGCTTCGTAATAGGACAAATGCAATACCGCCGCATGCGGATCCAATGGCAGCATGCCGTGCAGCGTGAACTCGCGCCAGGCGCCATCGTCCTGGCGCTGCCAGTACAGCGGATGCGTGATGCGATTGCTGCTGCGCCAGTCCCAGCCGGCCGACAGCCAGTGAGCGGGATTCTCGTAACCGCCCTGCTCAACGAACATCAGGTACTCGATATTGCTGATCAGGCGCGAGCCGATGGCGAATGCCTCGACGAACTGGCGATGCGACGGCAGCTCGTTGTCGAAACAGAATCCCCCATCGCAATAGCCGATTTCCACCACGCCGGCGTCGAAGGTATTCCACTCCAGCTCGGTCTGCACCGGCATGGCCTGCAAGGCGCGCGGCAGGTAGGCCGGCTTGAGCGGATTGAGCGAGAGCAGGTGCTTGATATCTGTCAGGATCAGTTCCTGATGCTGCTGCTCATGCTGCATGCCCAGTTCCAGCAGGCGCAGGCAATTGTCGTCGCACACATCCGACAGCAACAAAGCCTGCATGCGCAGGTCGATATTGGCGCGATAGGCGCGGATCTCGGCCAGCGACGGGCGCGTCAGCATGCCGCGCTGCGGACGCGGATGCTTGTCGCCGACGCCTTCGTAATACGAATTGAACAGCACCCGGAAGGCCGGATGGAACGGCGCGAAATCGGGCTCGTAACTTTCAAGAATGAAGGTTTCGAAGAACCAGCTGGTGTGCGCCAGATGCCACTTGACCGGACTGGCGTCGGGCATGGACTGCGCGCCGCAATCCTCGTCGGACAAAGGCGTCGCAAGGATCATCGAATATTCGCGCGTGCTAATCGTCGACGATGGCCGCGTTCGTTGCCGCCAATACTGCCGTCTCGTCATGCATGCTGCTCATCTCCTTTGTTCATCTGCTGTTTTACACCGGCCGCGCGTAACACAGCATGAACCACTTCTGCGGATCGAACCACATTTTGGCCTGGCCAAAACCGGCCTGGCGCAGCAAATCGCTGAAGCCGTCCGGTGTGAATTTGTAGCTGTTTTCGGTATGGATGCGTTCACCCTGGCTGAATTTCCGCTCGCCGCCGCACCATGTCACGGTGAGGTCGCGGCGCGCTTCCAGGTGCATCTCGATACGCGACAATGCCGGATTGAAGAAACCGCGATGCTGCCAGTCGCCGACCACGAAATCGCTGCCGAGCAGACGATTGACGTGCAGCAGCGCATTGCGGTTGAACGCCGCCGTCACGCCGAGCGCGTCGTCGTAGGCGGCATCGAGCACCGCCTTTTCCTTGACCAGGTCGATGCCCAGCAAGACACCGCCGCCTTCGCCCAATTGCAAACCGTGACGCATGCGGCGCAGGAATTGCAGCGCCTCTTCCGGCGCGAAATTGCCGAGCGAAGAACCGGGATAAAAGAACAGGCGGTTTTCCCGTCCGACCGTGGACGGCAATTGCAGCGACGCGGAAAAATCCATCGCAATTTCCTGCATCGGAATCGCCGGGAATTTTTGCCGCAAGCCGTTCACCGCTTCGCGCAGGAATTCGGTCGAGATATCGATGGGTACATATTGGCGCGGTTGCAGCGAAGGAAACAATCTCGCCGCCTTGGCGCAATTGCCGGCGCCGAGATCGATCATGGTCACGCCTTTGCCGACCGTCGCGGCAATGTCGTCGGCATGGAGATCGAATATCTGCGCTTCGGTGCGGGTCGGATAATATTCCGGCAGCGCGCAGATCGCTTCGAACAAGGTGGAACCGAGCGCGTCGTAAAAATATTTGGGAGAAATGCTGGCGGCTGCGGCCATCAGGCCGTCTTGCAATTCGTTCCGGATGGGACAGGGTTCTGACCAATCGTCCTGCATGTCCTGCAACAATCGTTGAGCCAATTTGCTCTCCTTGTTGAAACAGCATGAAACAACGTGAACGCGATCGGCACGCTAGCCGCGCATGCAATACACTAGACCGCGTTTGAAGAACCAGATATGGCGTGCACTCTGCACATTTCAAGCTCGTCCAGCCAGTAAATGAAAGGCTGAAAGGCAGCTTGCATATCTGCTGAATGCATATACTTATGCATTCTATCGACTTGCAATCAATCGTGTGGTTCACCGCCCGATAAAAAATCCGACATCCAGCCGCCAAAGTTGCTTCATCAACATCAAGAATCTTGCCAACATGTCATCAAGCGTCAAACCAGAACCAGCCAAAGGCAGCATCAAAACCCTGATCGGCCTGCTCCCCTTCCTGCAACCCTACAAGCGTCAATTCCTGCTGGCCGGCCTGGCGCTGATCGTGGCTGCCGCAGCGACACTGGCGATTCCCTATGCCTTCAAGCAGATGATCGACCTGGGCTTTGGCGCGGCCGGCAGCAAGAGCGCCAGCCACATCAACCTGTACTTCCTGGCGCTGTTCGGCGTGGCCTGCATCCTGGGCGTGGCCACGGCGCTGCGCTTCTACATGGTGTCATGGCTCGGTGAACGCGTGACGGCGGATCTGCGCAGCGCAGTCTATGCGCACGTGGTCACGCAAAGCCCGCAATTCTTTGAAACCACCAAGACCGGCGAAGTGCTGTCGCGCCTGACTACCGACACCACGCTGATCCAGACCCTGGTCGGCACCAGCATTTCGATGGCGCTGCGGAACGGACTACTCTTTATCGGCGGCATGGTCATGCTGTTCATCACCAGCGTCAAACTGTCGTCCATCATCATCGTGATGCTGGCCGCGGTGGTGTTGCCGATCGTGTTTTACGGCCGCCGCGTGCGCAAGCTGTCGCGCGAATCGCAAGACCGTGTCGCCGACGCCTCGGCGCTGGCCGGCGAAATCCTCAACGCCATGCCGACCGTGCAAGCCTTCACGCATGAAGAAATCGAGGCCAAACGTTTCGGCACCTCCGTCGAACGCGCTTTCCACACCGCCATGCAGCGTATCCGCGCGCGTTCGGTGCTGACCATGATGGCGATCCTGCTGGTATTCGGCGCGATCGTGTTCGTGTTATGGCTGGGCGCGCATGCGGTCGTGCAAGGCACCATGAGCGGCGGCCAGCTCGGCCAGTTCATCCTGTACGCCTCGCTGGTGGCCGGCTCCATCGGCGCCCTGTCGGAAGTGCTGGGCGACACCCAGCGCGCCGCCGGCGCTACGGAACGCCTGCTCGACCTGCTGGCGGCGCAGTCGCCAGTGCAATCCGTGCTGCTGCCCGAGACGCTGCCGCCGCGCACCGCCAACGGCGCCGCCCTGCAACTGGACGACGTGGTGTTCCACTATCCGTCGCGCCCCGACAGCAACGCACTGATGCATCTGTCGCTGGACATCAAACCCGGCGAAACGATTGCCGTGGTCGGGCCGTCCGGCGCCGGCAAGACCACGCTGTTCCAGCTGCTGCTGCGCTTCTACGATCCGCAACACGGCAAGATCACGCTGGACGGCGTCGACATTCGTTTCCTGACCTTGCCGGCACTGCGCAACGCCATCGGCATCGTGCCGCAAGACACCGTGATTTTTTCCGAGAATGCGCTGGAGAACATCCGCTTCGGCCGCGCCGACGCCAGCGATGAAGAAGTCATTGCCGCCGCCAGGATGGCCGCCGCGCACGAGTTCATCGAACGCCTGCCGCAGGGTTATCAATCCTTCCTCGGCGAGCGCGGCGTACGCCTGTCCGGCGGCCAGCGCCAGCGCATCGCGATCGCGCGCGCCCTGCTGAAGAATCCGCCGCTGCTGCTGCTCGACGAAGCCACCAGCGCGCTCGACGCCGAATCGGAACGACTCGTGCAGGTCGCGCTGGAGGCAGCCATGGTCGGCCGCACCACGCTGGTCATTGCACACCGCCTGGCGACCGTGCAGCGCGCCGACCGCATCGTCGTGGTCGAACACGGCCGCATCGTCGAGACCGGCACGCATACCGAATTGATCGCCCGGAATGGCCTTTACGCCAGCCTGGCGGCATTGCAGTTCAATACCGACTGAGGTTGCCGGCAGCACTCCTGCATCCGGCGTCCTCGCACGCGGTTTCAAAAAATAAAATAGACTTTCGGTTTCAGGCAACAACCGCTTTCCGTACTTCCCAATCCGCGAAGACGCGCCTTCATCACGGGCGCGCCGCGCACAACCAGGAGTTTCCGATGAGCAGCAAACTGTTTTCTCCGTTCACCTTGCGCGGACTGACCCTGCCCAACCGCATTGTCGTCTCGCCGATGTGCCAGTACTCCTCACAAGATGGCTTCGTCAATGACTGGCATCTGGTTCACCTGGGCAGCCGCGCCGCCATCGCCGAACGCGTGCAGGCATTTGCGGACGCTGCCCAGCGCGCGCTCAAGGCCGGCTTCAAGGTGGTCGAAGTGCATGCCGCGCACGGTTACCTGCTGCATGAATTCCTGTCGCCGTTGAGCAACCATCGCACCGATCAATACGGCGGCGCACTGGAAAACCGCGCGCGCTTCCTGCTGGAAGTGGTCGCCGCCGTGCGCAAGGTGTGGCCGGCCGACCTGCCGCTGTTCGTGCGCGTCTCGGCCACCGACTGGACCGAAGGCGGCCTGACGCCGGATGAGGCCGAACACGTATTGCGCACCGAACAAGCCGACCTCGTGCTGCTGGCGCGCGAACTGTTGCGCGATCCGTACTGGCCGCTGCATGCCGCCGACGAGCTCAAGGAAAACGTCGCCTGGCCGCCGCAGTACGTGCGCGCCGCGTCGAGCAAGACGCCGCTGCGCGAGAACGTCGACTACAGCGATCTGGATTGAGTGGTCGCCCGCGCCGGCCTGCATGGCCGGCGCGGTTTTTGATGGCGTGGTATAAATGACGCCTGCCTTTTCATTTCCGCATTGCGCCGTCGCCGGCTGTGAATTCAAGCCGCTGCACTGCTTCAGTCCATACCTTTCACCCACCCGATCTGCAAAGAGATATCCATGTACAAAGACGTCCAACTCTTCATCGACGGTCGCTGGACCGCCAGCGTTTCCGACCGCACCATTGCGGTCGTCAATCCGGCCACCGAAGAAGTCATCGGCCACATTGCCCACGCCAACAAGCAAGACCTCGACGCCGCGCTGGCTTCCGCGCAAAAGGGTTTTGACACCTGGCGCAAGGTATCCGCTTTCGAGCGCTCCAAGATCATGCGCAAGGCCGCCAACATCCTGCGCGAGCGCGCCGATGAAGTGGCGCTGCTGATGACGCTGGAACAGGGCAAGCCGCTGGCGGAAGCCAAGGCGGAAACCCTGGGCGCTGCCGACACCATCGACTGGTTCGCCGAAGAAGCCCGCCGCACCTACGGCCGCCTGGTGCCGGCGCGCGTGCCGAACGCCTATCAGATGGTGATCAAGGAGCCGGTCGGTCCGGTGGCGGCGTTTACGCCCTGGAACTTCCCCCTCAACCAGGTCGTGCGCAAGCTGTCCGCGGCGCTGGCTGCAGGCTGCTCCATCATCGTCAAGGCGCCGGAAGAAACCCCGGCCTCACCGGCCGAACTGATCCGCGCGTTTGCCGACGCCGGCATCCCTGACGGCGTGGTCAACCTGGTCTATGGAGTGCCGTCGGAAATCTCCGAATACCTGATCCCGCATCCGATCATCAAGAAGATTTCCTTCACCGGTTCCACCCCGGTCGGCAAGCAGCTGGCCGCACTGGCGGGCACCCACATGAAGCGCGCCACGATGGAGCTGGGCGGCCACGCGCCGGCCATCGTGTTCGACGACGCGGACATCGACGCCGCCGCCAAGCAACTGGCGATGGCCAAGTTCCGCAATGCCGGCCAGGTGTGCGTGTCGCCGACCCGCTTCCTGGTGCAAAAGAATGTGTTCGATGCCTTCGTCGACAAGTTCATCACCGCCGCCAGCCAGCTCAAGGTGGGCGACGGCACGGTCGCCGGCACCACCATGGGTCCGGTCGCCAACAAGCGCCGCATCGCGGCACTGGAAGCGTTGATCAGCGACGCTGTTGAACAAGGTGCGCAACTGCGTTTCGGCGGCAAGCGCGTGGGCGACAAGGGTTATTTCTTCGAGCCAACCGTGCTGACCAACGTGCCTTCCGCCTGGTGCCGGCGCGCGTGCCGAACGCCTATCAGATGGTGATCAAGGAGCCGGTCGGTCCGGTGGCGGCGTTTACGCCCTGGAACTTCCCCCTCAACCAGGTCGTGCGCAAGCTGTCCGCGGCGCTGGCTGCAGGCTGCTCCATCATCGTCAAGGCGCCGGAAGAAACCCCGGCCTCACCGGCCGAACTGATCCGCGCGTTTGCCGACGCCGGCATCCCTGACGGCGTGGTCAACCTGGTCTATGGAGTGCCGTCGGAAATCTCCGAATACCTGATCCCGCACCCAATCATCAAGAAGATTTCCTTCACCGGCTCGACCCCGGTCGGCAAGCAACTGGCTGCACTGGCCGGCACGCACATGAAGCGTGCCACCATGGAACTGGGCGGCCACGCCCCGGCCATCGTGTTCGACGATGCCGACATCGACGCCGCCGCCAAGCAACTGGCGATGGCCAAGTTCCGCAACGCCGGCCAGGTGTGCGTGTCGCCGACCCGTTTCCTGGTGCAAAAGAACGTATTCGAAGCCTTCGTCGACAAGTTCATCACCGCAGCCAGCCTGCTCAAGGTCGGCGATGGTACGGTTGCCGGCACCACCATGGGCCCGGTCGCCAACAAGCGCCGCATCCCGGCGCTGGAAGCACTGATCAGCGATGCAGTGGAACAAGGCGCGCAACTGCGCTTCGGCGGCAAGCGCGTGGGCGACAAGGGTTATTTCTTCGAGCCGACCGTGCTGACCAACGTGCCGTTGTCGGCACGCGCGATGAATGAAGAGCCGTTCGGCCCGCTGGCGCTGATCAATTCGTTCGACACATTGGATGAAGTGATCGCCGAAGCCAACCGCCTGCCGTTCGGCCTGGCTGCCTACGCCTACGCCAAGTCGGCGCAGACCAAGCATGCACTGTCCTCGCGCGTCGAAAGCGGCATGATCACCATCAACCATCTGGGCCTTGCTTTGCCGGAAGTCCCGTTCGGCGGCATCAAGGACAGCGGCTACGGTTCCGAAGGCGGCACCGAGGCGATCGAAGCTTACGTCAACACCAAGTTCGTTTCGCAGCTGGACGTGTAAGCACTTCGTACGGCGACAAAAAAACCCGCGCTCTTCAAAGGAGCGCGGGTTTTTTCATTGCGTGCCTATACGTTGATATTGGCGAAATTACTTGGGCTGCTTGTGTTTGCGACCGTGGCAGTGGCAGTCGACGACATGATCGTCAATGATGCCGATGCCTTGCAGGTAGGCATAGATGATGGTCGACCCGACGAACTTGAAGCCGCGCTTGAGCAGGTCTTTGGACACCTGATCCGACAGCGCGGTCTTGGCCGGTGCGTCGCTCAGATCTTTCCATTTGTTGCGAATCGGCTTGCCGTCCACATACGCCCAGAGAAAGGGATCAAGGCCGCCGACTTCGTCGCGCAGGCGCAGATAACTCTGCGCGTTGGTGATGGTCGCGGCAACCTTCAGGCGATTGCGGACGATGCCCGGATCGGCCAGCAGTTTGGCCACCTTGGCGTCGGTGTAGCGCGCGATCTTTTCCGGATTCCATTGATCGAAGGCGGCGCGATAAGTCTCGCGCTTGTTGAGCACGGTCTCCCAGCTCAGGCCGGCTTGCGCGCCTTCCAGGTTGAGCATTTCAAACAGGCGCGTCTCGTCGTGGCAAGGCACGCCCCATTCTTCGTCGTGGTAAGTCACGTAGCGCGGGTTGGCGAGATTGACCCAGGCGCAGCGTTGTACGCTCATTGCTTCCTCACATATTTTCCAAGAATCACAAAGGCCATAAAGGCGGTTCATCCATCAGCGCGATCTGCTCGCGCAATTCCAGAATCCTGTCCTGCCAGTAACGCTGCGTGTTGAACCACGGGAAGGCTTGCGGGAACGCCGGATCTTCCCAGCGCCGCGCCAGCCATGCAGAATAATGGATCAAACGCAGCGTGCGCAGCGCTTCGATCAGGTACAACTCGCGCTGCTCGAATTCGCAGAAGCTCTCATAGCCGGCCAGCAGGTCGGACAGCTGGCGCACCATCTCGCCGCGCTCGCCCGACAACAGCATCCACAAATCCTGGATCGCCGGACCGCTGCGGCTATCGTCGAAGTCGACGAAATGCGGACCGGCGTCGGTCCACAAGACGTTGCCGACGTGACAGTCGCCATGCAATCTCAATTGTTTGATGTCGCCGGCGCGGTCGAAGCAGCGGCGCACGCCGTCCAGCGCCAGATCGACGGTGCTCTTGTATGAAGCCAGCACATCCATCGGGATGAAATCGTTGGCCAGCAAATAGTCACGCGGTTCTTCACCGAAGGTGGCGATGTTCAGCGCGGGGCGATGAGTGAAGGGACGCTGCATGCCGACCGCGTGGATGCGGCCGATGAAACGGCCCAGCCATTCCAGCGTATCGGGGTTGTCCAGCTCGGGCGCGCGGCCGCCGTGACGCGTGAAGGCGGCAAAGCGGAAGCCCTGGAATTCCTGCAGGCTGCGGCCATTGGGCAGCAGCATCGCCGGCACGACCGGGATTTCCTGCTCGACCAGTTCACTGACGAAAGCGTGCTCTTCGAGGATCGCTTCATCGCTCCAGCGCTGCGGCCGGTAGAACTTGGCCACCAGCGGCGGCCCCTCTTCCATGCCGACCTGATAGACCCGATTCTCATAGCTGTTGAGCGCCAGCAGGCGACCGTCGCCGTACAGGCCGACGCTGTCGAGTGCATCGAGCACGGTGTCCGGCGACAGCCCGGCGAAGTTGAATACGGTGGTGGAATCGGTCATGGCCGCCATTGTACGTGCCCGGGGAGCGCAGCGGTAATCCTCGCCTCCGCAGCCGAATGGAATTAAACTGCGGTTTTATTCGCAACACGGACGCGCACCATGCAACTTGACCAACCTCTCTCCGACGAAGAGTTCGACGAACTCGACGATTTCCTGCTGTCCGACCGCTGTGCGGAAGACGCCATGACCATGGATACGCTGCACGGCTTCCTCACCGCACTGGTGATCGGCCCGCAGGAAATCCTCATGGCCGAATGGCTGCCGCGCGTCTGGGGCAGCAAGCCGGAGGACACGCCCAAGTTCAAGAACCCGAAAGAAGCCGAACGCATCACCGGCCTGATCGCGCGCTCGATGAACGAAATCGCCATCACGCTGGAAGTGGCGCCCAAGGAATACGAACCGCTGTTCTGCGAACGCGAACACGAAGGCAAGAGCCTGCTCGACGGCGAAGCCTGGTCATGGGGATTCTGGGAAGGCATCCAGATGCGCGCCAAGGAATGGGATCCGATTTTCCATTCCAATCTGGCCGAACTGATGCGTCCGATTTACCTGCTCGGTTCGGATGAACTGGAAGAGGAAGAAATCGCCCTGGTTGAAGATCCGGTCAAGACGCACAAGCTGGCAGTGGAAGTGGAATCGGCCATCCCGCACATCTACAAGTACTGGCTGCCGCATCGCAAGTCGGCGGTGGAAACCGTGCGCCGCGACGGCCCCAAGGCCGGCCGCAATGACGACTGTCCGTGCGGCAGCGGCAAGAAGTACAAGAAGTGCTGCGGCGCCGACAAGGCTTAAGCAACTCGTTTTAAAGCCGGGGCTTCATCTTACTTATCCCAGATACGCCCCGGCGGCATCCCACAGCAGCTTGCAGCCTGCCACAAACAAGGCCGCAATGGTGATCTGGTAGAAGCGCACCTGATCCACCTTCATCAGCAATTTCAACCCCAGCCAATACCCGACCGGCGCCAGCGGCAGCAAGGCCAGCGAGGTGGTCAGGTTGCGCGTGTCGAACAAGCCCAGCAGTACGAACGGCACGACTTTCACCGCATTGATGACCGAAAAGAAAATCACCGAGGTGCCGACGAAGACCAGCTTGTCGAGTTGCTGAGGCGCAAGATAAATCACGAACGGCGGCCCACCCGCGTTGGCGATGAAGCTGGTGAAGCCGGACATGGTCCCCCACACCGATCCGCGCGCGACAC
>NZ_AJHH01000195.1 GCF_000256565.1 Herbaspirillum lusitanum P6-12 | reverse complement strand
GCCACCAGCGGTACGGCGACGGCGGCGACGATCGCCACCAGGAAGGCCACCGAGCGCCAACCGTAGTGCTCGACCATCGATGCCATCAGCGGCAGGAACACCATTTGCCCGGTCGCGGCGCTGGCCGTCAGCAAGCCCATCGCCAGGCCGCGACGCATTTCAAACCAGCGGCTGACGATGGTGGCGCCCAGCGTATTGGCGGCGACGCCGGTGCCGGAGCCGACCAGCAAACCCCATGTCATCACCATGTGCCACGGCATCTGCATCAGCGTGCTGAGCGCGGTGCCGATCGACAGCAGCACCAGCGCGCCCATCACCACGGGACGAATGCCGAAACGCTGCATGGCGGCGGCGGCGAACGGGCCGATCAGACCGTACAAAGCGATGTTGAAGGAAATCGCCAGCGAGATGGTGGAACGGTTCCAGCCGAATTCATGTTCCAGCGGCAGGATCATGACCGACGGCGTGGCGCGGATGCCGGCCGAGGTCAGCAGGACGAGGAAGATCACGGCGACGACGACCCACGCATAACTGAAACGGTGCGAGGTGCGCTGCGCGATGGCTTGAGTGACTTTATTCATGACGCTCATTCAAAATAATGGTGAATAAAAAACCATCAATGCGTTTGCTGCGCTTACGCATTGATGGTGATTGATGATGACTGATGGTGCTTGTACTGAAACTGTCCCCGGCGCCTGAAATGGCCGCTCAGGCTTCCTGCAATTTGTCGTAGGCGTCGTCGATCATGCCGGACAAGGCCGCATGCAAGTCCTCGCCGAGCAGGCCGTCGATTTCCAGCTGCGCCGCTACCCAATTGGGGCGGGCGGCAGCCAGCTTGGCCTGGCCCGCTTCGCTGAGACCGAGTCCGAACGAGCGTTTGTCGACCTGCTCATCGGGAGGCATGTCGACCGTGGCGATCCAGCCTGCAGCCATCAACGGCTTGATGTTGCGGCTGAGGGTGCTGCGATCCATGCCCATTTCCGCAGCCAGGCGCAGATTGGCGATGGAGCCATGCCGCCCCACCCGGCTCAGCAAGGAGTATTGGCTGATGGTGAGCGCGTCCGGCAGCAAATGCCGGTCGTATATCGAGGTAATCCGCCGCGTCAGACGACGCAGGCGGGTACAGGTGCATTGGTTGAACATGAAAATTCAGCTTCCCGGCAAATTAAACAATCAATGCATATGCATCAATGTATATGCATACTAACCAGCGACGGCAGTGCTGTCAAGCTCGTGTTTTAACTGCTGTTTGTCGTGCTGTTTGGATGCGCATGACGTCATTCGCGAGGCGCCATCCTCTTGCCTGCAATTGCAGCATCATCGGAGATCCATTTTGGATGATGATGCTGCCCGATACCGCTCTGTAATTTGGCGCCTGTCCCATGCCCCGCATTCTCCCGTTCTTTTTCAACCGAGAGCGCAAGCTCGTCTTCAGCGACGCTGTCATCCTCGCCAGTGGGCGCCGACCTGAAGAGTGGAAATGCTCCGATGCCGATACTCGGCAAAACTATTTACGATCTGTCTCACCAGGTTTGCAGAACGTCCTGGTTTTTCACTTAACCCCCTTAAGGAGAAACACAATGGCTGATCAACAAAACCAAGGTAGCACCAGTAACCGCGGCTTCGCTTCGATGGATCCCGAGAAGCAACGTGAAATCGCAAGTGAAGGCGGCAAGGCTTCCCACGAAAAAGGAACCGGACATGAATTCAGTTCCGAGGAAGCACGTGAAGCTGGCCGCAAGGGTGGCCAAAACAGCCATGGCGGCGGTGGCAACAATCAGTCTCGCTAATCCTTAGCCTCAGGCTGGCAGGCCGCATGCCCAGGGTTTCCGGCATGCGGCCTGATTCTTCTGCATTGGAGTTTTTCATGCGTATTCAACTAAAAAAGATTTCGGATCAAACCATCGTGATTACAGGAGCCACCAGCGGCATCGGCCTTGTGACAGCCAGGCTTGCCGCATCGCGTGGCGCTAATCTCTTGTTAATTGCGCGCAACGAGGACGCCTTGGATCGTATTGCAAAAGAGCTGGATCCTGCCGGAAAGAAAACCATCTGGGCAGTCGCAGACGTGGCCGATCGCTCTGCATTGGAAGAAGCTGCCGCGAAAGCGATCACTCAATTTGGACAAATCGATACCTGGATCAATAATGCCGGGGTATCCATTTATGGTCGCAATACAGAGGTTTCGCTGGAAGATCAGCGCCGTCTTTTTGACACCAATTACTGGGGTGTCGTGAATGGCAGCCTGGTAGCCGTTGAGCATTTGCGTCAAGCCGGCGGAGCGATCATCAATCTGGGCAGTGAGCTGTCGGATGTGGCAGTACCTCTTCAAGGCGCCTATTCCGCATCCAAGCATGCGGTCAAAGGTTTTACCGATTCACTGCGAGTGGAGTTGGCCGAAGAAAACGTTCCCATCTCCGTCACCTTGATCAAACCTGCAGGGGTGGACACGCAATTTGTCCTTCATGCCAAAAACTATATGGAGGTGGAACCCAAATTGCCGCCACCGGTTTATGCACCGGCCATTGCCGCCGAAGCGATTCTCACGGCAGCTCAGCAGCCGCGTCGGGATATCTACGTCGGTGCGGCATCGAAGCTGATCTCCAGCACCAATAAATGCGTCCCCGCTCTGCTGGACGTCTATCTCAAGAACTGCATGTTCTCTCAACAGCGCACCGAGACGCCAAAAACCGACGATGGAAACGCTTTACATGCCCCCCTCGCCAACGCATCGATACGCGAGCGCGGCGGCGCAACGAAAGTCATGCCGCTATCTCCCTACACATTCGCCACCTCCCGCGCACCGGTCGCTTCGCGGCTTGCCTTCCTCGGAATTGCGTTCGTTCTGGGCCGCGCCTTGACGAGCCGTAAACGGGCTTGAAATAAACGGGCCTGAGAAACGTATGCGTGAACAAAAGCGGCGGGCCGGCGACTGGTATCGCCGGCTCTTGTTTCTGGTGAGTCTTCCTTACTTGGGCAGGTCGGACGATATTTCGGCAAGCGTCTCATCCGTCTCCGGTTGTTCTTCTTTGGAGGCGATGTCGCCCAAAGTGACGATACCGACCAGTTGCTTTTCTTCGTTGAGAACGGGAAGGCGACGCAGTTGGTCTCCTCCCATGTATTCCAAGGCTTCTTCCACGGTCTGCTTTTCCAGGCAATAGGCCACTTCGCTGCTCATCAGTTCTTGTACTTCGAGTTGATCCACTGACGAGTGCCTGGCCAGACCACGCACGACCAGATCCCGGTCTGTGACAATGCCCACCAGTTTGCCGGCATCACAAACCGGCAAGGAACCGACGTCCAGTTCATCCATCAGTTTGGCTGCCAACTTCACTTGATCGTGAGGTTGCAAAGTTCTTACGCCACGTGTCATTACTTCAGAAATAATCGTCATCTTCATCTCCTTATTGAATACATGCTGCTAAAACAAATTCGGCGATGGGTCCCTCAACCCGAACGTCATGGCTGGAACGATCTTCAGAGCGCACATGGGAAGCTTTCAAAAGGCCCGAAACGCCGAGCAAGTGGATCACAACGAACCGATGCACCAACACCCAAAGCACTGCTCAAGCTGCGCAGCGCTACGAATCGGAGCGCGCTTTTTTTGCAGACGGACTGTTCGTAGAAATAATTTGTTCCGGCTTGGCGATCTCCTTATTGGCTGTGTCAGTGGAGGTTTCCCGGTTTTCGATCGCTCCCGTGGGAGACGATCCGGGGCGAACGGTTGCATCGCCGGCCCCTTGCGCAGGCGAGATATTTTCACGGGATGGCAGTCTCTTTTCGATACTCATCTTTCTCTCCTTATCTTGGGGTTATAAAAAACACCGCTCTGCACAAAGCGTAGAGCGGTGTAAAGCCAGAAATTGGACTGGCCAGGAGGAAAATCACTTGGTGTTCTTGTGGCTTTGCTGACCGGCCTTGACGTGCTGTTCGTGGCTGCCACCGCGCGAACCTGCAGATTGGCCTTGATTCGACGAGCCGGAGCTGGAACCTGTGTTTTTGTGGCTTTGTTCGCCGGCTTTGACATGTTGCTCGTGGCTTCCGCCGCGGGTATTTTGAGTGGACATAACGTAATTCTCCATAAAAAAAGAAAAGTAGCGCCTCGCCAGAAATTGACGTGACGTAGAAATTCTAAGGAGAAATCTCGTTGTTGATTAGCGGTGGAAGCCGTTTCCGGTCGTAGGGAAGAACTGTCAGCTTTGTCAGTCGCTCTTGTCGAGCTTGGCGCTATTGCACGCCTATTTGCACGTACTATTTGACGATCACATTGATACCGTGACTCAACATATGTCCATAGGAGCGTTGTGCACCGTCGGCGAATTGCGCGAGCAGCTTGTATTTTCCAGGTGGAAGGAAAACCTCGACTTCCGTCTCTCCTTTATCGTAATGTAAATGGCTGTCATCCACGGGAATCACCTTTCCTTCCCCCACCGGCCCATGATCGATTAGCAGGACGTAGTGGCCGGTGCCTTCAGTCACCTCTCCCGCGGGGCGCACTTTCATACCGGTGACACCAAAGCGCACTTTGAAAGGACTGGTTACTGTCGCCCCTGTTTTTGGCTCAAGGATCAGCAGCGATTTCTTTTCTGCGTGCGCGACAGAAGCTGCCATTCCTGATGCCAGCAAACTGGCAGCCAACAAAAGTCGGATGAAGAGTAAATTCCGGCAAGACCGCATGGGAGTTTCCTTGTAGTTGGGCTGAGGACAGTCTTCAATGCCAAGGCCGAGGCCGGCCGGAAGATTGAAAACAAGAACGCGCAGCGGAATTGATCAGACCGTTCCCGGCAGCTTTTCAGAGATCACCGTTGTTCCGCCTTTCCGTCAGGCGGCCAAGCATGTTTTCCCGTTCCCAGATATCCCAGTCTTCCCACGCCTTGAGAAATTTCAGGACGAGCCACGCACAGAAAATAAAAATAATGCCAACGACCATAATCGCGAAATCAAGAAGGCCAGACATGATTTCCGGATTCTGGACAGGCATGTCGTGCTCCTTGTTGAAAGACGTATTTGGCTTAAGCGGGGTACCGCAGGCAGGCCATGTCCGACGCCTGATTTCCACCGGATAGCCTCCTGGCCAGGCATGTTCGCTTTTTTCTTGCGGGTGATGCTGACTTGTATGCGTATCGGAATTATTTAACAGTCGTCGGGTTTTGTGGATCAGAAAAAAGCTTCGGTATACGTAGTCCAAATGGAAGAAACCTGTCAGTGCATCTTGTACGAAAGACCGCAGAAATGGGCTATTGCGCTAATTTACTTACGTCGGTTGACAGAAACCGGGCAAAAAAATGGCGTTG
>NZ_AJHH01000194.1 GCF_000256565.1 Herbaspirillum lusitanum P6-12 | reverse complement strand
CTTACGTCGGTTGACAGAAACCGCTGGATCTCGCACGTCATGCCGCCGCCGTTTTTCCAGCGCATCAGGCGTTGTTGCGATTGCGGGATCAGGACGGACATGGATAAGGCCGGTTGGAAAGTAGAAGGCAGTGAAGTCGCTGCGGCCGCAAGGCGCGCAGCACACTCTATTCTATGCCGGTTGCAGGATCAGGTGCGCCAGACGCGCGGCGACCTTGGCGGTCATGCCGTCGCGGTCGTAGACCGGATTGCATTCGGCGATGTCGGCGGCGATCAGTTTGCCGCTGGCGCGAATGGAGGAAACCAGCTTTTCGACTTTCTCCAGCGCCATCCCGAAGGCGGCCGGGGCCGAGACGCCGGGCGCCTTTTCCCCGGGCAAGACGTCGAGGTCGATGGTCAGGTAGACGTCGGTGACGTCTTCCAGGCGCAGGCGCAATTGCGCGTCGAGTTCTGCCAGGCTGCGGGTGGCGACGTCGGTGTCGCTGACGTATTCCACGCCCAGTTGCTGCGCGCGCGTGAACAGCGCCGGCGTGTTGCCGAGCTGGCTGATGCCGAAGCACAGGTAGTGGAAACCGACGTCGGCCCATTCGCACCATTCGGCGATCTGCTTGAACGGCGTGCCCGAGGTCGAGCGTTCGGCTTCGCGCAGGTCGAAGTGCGCGTCGAAGTTGACGATCAGCAGCTTGCGCTGCGACATCGAGCGGCCGAGGTGGCGCATGATGCCGAGGAAGCTGCCGTACGCCACTTCATGGCCGCCGCCCAGCACCAGCGGGAATACGCCTTGCGCCATGACGTCGGCGATCTTGCCGGCCAGTCGTTGCTGCGCCTGTTCAAGGTTGCCGTCGTGGCAGTCGATGTTGCCGGCGTCGGCCAGTTGCGTGATGCGATGCGCCGGCAGGTTCGCCAGCATGCGGCGGATCGCGTCCGGACCTTGCGCGGCGCCTTGGCCGGCTTGGCTGACTTGGCTGACTTGACCGACTTGCTCTCAGCAAGCATCGCAGACGGACTCGCTGCCGCATCGTTGGCGGCGGCTTCGGCAGCGCGCTCGCGGGCAAAGTTGATGCGCGCCTTCATGCCTTCATTGGCCTGTGGCCCCGGCGCGAACACGAAATCGGGTGAATTCAGGCGCTTGCCGCTCTTGCCGTCGATCATTACCGGCTCGGCTTCCTCGCCCGTAGTCGCATCGACCAGCAGTACGCTCGGGCCTTCCGGCGCAAAATGCTTGTTGCCCCAGGTGTTGAGCGCGACCAGAATGGAACGGAAATCGCGTCCCAGGTCGGTCAGGATGTATTCGTGGCGCGGCGGTCGTTCGCTGTATTGGCGGCGCTCCAGCAGGCCGGACTCGACCAGCGAGTTGAGCCGGCGCGTGAGCATGTTCGGTGCGATGTCCAGGCTCTTCTGGAACTGGTCGAAGCGGGTCAGGCCGTGCAGCGCGTCGCGCAGGATCAGGATGCTCCACCACTCGCCCACGCGCTCCAACGTACGGGCTACCGGGCATTGCATGTTGCCAAAGCTTTTACGTTCCATGGACAAGTCCCATATAGCTGACTATCATTCGGATGAACAACTAACTATCATTTTGCAATCTACATTATAAAACAAGTCAAGGGAGACCGCCATGTCCGTCAATTTGCTCTATCTGGAAGACTTCATCCCCGGCCAGAAATTCAGCCACGCCGACGATGAGGAGTTGAGCGCCGACGCCATCAAGGCGTTCGCTACGCGCTACGATCCGCAGCCTTTCCATCTGGACGAGGCCGCCGCCGCGCAGAGCTTTTTCGGCGGACTGGCCGCGAGCGGCTGGCATACCGCAGCGCTGACCATGCGCTTGCTGGTGAAAACCCTGCCGATCCACGGTGGCATCATCGGCGCCGGCTTTGAGGAATTCCGCTGGCCGCGCCCGACACGTCCGGGTGACCGCTTGCACATCGAGGTGGAAGTGCTGGAGCTGAAGTTCTCGCAATCGAAGCCGCACCAGGGCTTTCTCAAGCACCGCGTCACCACCTTCAACCAGGACAACCAGCCGGTGTTGGTCATGACCGGCAATCTGCTGGCGCCGCGTCGTCCGCAAGCGGACAACGGCTGACAAAACCCCGCTGGCGGCATTTTGTCAGCCCTTATCAGTTATCGAAGATGAACTGCGTGGCCTTGTCGGCTA
>NZ_AJHH01000193.1 GCF_000256565.1 Herbaspirillum lusitanum P6-12 | reverse complement strand
TTATCAGTTATCGAAGATGAACTGCGTGGCCTTGTCGGCGCGCAGGTGTTTCTCGACCCGCTGCAGGGCCATGCTGGTGAGGCTGGTCAGCACCAGGTAGACCAGCGCGACGGCGATATAGACTTCCAGCGAACGGTAGGACACGCTGATGATTTTCTGGCCTTCGTGCATCAGGTCGGCGATGGTCAGCAGCGACACCAGCGCCGAGTTCTTGATCAGCGCGATGAACTCATTGCCCAGCGGCGGAATCATGCGCACGATGGCTTGCGGCAGGATGATGGTGCGCATGGCCTTGCCCGACGACATGCCGAGCGAACGCGCCGCTTCCATCTGGCCCTTGTCGATCGACTGGATGGCGCCACGCACGATCTCCGACACGTAGGCGCCGGAGTAGATGCCCAGGCCCAGTACGCCGCACAGGAAAGCCGGCAGCAGGATGTCGAATTGCGGCAGGCCGAAGAACAGCAGGAACAACTGCACCAGCAGCGGC
>NZ_AJHH01000192.1 GCF_000256565.1 Herbaspirillum lusitanum P6-12 | reverse complement strand
GCAGGCCGAAGAACAGCAGGAACAACTGCTGGCCGGCCGTAGAAGTAACCCTGGATTTCATCGCAGCCCCAGGCGCGCAGCAATTCGCGCTGGGTCACGGTTTCCACGCCTTCGGCAATTACCGACAAGCCGAGATGGTGGCCCAGGTTGATGACCGCCTGCACGATCGCCGCGTCTTCGCTGTTGGGACGCAGGTGGCGGATGAAGGACTGGTCGATCTTGAGCTTGTCGATGGAGAATCGCTTGAGGTAAGCCAGCGATGAATAGCCCGTGCCGAAATCGTCGATCGCCAGCGTCAGGCCGCGCTTGCGCAGATCTTCCAGCAATTCGATGGTGCGTTCGACATCGCGCATGACGATGCCTTCGGTGATCTCCAGCTCGATGAAGGACGGATCGATCATGCTTTCGGCGAGCGTCGTGGTGACACGGCGCAGGAAGGATGGATGATGGAACTGGCGCGGCGAAATGTTCACCGCGATGACGAATTTGCGTGGCGTTTCCAGGCTCCATATCTTGGCCTGGCGGCATGCTTCGGCCAGCACCCAGTCGCCGATCGGCACGATCAGTCCGGACTCTTCAGCCAGCGGGATGAAGTCGGCCGGCGAGATCAACTCGCCGTTGCGGCGCCAGCGCACCAGCGCCTCGAAGCCGACCAGGCGATCGTCCGTCAGTCCTTGCTGCGGCTGGAAATGCAACTCCAGCTCATTGCGTTCGATCGCGTGACGCAGTTGCGCCTCCAGCGCCAGGCGTTCCTGCGCGCGCGTGTTGAGCGCATTCGAGTACTGCACGAAGCAATCGCCGCCGGCGTCCGCA
>NZ_AJHH01000191.1 GCF_000256565.1 Herbaspirillum lusitanum P6-12 | reverse complement strand
ACAGTGAAGCAATCGCCGCCGGCGCGGCGCCGTCGCGCGGATACTCGGCGCCGCCCATGCTCATGCTGGAAAAAATCTCGTGCTGGCCGAACTCAAATGGCTGGCGCATGTATTCCTGCAAGCTCGACAGGGCTTCCTGGAAGCTGACATTGTCGCCATGGGACTTGTACAGGATCGCCACATTGGCGCCGTTGAGGCGGAACACTTCGCCGCCGTGGCGTTCGGCCGCGCGCTTGATGCGGGTCGCCATTTCCTGCATCAGCCGATCACCGAAGGCATGGCCGAGACCGCCGACGACGCGCTCAAAACGGTCGATCATGCCCAGCACCACCGTATGCGGCTGGTCCGCCATCGTCTTGAGGCGACGCTCAAACGAGCCGCGGTGCGCCAGGCCGGTCAACGGATCGTGCGCCGCCTGGAAGGCCAGCACGTTCTCCGAACGGAAGCGCGCCCACACGTGATACATCATGAACAAGGCGGTCAGCAGCATACCGACGCTATAAATATGCACCAGCCGCGAAATTTCGTCGACGCCGCTGTTGGCCATGTCGCCCACTTCGTAGACGCCGGCCTCAACGTCGTGCTTGGCCTTGTCGAGCAGGTCGCGGATGTTGTTGGTCTTGACGTTGAGTTCGCCTAGCAGCAGGCGCACTTTTTCCCGGCTGACCGGCGGCGCCAGCATGATTTTTTCGAGTGCCGGGCCCATCGCCAGCACGGCGTCATAGTTGACGCGCAGGTTGCCCATCTCCGCAGCCTGCTGCAAATCGCGCCGTACGTAATCGAAGTTGTCGGCCATTTCTTCGCTGATCTGGGTTTCCAGCGTATCGAAGCGGTCGCGGCCGATGGAAGCGACGTAATACTTGTTAAGCGCCAGCTGGTAACGCAGCAGTGCACTTTCAAAATCGGACAGGTGGCGCAGCGTGGGGATTTTTTCCTGCAGCAGCGGCATCGTCGACGCACGAATATCCCTGGCCGTGCGCGCCATGGCGAAAAACAGCCCGATACCGGCGGCGATCACGACCACCAGCAAACCGTAAATCGCCCAGCGATAAGGTCGGCTGACCACTTGCATACTTGAACCCCAGCGAAGAAAAACCGCCCCCCGGAAACAGCGTCGCGCATGCGTGAGAATGGAGTGATGAACATCGGCCGACCTGCACGCATCCGGCCGTCGCCGT
>NZ_AJHH01000190.1 GCF_000256565.1 Herbaspirillum lusitanum P6-12 | reverse complement strand
GTTTTATGGGCAGACGCTGCCAGCGCCTGCAATATTGCTTTTTTACCATCGGAACTTGTGCGTCTTTTTTTATTATCGATAGCGCAGAAAATTATACCGGCAATCTCTGGCGCCCCCGCCATTTCCAGGATGCGCGGCACGTCCAGGCGACAAAACTTTGGTAAATTTCCAACAGGCATCACCGAGAACCGGCAATGGCATTGCGCCGGACGGATGTTCAGGACAGATTCAGGGAGGAAATTGCCGACGGCGCTTTTTTCACTTTTTTATTTCTGCGCCGCCGAAAACCACCTCGAACGAGGCTACAAGAAATTACGCCGCATCCGGTTGCGCCGAAGGTTGCGCCATCTGAAATGCCTTCAGCGCGTTGCAATTTTCCTCAATCGCAACCAGCGTCGGATAAAGCGTCATGTCGACATTGAATCGCCGGGCATTGAAGATCTGCGGGACCAGACAGCAATCGGCCATGGTCGGCGACTCGCCGAAACAGAAACGGCCGCGCCGCGGACTGGCCGCCAACTGCTTCTCCAGCGCGCCGAAGCCGAGCGCGATCCAATGCTGGATCCACTGTTGCTTGACCTCGTCACTCACGCCCAGCTCCTGCTTGAGCATGCGCAGCACGCGCAGATTGTTGAGCGGATGGATGTCGCAGGCGATCACTCGCCGAAACAGAAACGGCCGCGCCGCGGACTGGCCGCCAACTGCTTCTCCAGCGCGCCGAAGCCGAGCGCGATCCAATGCTGGATCCACTGTTGCTTGACCTCGTCACTCACGCCCAGCTCCTGCTTGAGCATGCGCAGCACGCGCAGATTGTTGAGCGGATGGATGTCGCAGGCGCCAGCGAAATCTCGCGCACGTGGGCGCGGTCCAGCAAACCCGGCGGCAGCAGCGCCGGCGTCGGGAAGCGTTCTTCCAGATATTCCAGGATCGCCAGCGACTGCGTGATGTGGCGCCCTTCTTCCTCCATCACCGGCACCAGCGACTGAGGATTCAAGGCGCTGAATGCCGGCGCATATTGCTCGCCGCCGTTGTTGAGAAGATGCACCGGCACGGTGTCGTAGGACTGGCCTTTGAGATGCAGGGCGATCCGCACGCGGTACGATGCCGAGCTGCGGAAATAGCTGTAGAGATGTATCGTCATGGTCGCCGTCTCCTGATGTTAAATCGCGCGCGCCGGCAGCACGGTGCCCGCGACCTCGCCGAAGCCGATGCGCGGCAGGCCTTCGCGGCCGGCCCAGCCGCGCATGACGACGGTATCGCCGTCTTCGATGAAGATGCGCGTTTCGCCGTTGTCCAGGCTGATCGACTGCTTGCCGCCGGCAGTCAGCTCCAGCAGCGAGCCGGCCGATTCCGGCGTCGGTCCCGACAGCGTGCCCGAACCGAGCAGGTCGCCCGCGCGCAGGTTGCAGCCGCCGACGGTGTGGTGCGCCACCAGTTGCGACACGGTCCAGTAGGCATCGCGGAAATTGCCCAGCGACAGACGTTGCGGCGCAGTGCCGGCGTCGCGCATGGCCTTGGTTTGCAACAGCACTTCCAGCTGGATGTCGAAGGCGCCGTGCTCGCGCAAGTCCGGTGCATCGAGATAAGCCAGCGGCTGCGGATCGGCGGCGTCGCGCGTCCACGCGGCGCGATACGGCGCCAGCGCTTCCAGCGTGACGATCCACGGCGAAATCGTCGAGGCGAAATTCTTCGCCAGGAAAGGACCGAGCGGCTGGTATTCCCACGCCTGCACGTCGCGCGCCGACCAGTCGTTCAACAAGCACAGGCCGAACACGTGCGACTCGGCGGCGCCGATGCCGATGGCGTCGCCGATGGCGTTGCCATGGCCCATGAAGACGCCGACTTCCATTTCATAGTCGAGACGCTTGCAGGCGCCGAACACCGGCGTGTCGGACGTCGGCGGCTTGAGCTGGCCGAGCGGACGGCGGAACTGCTGGCCCGACACCGCGATCGAGGACGAGCGGCCGTGATAGCCGATCGGCACCCATTTGTAATTCGGCAGCAGCGGATTGTCGGGACGGAACAGCTTGCCGATCGCGGTGGCATGATGGATCGAGGTATAGAAATCGGTGTAGTCGCCGATCTGCGCCGGCAAGGCATGTTCGGCTTGCGTCTGCGGCACCAACGCCGCTTCCAGTTGCGACTGATGCACCGAAGCTTCGCGCAGCAGCGTCGACAGGGCCAGGCGCAGGGCCGACCATGCTGCGGCATCGAGCTCCATCAGCGGATTCAGGTTGCTCCCTGCGGTGGCAGCAACGATGGCCTTGTGCACGGTCTCGCCGAAGCCGGCGAAGGCCCCGCTTTCGAACGCCGCACGCAGGTCGAGGATGCTGTCGCCGATGGCCACGCCGGCACGAAACACTTCCTCGCTTCCCCGGCCCTTCCTGCGGAACACGCCGTACGGCAAATTCTGGATCGGAAAATCATTGCCGGCGGCATTGGCCGAGACGACCCAGCTGCGCAGGCCGGCGTCGTGGGTTTCATTCAGGGTGATGCTCATTGTTGCTCCGGACGATGTTGTGGATTGAAGTGCTTGTTGATATCCATCCAGCACTGGTAATAGTTCTTTTGCAGCGTCGGCGAACTCAGCGCGTGGCGCGTCGGCTTGATGATGTTGCGCGTCTCGAACATGAAGGCCATGGTGTCGCCGACCTTGTCCGGCTTGCTGGTGTCGCTGCGAATGGCCTTCTCGAACGTGGCGCCGTCGGGGCCGTGGCCGGTCATGCAATTGTGCAGGCTGGCGCCGCCGGGACGGAAGCCTTCGGCCTTGGCATCGTACACGCCGTGGATCAGGCCCATGAATTCGCTCGCCACGTTGCGATGGAACCACGGCGGACGGAAGGTGTTTTCCGCCGCCAGCCAGCGCGGCGGGAAGATCACGAAGTCCAGCGTATCCACGCCCGGCGTGTCGCTCTGCGCCTGCAACACGAGGAAGATCGACGGATCCGGATGGTCGTAGCTGATGGAGCCGATGGTGTTGAAACGGCGCAGGTCGTATTTGTACGGCGCGTAGTTGCCGTGCCACGCCACCACGTCCAGCGGCGAATGGCCGATCTTCGCCTGCCACAGGTTGCCGCCGAATTTGGCGATCAGCCTGAAGTCGCCTTCGCGGTCTTCGTACCAGGCATGCGGCGTCAAAAAGTCGCGCGGATTTGCCAGGCCGTTGGAGCCGAGCGGGCCGAGATCGGGCAAGCGCAGCAGCGCGCCGAAATTTTCGCAAACGTAACCCTGCGCGGAACCGTCGGGCAGCTTGACCTGGAAACGCACGCCGCGCGGAATCACCGCGATTTCCTGCGGCTCGATGTCGATGGCGCCCAGTTCGGTCAGCAGTTGCAGGCGACCGGCTTGCGGCACGATCAGCAATTCGCCGTCGGCGGAATAAAAATAGCTGTCGGTCATCGACTGGTTGGCCGCGTACAAATGAATCGCACAGCCGGTCTGCGCATCGGGCGAACCGTTGCCGGCCATGGTGATCAGGCCCGCCACAAAATCGGTGGGCGCGTCCGGCATGGCATGCGGATCCCAGCGGTACTGGTTGGGCGGCGTCTCGGCGTCGTCGAAGCGATCGATCAGGCCGTTGCTCATGCGCTCGAACGGCGCATGCATCGCCGCCGGACGAATCCGGTACAGCCACGAACGACGGTTGTGGCCGCGCGGCGCGGTGAAGGCGGTGCCGGACAACTGCTCGGCATACAGGCCGTAGGCGACTTGCTGAGGAGAGTTCTGGTTGGCAGGCAATGCGCCGGGCAGCGCCTCGGTCGCGAATTCATTACCAAAGCCAGACTGGTAACCCACCGTGTTGATCGCAGCCTTGGCGATGAAAGATTCTGCACGCGTATTCATGATGCGTCCTTCTCAAAAAACTGATTCCTGAACTATTGCGGGCGATACCAATGCAGGCGCGCCACCATCAGCGCCGACACGATCGCCGGCACAGCAGCGGCCATGAACAGCGAACCGTTGGCCCATTGCATGGCGATCAGCTGGCCGCCGATGACCGGCCCCAGCACCGAGCCGACGCGGCCGATGCCGAGCGCCCAGCCGATGCCGGTCGAGCGCAGCTGGGTCGGGTAAAAAGTACCGGCCAGCGCATTCACTGCAGGCTGCCCGCCCACCACGCAGAAGCCGGCCACCACCACGCAGATGAACAGCAGAACCGGCGTGGCGGCCACATGGCCGATCAGCGCGATGAAGACGCACGCCACCACGAAGCAGCTGCCCAGCACGCGGGTGAAACCGAAACGATTGATGAACCAGCCCAGCGTCAGCGTGCCGACGATGCCGCCGACTTGCAGCGACGTGCCGATCAGCACCGCGGCGCCGGTCGAATAGCCGGCATCCTTGATCAGCGTCGGCAACCAGTTGGACAGGAAATACAGGTTGATCAGGTTCATGAAGCTGATCAGCCACAGCAGCAGCGTGACGCCGGCGCGACCGTCGCGGAACAGCTCCGCTACCGGCATGCCGTCGTTGCGGGCTTCCTTGACGACCACGGTGCTGCTTTCAGTGACCTGCAAACCGGGTTGCACCTTGTTGAGCCAGCGCGCCACTTGTTTCATCGGACGCTTGCGCAGCACCAGGAACTGGATCGATTCCGGCAACCACAGCAGCATCGCCACGCCCAGCGCCGCCGGGATCAGGCCGCCGACCAGGAATACCGAACGCCAGCCGAACGCCGGGATCAGTGCCGCGCTGACGAAGCCGCCGACCGCTGCACCGACCGTAAAGCCGCACGACACCAGCATCATGCGCGTCACGCGCGAGCTGTTCGGGCTGAATTCGCCGACCAGCGCCATCGCATTGGGCATGATGCTGCCGAGGCCGAAGCCGGTGATGAAGCGCAGGATCAGCAATTCATCGATGGTCTGCACGCGCGTGGTCAGCAGCATGCAGACGGCGAAGAAGAAGGTGGAAATGATCAGCACCGGCCGGCGGCCGTACTTGTCGCCCACGGGCGTAAGCACCAGCGAACCGAGCAGCATGCCGAACAGGCCGGCACCGAATACCGGGCCCAGGCTGGCCTTGTTGACGTGCCAGTCGCCGATGATGGCGGGCGCGACGTAACCCATGGCCTGGATGTCGAACCCGTCGATGATCAGGCACAGGCCGCACAGCAGCAGCAGTCCGAATTGAAAGGGGCCGAACCGGCTCTGCTCGACGACCTGGTCGACATTGATGACGGCGGATTGCATCCTTGCTCCTCCTGAATGATTGTGGATGGTCGCGACTTGCCCGCATGACAATGTGCCGGGTGACGCCGCATTTTTTTATGAATGCTGCAATGATCCGGCTTTTACGATATAAATGGGTAAATGTAGTCCATTGATATTGTGAATAATAGTAAGAAGGACATCACGACCGCATGATCGAACCCAAAGATATCGACCTCAACCTGCTGGTGGTGTTTCAGGAAGTCTTCCAGGATCGCCAGATTTCCTCGGTGGCGCGGCGCCTGAACCTGTCGCAGCCGGCCGTCAGCAATGCGCTGGCGCGCCTGCGCCGCACCTTCGGCGACGAGTTGTTCGTACGCACCGCACAAGGCATGCAGCCGACGCCGTTCGCGCAGCAACTGGCGGACCCGGTGGCGGCGGCGCTGATGCATGTGTCGAAGGCGTTGAACCGGCAGGAAGCGTTTTCGGCGGCCGGCAGCGCGCGCCATTTCACGATCGCCATGACCGACGTCGGCGAGGTGTATTTCATGCCGCTGCTGATCGAGACCTGCGCCCGGCTCGCACCCGGCATCCAGATCAGCACGGTGCGCGCCGGCGCCATCGACCTCAAGAGCGAGATGGAATCCGGTCGCGTCGATCTCGCCATCGGCGCCTTCGACAACGTCTCGGGCGCGCTGTACCAGCGCCGGCTGTTTCGCCAGAACTATGTAAGCATGTTCCGCCAGGGTCATCCGCTGAGCGGCAAGACGGTGACGATGAAGGATTTCCTGGCGGCGCAGCATCTGGTGGTGTCCTCGCTGGAGAGTCCGTACGACCGCATCAACCAGAACCTGGAAAAGGCCGGCATCCGCACCAACGTCAATTTCCGCGTGCCGCATTTCACTGCCGTACCCTACATCGTCAGCACTACCGACCTGATCGTGACGGTGCCGCAGAAACTCGCCGAGAGCGCGGCGCAACCGTTCAACCTACAATACATTCGTCCGCCCTTGCGGCTGCCGTCGCTGCAGACCAATATCTTCTGGCACCGCCGCTTCAACCAGGACGAAGGCAACCAATGGCTGCGCGGATTCATTTCCGAGCACTTTGCAGAACAATAGAAAAACAGGATCCAGGAGGCGCGATGAAGCATTACCTGCACTACGACCGCGATCAGCTCGACCGCCAATACAATGTACGCGCCGGCATTCCGCGCTTTCAGGATATCTTCGACAGCTGGAATGAAACCGCGCGCGCGTATCGGCAGCAGCATGAAGTGCGCACCAACCTGCATTACGGCACGCATCGCCTGCAGGCGCTGGACTATTTCCCGGCGGCGCAGGCCGATGCGCCCTTGCTGGTGTTCATCCACGGCGGCTACTGGCGCTCGCTGGACAAAGACGACTTCAGCCACCTGGCCGGGCCTTGCCACGAGGCCGGCATCGCCGTGGCCATGATCAATTACCGGCTGGCTCCCGAGGTCGACATGTCCGAGATCGTCGGCGACGTGCGCCTGGCGGTCTCGTGGCTGTATCGACAGGCGGCGCAACTGGGCTTCAATGCCGACGACATCTATGTCGCCGGACACTCGGCAGGCGGCCATCTGGCGGCCATGGTGGCGGCGACCGAATGGCGCGATGCCGGATTACCGGACAATGTCGTGAAGGGATTGTGCGGCGTCAGCGGGCTCTATGACCTGGAGCCGATCCGACTGTGTTATCTGAATGAGGCGCTGCAACTGGATCAGCTCCAGGTACGGCAATTCAGTCCGTTGCATCATTTGCCGCGGCTGCCGATACCGGTGGTGCTAACCGCCGGCGGCGCCGAATCCACCGAATTCCATCGTCAGTTGGCGGCATATGGACTGGCCTTGCAGGCGGCCGGATTCCCGGTACGGCAAGTCAGGCTGGCCGACGGCCACCATCTGGATGTGATCAGTAAACTGGCCGACAAGGATAATGAACTGGCGCAAGCGTTGGTGGCGCTGATCCGCGCTTGAAGAGATTTCCTGGCAGATTATTGCTTGCTCTTACTGCTGCCCGAGTTCCCGATACAGCGCGTTGGCGCGCATCAGGTGACTGCGCATTGCCTCTGCCGCGGCATCGCCGTCATGGGCGGCGATGGCGTCGACGATACGCTGGTGTTCGGCCAGCGTGAGTTCTTCCGCACCCGGCGCCCGCACCAGCGTGAAATAAAACTCTCCGGCCCACTTGAACATCGATTCGACGATGGACGGAAAAAGAGGATTGCCGCTGATGTCGGCGATCTCGCGATGAAAGGCCATGTCGCGTTCGATGAACTCTTCCAGGTTGACCATGGACGCGCGGTGCTGCGCAATGCTCAGGCGCAGGCGTGCGATCTGTTCTTCCGTGGCGCGCTCGGCGGCCATGCGGGCGGTGCTGGTTTCGAGCAGGACGCGGGCTTCCTTGAGATGTCCCAGCATGGCGGGCTTGGTGCGCAGCAAATGCTGGGCGCCGATGGCGATCTGGGCGATCAGCCGGTCGGCGGTCGGATCGACGACACGCGCGCGCTCGCCGTGGGCGATCTCGACAAAGCCGGAGCGCTCCATCGCCTGCAGCGCTTCGCGCACCGCAGGGCGGCCGACGCCGTACTGCTCCATCAGTTCGCGTTCCGACGGCAGCTGCGACCCGGGCGGCAGTTCGCCGCTATGGATGCGCTCCATCAGGCGTTCCAGGACTTCCTGATATAACTTGCGTCGCTGTATGGTTTCCGGCATGGCTTGCGTCATTGCGTCAGCTTGAATAAGGCGTGAATGAAAATTGATATGGGACTTTAGCACATCAATTTTACTGCCCTCGCTCACGAATCAGGCCAGGATCACGCGGAAACCGGCGACGCACCTTCAAGCACATCGCCGAAAAAGCTGCGTGCGCCGACCTGCCCGCCCTTGAGAACCACTTCCAGCCCGTCGCGACGCGGATTATCCGACCAGGCGCGACACAAGGGTGCGCCCGGCGACATGGCGGCGCACACGCTGAGCGCGCTGATGTCGAGGGCGCCGGCCACCTCGCCTGAACTGTCCCCGCCGGCAATCGCCACCCTC
>NZ_AJHH01000189.1 GCF_000256565.1 Herbaspirillum lusitanum P6-12 | reverse complement strand
TATAATTCATCCGCGCCGAGCACCGCCGCCAAGTCCAGTCGTTCCACTGCAAATCCATGCGTACGCGCCCAGGCGATCTGCCCGGCCGTCACCGGCGAGCAACTTCCGCTGACGGCGGCGATGACAGGGACCGGCCCGGCTTTCGGCAAGGAAGTTTTTTCTGCAATCCAGCCGCGCGAACGCCAGTACGACGTCAGCGCATACTGCAGCCCGGACGACGATGCGCTGAACACGCCCGCGCCGCGCTGCTCCCACACCAGCCGACCGGCTTCGCGCAGCGTCTCTTCGTCGAGCACGTCCAGCATGACGACCGGCGTATCCGCGCCCTTGAGACGCGCCAGGTACTGCGCGTCCGTTGCCGCGCCATCGCGCAACTGGACCATGTCCATCAGCTGGATGCGGCGTTGCGTCTGCAGCGCCAGATGACGGCGTAAATCCGACTCGGCCATCGGCGTGACTGGATGGCGCGCCATGGTCGGATGACGATCGAGGCGATAGCCGACGCCGTATTTTGGGACGGCGGCAAACAGGTTGCCGAACAGTTGATAACGTTTTAACCGCGGCGCGCCGACTATCATCGGCGACCATATGCCCGGCATGTGCGCTACGCCCAGATCGATGGCGCGACCGATGGAGCCGGTCGTCGCGGACGAGTCGAACGTCGAGCACACCTTGTATTGCATCAGCGGCGGACGCAGCGCCGCCAGTTGCGAGAACGCCTGCGGCAGATGCTCATCCATCCATGCCGGCGAGCGGCCGCGCGAGGAACCGGCGATGCCGATGCAGCGCACGTCCGGAAAACGTTGCAGCATGGCGAGGTCGGGTGTCTGCAGGAACAGCACCGTAGGCAAACCTGCGGCCGCCATCACTTCCATCGCATCGGTCGACCCGGTGAAATCGTCGCCGTAATACGCCAGCAGCAATCCTGCCGGCAAAGCGTTTTCGTTTCCGTCTGTGTTCATGAGCAGCGCACTTATTTCCAGAAACCGAGTGCGGCCTGCAAGGCAGGATGGCGTTCGGCATGACGTTCCAGCGGCACGTCCTCCATCGCCGCCACCCAGGATTCGCGCAAGGCTTCGACGCCCGCCGAGACGCCGTGCGGATGGCCGAAGATGCCGCCGCCGGCGGTATGGATCAGATCCGCGCAACCGATGGCGCGATAGGTGTCGGCCGCCTGCAAACCGGTCTGCCCCGAGCTGAATACCGGCATGGCCGGCAGCGGCGCTTCCGGCATCACCGGGCTGAGCACCGAACGCGCTGCGGCGATGACGCTGTCGTCGGGTTCGCTGAATTTGTTGCGCAGGCCGTTGACGTGCATGTGATCGGCGCCGGCCAGACGCCACAGCATCTGCCACGGCGCGTAGTCCCAGCCCAGCTGCGGACAGCGCGTCAGGTAACCCCAGCCGGCGCGATGCGCGTGGATCGGCAGTTGAGCATGACGGCGCAGCTCCTGCAAACCGATCAGGCCGATCGAATTGAGGCTGGCCATCACGCAGGTGCCGCCTTCGGCCAGCACCAGATCATGGCGCCGGCGCATCTGGTCGAGATCGCCGGTCAGGTTGAAGGCCATCATGACTTTTTTCCCGGTCCGCTCGGCGTGCGCGTTGATGACCCGCATCACGCCGCGCACGCGTTCATCGAAGGGGCAGCGTGCGCCATCGGCCTGCAATTCGTCATCCTTGATGAAGTCAACGCCGCCGGCGACCAGTTCACGTACTTGCTGTACGGTCTCGTCAACCGACAGGCCGATGCTCGGTTTGATGATGGTGCCGATCAGCGGACCGTGCATCACGCCGGTCAGGCGACGCGTGCCGGCGATACCGAAAGCCGGTCCCTGATAAGCCTGGGCGAACGCCGGCGGCAAACGCAGACCGGTCAGGCGCAGGCCGGACACCTGGCGCAACTCGAACAGATTGCCCGCGATGGTCGCCATCAGGTTGGGCAGTGAGGGGCCGAGGTTTTCCAGCGGCCAGGAAATCTCCAGTTCGCACTGGGTGTAGCGCTGCGAAGGCATGCCGCCCGGCAAGCTGGGTTGTTTGCTGTGACCGAGGATGGTGAGGCGCTCGACACGTGCACCGGAGCGTTCTTTCAGTTCGGGCGTCTCCGTCGGCAAGGCGACGAAAGTGCCGCTCGATTGTTCGCCGGCGATGACCTCGGCGGCGCGGGCGGGATCATCGCCGGTTTCCAGCCAATAGCTGGCGTAGATGCGTTCCATGTTTTACTCGCTGATGTGTACTCGCTGAAAATCGTGTGCATCCGTGGCAACGATCGCCACGGATGCCTGCGGTTGCAGGTGCTCAGGTGCTCAGGTGATACGGCGGATGCTTTCGGCGATTTCGTCGTGCTCGAATACCTTCAGCCAGTCGTCGCGCAACAGGCGCGGCAAGCCGTTCTGGATTGCTTTGTTGCAGGCGTCCGAAAACGCGCCGGGGATTTCCTTGAAGATCACCGCGCCCAGAATGTTCATGTGGCCCAGCAGGAAATCGCGCGCGGCTTCTTCGGGCACGCCGCGACGCACGGTCTCATCCATGGCCTGCTTCATCGCGTAAAGCAAGGTGGCGCAAACGGTTTCGGACAGGCCCGGTTCAAGGATCGCCATCTGGTCCACCGTCAGGCGGTAGCTGCGCAGGATCGGTTGATAGATTACCTTGGCGACGTCTTCGCCCAGGTCGAAGGCCGACTCCGGACCTTGCATCAGCGCGCTGGTAATCGATTGCTTGGCGGCGCC